>JACQVV010000279.1 GCA_016209595.1 Planctomycetota bacterium
GCTCAGAAACGTCGAACATCCAACGCCGAACGTCGAACTTCGAAGTTGAGAGTTCGACGTTCAGCGTTCGACGTTTGCCTTTCGATCAGGCGACCGACTTTGACGGGACCCTGGACAACTCCGCCCCCGCGTTGACCCGCTGCCGGCCCCGTGATGGAATGCCAAAATGAACGCGACCGGCGCGAAGAGCTCATCCCAAGAGCACGGACCGAGCCCGGCGAAGCGCCGGCGGCCCGGATGCGAGGCGCGAGCGCGCAACCATAGCAGAGCCATGGCAAGCGCGAAGCAACGAAGCAGACGGGCCGCCGCCGCGAGCCCGGCGACGGGAGGGCTTTGGGATGAGCTCTAAGGTCCCGAGGAACTGGATGGTCGAGCTCGGAGTCTCGCGCCCGATCACCACGACGATGGCCTTCCTGGCGCTCCTCGTCCTGGGCTGGATCGCTTACCGCCGCATCCCGGTCCAGCAGCTTCCCTCGGGGTACACGCCCCCCTTCATGATGGTGATCGTCCCCTACCCCGGCGCGAACCCGCGGGAGGTGGAGCTCCAGATCACGACCCCGATCGAGGAGGCGCTCCGGACGGTCGAGGGAGTGGAAGAGATCCACTCGCGGAGCGGTCCGGACCGCTCGCTCGTTTTCATCGAGTTCACGGGCGCGGCGGACATGGACGTCGCCTACGCCCAGGTCACGGACCGGATAGAGCGCGTTCGGGCACGGCTCCCGGCCGATGTGGACTCGATTTTCGTGCGGAAGTACAACCTGGACGACATGGCGATTTTCTATCTCGCCGTCAGCCCGCGGCGGGGAAAAGGGGACCCGGAACTCTTCCTCGTTCAGAAGAGCCATCTGATCGAGGAGGCGGTGGTGAACCGGCTGGAGCGCCTGCCGGGCGTCGCGCGGGTCGAGAGCTCGGGGCTTTTCCAGGAACAGATCGAGATCGCGCTCAACCGCGAGCGCGTGCTCCAGCACCGCGTGAACCTCTATGAACTTTTCGGCAGACTCTCGCGGGAGAACTTCAATCTCTCCGCCGGGCGGATCACCGCGGGCGGCACCCATTACTACCTCCGCTCGATCGCCCGGATAGACGATCCGGCGAAGATCGCCGAGCTCCCCGTGCGCGACGGACTCATCCTCGGGGACCTCCTCGACGAGAAGCCGCGGCTGGCCTACTCCGTCCCCGACCGCCTCTCGCGGATCGACCTCTCCGCGACCGCGACCGTCGAGATCTACCAGGTCGGGGATGCGAACACGGTCGAGACCTGCGCCGGGATACGCCGCGCGATCGAGGAGGAGCTCAGCGCGGACCCGCGGCTCGCCGACTTCGAGTTCACGCTCCTTTACTCCCAGGGGGACTCGATCAAGGAGTCGCTCGACGGACTGGAGTCGAGCGCCCTCTGGGGAGCGTTCCTGGCCATGGGGGTGCTCTACCTCTTCCTCCGCCGGGTCGGGACGACTCTCGTCATCACGCTCTCCATCCCGCTCTCCCTTCTCCTCGCTCTCGCGACCCTCTACTTCCAGGGCGAGAGCCTGAACCTTCTCTCGCTCATGGGGCTCACCCTGGGGGTCGGGATGCTGGTCGACAACTCGATCGTGGTGGTCGAGAACATCGACCGTCTCCGCGCGGCGCGCGGCCTCGATCCTCGGACCTCCGCCCGGGTCGGCGCGAGCGAGATCGCGCTCGCGGTCGTCCTTTCCACCGCGACCTCCATGATCGTCTTCCTGCCGCTCGTGCTCATGGGGGAGGACCGAGCCTTCCGGTTCTTTATGGCCCGGCTCGGCGCCCCCGTCTGCTACTCGCTCGGCGCTTCTCTTTTCGTCGCCCTCGTCTTCATCCCCTTCGCGGCAAGCCGCGTCCGGCCGAGGGTCCCCTTCGCCCGGTTCTGGCGGTTCGTCCTTTTTCCGGCGGCCTTTGTCCAGCGCCAGATCGATCGGGCGCTGGGTGCCGTGATCGCGTTCGGCACGCGCCTGTATGGTTTCCTCCTGGGGCTCTGCCTCGCCCACCGGTTCGACGCGGTGTTCTGGCTCCTGGTTCCCGCGATGGCCTCCACGTGGTGGGTCTACGGGAAGATCGATCAGACCGACCGCGGGAGCGACCTGTCGCGCGAGTTCCACGTCACCCTGATTCTTCCCGACGACTTCACGATCTGGGAGGCGGACGACGCGACGAAGATCGTCGAGGAGCGGATCTGGGCGAACCGCGAACGCCTCGAGGTCGTGAACCTCTTCACAACGGTAAACACGCGCCGCGCGGAGATCCGGGCGACGCTCACCCCCCGCGAGGAGATGCGGCGGGAGAAGGACGAGATCGTCGCCGACGTCGAGAAGCTCCTGCCGAAACTCCCCGGCGTCGACGCCCGCATGGGCTGGCACTGGCAGCGCGGCCAGGCGAGCGATTCCGGCGTCACCCTGGAGCTCGAGGGGCCGGACAGCGAGCGGCTTTCCGACATCGCCCGGGAGTTCGAGCACCATCTCCAGGGCCTCCCCGGGCTCACGGGGCTCGAATCAGACGTGGAACGGGGTTTCGACGAGATCCGGATCATCGTGGATCGCCCGGCGGCGCAGCGGTATCGCCTCGACCCACGCGCCATCGTCGGCACCGTGCAGTACGCGGTCCGCGGCCAGCGGCTCCCGGACCTCCTCACCGGAGATCGCGAGATTCCCGTCGTCATCCGCACCAAGATCGAGTCGGACTTCGATCTGGAGCGCCTGAAGAGCCTGCCGATCTGGACCCGGGACGGTCGCGAGATCCCGCTCGCCGCCGTCGCGCGCTTCGAGCAGGGGAAGGGCTTTGGCCAGATCTCCCACGAGGGGGGCCGAACGGTTCTTACGCTCACGGCCGAGGGGGAGGGTGAGGACCTCCGGAACCTCTCGGCCGCGATCGACGCGCGGCTCGCCGGCGTCGAGCTCCCCGAGGGCTACGAGTGGAAGAAGGGCGGGAGCTTCGACGAGTGGAAAGCAAACCAGGAGTCCTTCCTCTTCGCCGTGGGGCTCGCCATCCTCTTCGTCTTCCTCCTCATGGGAGTCCTCTTCGAGTCGTTCCTCCTGCCGCTCGCGGTGGTGATCGCGATTCCCTTCGCCTTCACGGGCGTCTACTGGATCCTCTACCTCACCGACACGCCGATGGGGATCATGACCTTCATCGGCCTGGTGATCCTGGTGGGAGTCGTCATCAACAACGGGATCGTCCTCGTCGACCTCATCAACCGGCTCCGGGCCTCCGGGGTCGACCGCGCTCGCGCCATGGTCGAGGGGAGCCGCGACCGCCTGCGGCCGGTTCTCATGACGGCCGGAACGACGATCGTCGGCCTCCTCCCCATGGCGCTCGGGGATACCGCCGTCGCCGACGTCCCCTATTACCCCCTCGGCCGGGCGCTCATCGGGGGCCTCGCGGCGTCCACGATCTTCACGCTGTTCCTGGTCCCGGTCTTCTACTCGCTTCTCGACGATCTGGGGTCGTCGTTCTCCCGTGCGGCCGCGCGTCTTCTACCGCTCGGGCGGCGGAAGACCGAAAAGCCAGGGACGGCATCGCGATCCGCGCCTGCCGATCCGTAGGAGCTCCCCCGACGCAGCGGCCGGGCCTGGCAGTCGCTGTCCATCTCGACTACGATTGATGCTCATGCTTGACAATCAGGAGTCGCGATACGGAGGAGCAAGCATGCGGAAAGTCTCGTTCTCCTTCCCCGAGGACCTTGTCCATCGAATCGACGGACGGCGGGGTGCTTTGTCCAGAAACCAATTCGTCCTGCGGCTTCTGAACCGCGTCCTGGACAAAAAGCACGAACGACAAATGACTCGGATCACCGCCGAGGTCTACGATGACGAGTCGTTCGCGCGCGAGGAAAGCGCGCTCTCCGAGGACTTCTTGAGAGTCGCTCCGGAAGCGGATCTCTGATTCGTGGTCGGGTCCAGGCAGCCTCTGCGAGGTGAGGTCTATCTCTGCGACTTTCGCCCCGCGCGGGGATCTGAGCAAGGAGGGGTCCGGCCGGCCGTGATCGTCGAGAGGAATGCCTTCTCCACGGTCCCGTCCAAGGATCACGTGCTCCTCGTCGCCGTCACAACGAATCCGCGCAGCGAGAAGCTGCCATTCTGCGTAGCCCTGGAGCCGGGGAAGCGGAGTGGGCTCATCCGCAGGAGCTACCTGAACGCGAGTCACATGCATGCTTTCTCCAAGGGGAGACTCCAGAAGCGCCTGGGGACCCTCTCGCCCGAGGAGATGTCCCGTGTGGACGAGGCGCTTCGCCTGATCCTGGACCTCTGAACCCAGAGGCTCGACGCGCGGATCGCGGCCGGCGGCGTGGCGGATGAGGCGCTGCTCGCCCGGCTCGTGGCGGTCTCGACGGCCGGCCAGCCCGCGACGATCGAGAACCGGGTCGACACGCCCTACGTCGCCGGCCAGCGCCCACTGGCCACGACCGGGACAAATCTCGTCGAACCCGAGGTCGCCTGGACGGGAGAGCCGTTCACCGTGACGGTCCAGCCGATCGTCACCGCCCAGGGGCGGACGGTCTGGCTCCGCCTCGTCGCGAGCGCCGATCGGCCGCTTCCCGGGCGGACCGTCGAGGCCGCGCACGGCGTGGTCGGCCTGCCCGCGAAGCGCCGCCAGCGCGTCGAGACCGTGGCACCCGTCCCGACCGGGCGGTGCCTGGCGTGCGAGGTCGGCTCCTCGAGCCTCGTCGTCGCCCGCCCGTTCGTCCGGACGATTGCCGGGCTCGAACCGCCGTCCTACGAACCGAGCGAGGCCGAGAAGCGCCGCGCCCGGTTCGTCGAGGCGCTCTCCGCGAAGAAAATCGCGGCTCGTTTCCGGGAACAGCCGCTCTCCGAGGTCCTCGACACGATCCGGCGCTCCGGTGGGTTCAATGTCCTCGTTGCCCGCGACTTCACCAACGACGGGGGGCCGGAGCTCCTCCGTGCCCCGTTCACGCTGGAGACCGAGTCGATCTCTGTCTGGGAACTCCTGGGTCTCCTGGAGCTCATCTACCCGATCGAGGTCGAGCTGCTGGACGACGTGGTGGTTCTGCGGGCCCAGGGGAACGCGCCCAGCCGGTCGGTGCTCGCGACCTACGACGTCCAGGAGTTCACCGTCTCGGCCCAGGAAGCCTGGGCACACATGGAGCTCGGGAGCGACAGGCCAGAAGCCCCCGTCGAGCTCCGAGGAGGCCGCGCGATCTTCGAGGACACCGCGGCCGGGGAGGTGTGGATCACGCAGGAAGAGCTGGCCGAGCTCGTTCGCGCGAGCATCGATCCCGAGATCTGGGACACGGAGGGGAGCGGACTCCGTCTCCTCCGGGGACGCCTGGTCATCGCGGCTCCGCCCGAGACGCAAGAGCGCGTCGCGGCCTTTCTCGCAGATCTCAAATCGGAAGTGACCCGGGGAGTCCGGTTCCGCATCACCCGGTTCCGGGCTGGTCCCGCGCTCCTCTCCGAGTTCGGGCCCGCCGAGGGGAGCCGGCTCGTCCTGGCGCCCGGAATTTCGGAGAAAATCCTCTCGCGCCTCGATCCCGAGAAGGACGCGGTCGAGACCTACAGCGTGGCCGGGACGCTGGAACGATGGCTCGGCGTGGGCCGCTCCGACGCCGCCCACTACGTGGCGGACGTCCGCGGGGCTCTCGCCGAGGGCTCGGCGATCCAGGCCCCGGCGACTGGGACCTACCATGCGGGGGCTTCCGATCCGGGTCTCGGGCCTCGCCCATCGGGGCGGCACGTTCCTTGTCTCGCTCGACGCGAAACTCGCGGAGCTCGCCGGGGAGACGGCCCGCTACGCCGTCGCGGCCCTCACGGTCGAGGGGCCGCGCGTCTCATCGTCCCGGGCGGTACTGACCGTGCCCCTCTCGCCGGGCGAGTCGCTTCTGGTTCCCCTCGGGTCCCCGCCGGCCGAGGATGGGAGGGTGGAGCACCTCCTGGTCGAGGTCGAACGGTTCGAGTGACGCCGGTGGGCTCTCCCGCTATGTGACAAACCGCAATTCCGAGTCGACTCGCCTGTCGGACTCGTACTCGCACTCGTCCTCGGGTTCGTTCTCGTACTCGGGCTCGGACTCGTACTCGGAATGTTGCCGGCGGCGCGAGCGTCGGGCACCTCCGAAGGCAAACAAGCGGGTGTTGCTCGACTCTGTCACCGGTGCGCGCCTCCCCGGAAGTTCGCGGCAGGGATAGAATCCACGCTTCCTGTCACCAGGGGATGCACTTGCCAGTCTTTCGCGAGAGCGTCGACTACTACACGTCGCGGATGCACGACGCCTACGGGCCGGTGCTCCGCTGGCTCTTTCGCCGCTACTTCGGGCCGGTCCGCACCGACTCGACCCAGGTCGCCCGGGTGAAGGAGCTCGCGGCGAAGGGCACGGTCGTCTACTGCCTACGGACCCGGAGCACGCTCGACTACCTCTGCTCGAACTGGGTCTATCTGCGCGAGGGTCTTCCGCTCGCCCGTTTCGCCAACGGGATCAACCTCTCGCTCTGGCAGCCGCTCGCGGCCGTGGTCCGGACGACCCTCGTGAAGCTGGGCTACTACCTCCGCGGGAAGCGCCTCCCCGACCCGCGAACGAGCGGATACCTGGAATCGCTCTGCCGGGAGGGAGAGAGCTCGCTCGTCTTCCTCGGCCGGGGAACGAGCCTCTTCGATCGCCTGGTCGAGCGCTTCTGGGCGCCTCTCTGGGACCCCATCCTCGCCCTCGTGGAGGCGCAGGAGCGGACGGAGCGCCCGATCTACCTCGTCCCGCAGGTGCTCTTCTTCCAGCGCCGGCCGGGGACGCTCGGCCGGACGCTCGCCGACGTCCTCTTCGGGGAGTCGCTCGACCCGGGGCGGCTCCGCAAGATGGTCGCATTCCTCCGCGGCTACCGGCGCGCGTCGCTCGTCCTCGCCGAACCGATCGATCTCGCCGCCTTCCTCGCAGAGCACCGCGGCGCCGGCCGGGAGCGGCTCGCCCGCCTGATCCGCCTCTCGCTCCGGAACTACCTCTACCGCGAGTTCCGCGTGACCGCGGGCCCGGTGAAGAAGCCGCGGGAGCGGACGAAAGAGAAGATCCTCAAAGCTCTCCGGGCCGACCTCGCCGAGATCGCCCGGCGCGACGGCCGGCCGCTACCCGAGGTTGCCGGCCGCGCGGAGAAGATGCTGGACGAGATCGCGGCCGACACAAGCCCGCGCTGGCTGGAGTTCCTGAACGGGATCTTCACCTGGGTCTGGAACACGCTCTTCCGCAGAGTCCACGTCCTCGGGACCGAGATCGAGCGCGTGCGAGCCCACCTGAAGCGCGCCCCGCTCGTCCTGGTGTCGAGCCACAAGAGCCACCTCGACTACCTCCTCATCTCCTACATCTTCTACAACCATGACATCACCCCGCCGCATATCGCCGCGGGAGTCAACCTCTCCTTCTGGCCGCTGGGCACCATCTTCCGGAAGGGCGGGGCCTTCTTCATCCGGCGCACGTTCGGCGGTTCAAGGCTCTACCCTGAGGTCTTCAAGAAGTACCTTCGCTACATGATCCGCGAGGGCTACTCGATCGAGTTCTTCATCGAGGGCGGGCGGAGCCGGACCGGGCGGCTCCGTGAGCCGAAGTACGGGCTTCTCGGCATGATCGCCGAGAGCTTCCTCGACGGGGCCGCCGACGACCTCTTCCTCGTCCCCATCGCCATCAACTACGACCGCGTGCCGGAGGACCGCTCGCACGCGGCTGAGCTCTCGGGCGCTCCGAAGAACCCCGAGAGCCTCGCGGGGCTTCTCTCCCTCTCGCGCACTCTCACCGAGCGATATGGCCGAGTCTATCTCCGTGTGGGGGAGATCGTTTCGCTCGCCGACTACGCCTCGCGCCGGCTCCCTCCCGGGACCGACCGGTCCTCGCCTGCCTGGCGCCCGTTCCTGGAGGAGCTCGGCCTCTCGATCTCCGACCGGATCAACCGGGTGACGATGGTGACGCCGACTTCTCTCGTCTCGGCCGCCCTTTTGGGCTCGCGCGACCTCCCGGCAGGCCGCCGCGTCCTCCTCGCGCGCCAGGAGCGGCTCCTTTCGGCACTGCGCTGGCTCGGAGCGCCTACCGCCGCCCTGCTCAGGGCCCCCGACCGCGCCTTCGAGGAGGCAACGCGCCTCCTCGCCCGCTTCGGGCTCGTTCGCTCGGAGAGACGCGGGGAGGAGATTCTCTACGCACCGGCCGCGGAGGACCGCCTCGCGCTCGCCTACTACAAGAACACGATCGTCCACCACCTGCGGGGTCTCGCCGAGGTCTCCCAGGCCCTCGCAAGCCTCGGCTCAGGAGAACACCTGCGCCCGCAGGTCTACCAGGTCTTCGAGCGCCTCGACCGTCTCTACGCCTGCGAGTTCGTCGAGCCGCCCGGCGACTCGCCGCGCCGCCGGTTTGAACTCGCGATCTCCTTCCTGGAACGGAGCGGGGTCCTCCTCGACCGGCCCGGCGGCCGCGTGGAGCTCGCGCGCACCGCTTCCGCGGATCTCGCCCTCTTCGCCGCCCTCCTCGGGGACCTGGCCGAAGGGTACGGCTTCGTGCTGGATCTCCTCCACGTCCGGGGTCGCGCATACGCGCTCCAGCCCGCGGGCCGCGCGGGCCCCCGGGACTCCATCAGGGGGCTTCTCGCCGCGGGCCGCCGCGCCGCGCTTTCCGGAGCGCTCCGCCGTCCCGAGGCCGTGAGCTCGGAGACGTTCGAGAACGCCGCACGGGCTTTCCAGCGGATGCTCCCGGACGACCGGGAAGGACTCCGGAGGCTTCTCAAGGCAGCCGCCGGCGCGTGACATCGCGATCGGGCCGATCAAGGCCGCCGCCTGACATTTCGATAGGCCCGCGCCTCGAGCCCGGCCGGCGCGAACCGGACCCGCACAGCCCCGTCTTCTCCGGTGACAAGAAGCGCCGCGCCCGCGGCACGGCAGACCTCGCGCGTCCCTTCATCGGTCCACCCCCGGCGCGCGGGAGAGACCGCGATCCGCGGGCGCGTGGCGGCGAGAAGTTCCTCCAGGCCCGGAAGCCCTTCGCCATGGTGCGGAAGGACGAGGACTTCGGCGCGCGGCACGCCTCGAGCGAGGAGGTCGGCGATCCCCGGCGCTTCGATGTCGCCCGTCAGGAGGACCCGCCGGCCTTGCCACGACACCAGGATGACGAGCGAGTGGTCGTTGTCGGATAGCGCGGGTCCAGGCGCCGGCCCCAGAACAAGCGCCTCGACGCCGGAACCGAGGTCGAACCGGTCCCCCAGGCCCGCCACCACCACCCGCGTTCCGGCCGATTCTGCGATTGTTGCGAGAGCCGGCGCCCGCTCGAGGACCCTCGCTGTCGTGACGAGCCTCGCCGGGCGGTAGGTCTCGAGGAGATAGGGGAGGCCGGACCAGTGGTCGAGGTCGCCATGCGAGACGAACACCGTGTCGAGCGACGTGACCCCTCGGCAGCGGAGGTATCGTTCGACGACGGTCCGGCCCACGTCCAGCCGGTCCGCCGACCCCGCGTCGTAGAGCGCGGTCCGCCCGCCGGGGAGGTGAAGGACGGTCGCTCCCCCGTTCCCGACGTCGAGGAAGACGACCTCCGGCGCGTCGCCTCCACCCTTCGCGCCGAGCAAGATCGCTCCCAGCAGGATCGCAAGGCTCGCCGCTCCCGCGACCAGCCGGCGCCGGCCCGGGCCGGTGAGAACAGGGAGAAGGAGAGCCGCGAGGAGTAGCCCCGTGCCGGCGACCCCCGGGCTCCCCACCGCCATCCCGGCGCCGGGGAGCGCGGCGAAGAGGATCGTGAGCCAGGCGCCAAGGGAGAGTGCCGCCCCGAGGGGGAGGGCGATCACCCCCGCGAGCGAGTCGAGCCCGGCGAGAGCGGCGAGATGGAAGAGGACGCCCCCCCAGAGGACCAGGACGAAAAGGGGAACCAGAATGAGGTTCGCCAAGATCGCCACGGGTGCGAAGGTCCCGAAGTGGAAGGCGGCGAGCGGCGCCGTCGCGAGCCAGGCGGCTCCCGAGATAACCGCGCTCTCAAGAAGCCACCGCCGCGCCGCGCGGAGGACTCGCTGCCGCAGACTCTCCCCCAGAAGCGCGAGAGGGGTAGGTCCGGCCGGGCGCCGGCGGCGGAGCTCCCCCGCGGCCCAAAGGACCCCGACGGTCGCCGCGTAGGAGAGCTGGAAGCCCGCGTCCCAGAGGTCGAGGGGCGAGAAGAGAAGGTGGAGGGTCGCGACGACCGCCAGAAGCTGGAGCGCGTCCACCGGCCGGCCGACCCGATGGGCGACGAGCGCGAAGATCGCCACGCCGGCAGCTCGCAGAACCGATGGGGCGAGCCCCACGACGAGCGCGTACCCCGCGACGAGGAGCGCGAGGAGAACGCTTGCGGGCAGGCGGGGGAGACGAGCCGTGCGGACCGCGCACCAGAACAGCGCGACGAGAACGGAGACGTGAAGCCCCGAGACGGCGAGAAGATGCGATGTGCCCGAGTCGCGAAAGGCCGCGGCGACCTCGGGATCCATTTCTTCCCAAGGTCCGATCGTCACGCGGACGAGGATCTGCCTCTCGCGCCCGCGGAAATGTCGCGCCACCCCCTCCCGCGCCCGGCGCCGGAGCGCGCTCGACCAGCGCTCTGGCGTGGACGTCGGCGCCCCGGACGGCGAAATAAGCGCGCGATCCGGGACCTCGACAATCCCGCAGACGCCCCGAGCGGCGAGCTCCCGGGCGAGGTCGAACTCCCCCTCGTTCCCCGAGGTTCGGACCCTCTCTAGCCGGCCCAGCACGCGGACCTCGTCGCCGGGAGAAGGAGGCGGTAGATCGCCGCCGACGGAGACCCGAAGCCGCGCCGGGAACGCCCGCGTCCCGTCCCGAGTCTCGACACTGCGAGCGACAAGGTCGAAGAGCGTGCGCCCCGGCCGGCGGCCCTCAGGCTTCACCTCCCGGATCGGCTCGGCGGCCATGCCCTCAAAACGGTAGAGAGCCCCGTCTCCGACCGCGAGGCCGAGCCGGGCGGGATCCGCCGGTTCCGCGCGCACGGCGGCAAACCACCCGAGCGCGAGGAACGAGCCCCCCGCGGCGAGGGAAAGCCAGCCGAAGCCCCTCGGGGCGCCGCTTGAAAAAGGGGAGGGGGCCGCTGGCGCGGCCTTTGCTTCGCAGAGGCCGTAGCCGCCGGTACGAAGGGGGAGGGGGCTGTTCCCCTCCCCCTGAATGACGGGAAGGGGAGCTCTTCCCCTCCGGATGCCTACTAGATGGAAGAGGACGAGGCCCGGGACGATATAGGCCCGCAGCTCCGGCTCGCGCGCCATCGCGATCCCGGAAGCGAGGTGAAGGAGCAAGAAGACGGCGGGGCGGCGGGTCCTTGCCATGGGATCCCCGTTCGCCAGCTTCCCCGCACCCCGCGCCCGGACGCGCCAGATTCTAACCGCTCGTCGTCGCCTCGGGTGACAACCTAGGGGCTGTGAGGAAATAAATGCGTCAACACCGAGGCCGAGCGAGACGCCGCCAGGCAAGGCGCGCCGACGAAACAACCCAACGGAGTCGGTTGTTGAGGAGGCGCAACGCAGCCTGGCGGCGTCGTA
>JACQVV010000296.1 GCA_016209595.1 Planctomycetota bacterium
ATGGTCGTCGCCGGGCTCGCTGGGGTAGTGGAGGGTGTCCTTGCGGCGGGCGACCACGTGCTCCAGCTTCCCGTCGCGCACGCGGTGGTGGTTCTCCGGCGCGGTGAGGACGTTGTAGAAATCCCAGACCGCGACGTTGGCCCCCTCGTACTTCGCAGACTCCAGCCACTCGTTCGCGAGCCACAGATTGAAGGCGCGGGCGTTCGCGGCATGGGTCGAATCGGAGAGGGGCGGGGCCGTGATGACGACGAAGAGCTTGTCGGGCCGGCTCCGGAAGTACTCGAGGATGTCGAGATAGACGCGCTTCGCTCCGCCGACCGAGAGCTCGTAGCCCTCCGCCGGGGGGTCGTTCGGGCGGCCGTCGAGGTCGGAATTCGGGAAGCACGATTTGAAGAGGACGATCTCGTTCTCGCCCCCGGGGTCACCGAGCGTCCGCTCGTAGGGGGAATGCGCGTCCCCTTCCTCGTACACGGCGGAGAGGGTGCGGTCCCGCGCTTCTCCGACGAACCACTCGGGCCAGTCGACGAGGTCCGTGCGGTCCCCGATGCCGTCCGGCCCCCATCCGTAGTTCGTGTCCGACACGAAGTAGTGGTTGGCCTGAAGGGCGCGGGCGAGACCGCCGTTCTCGTCGGAGAGCCAGTTCTCGCCGGTCGAATGGTGGATGAAGACGAGCCGGACGGTCTCCTTGGGCGGGGTCGGGTCGTCGGTCTGGCCGGAGGCGGCCGAAGCGATGAGGGCGGCCAGAGCGATCCCGGAGAACACGGATCTACGCATGGAGATCTCCTCGTTGGGGCTTCCCCATGATAGCCCGATGTCCGCTCGAACGAGTCGACGATCGAACGGACAGAACGCGTCAAGAGGTGGGAGGTCGCTCGCTCGAGGTCGGGACAACGAGCGGCTTCCCGCACCTCGGACACTTCCCCACCATGCCGGCGCGCGTGGGCGAGACGCCGATTCTCTGCCCGCACGCCTTGCAGGTGAACCGGATCTTGTCGGGCGTCATGATCATGCTCGCGCTGCCGAGGCTCCCGGATTCTGCCCTTCTATATAGAATTCCCTCGGCGGCTTGACAAGGCCTCCCGGTTGCACGGGACTCGCGGCAACGCTAGCATGCTCCGGCATTTCCGCGTCCCTCCGGAGAGCCCTCCCGATGCAGCTCGGGTTCGTGATCGACCAGTCGCGGTGCATCGGGTGCCACGCGTGCACCGTGGCCTGCAAGGCGGAGAACCACGTCCCGCTGGGGAGCTTCCGGACCTGGGTGAAGTACGTGGAGTCGGGCGAGTTCCCCGTCGTCCGGCGTTCGTTTGCGGTGCTCCGCTGCAACCAATGTACGGCAGCGCCCTGCGTCGAGATCTGCCCGGTCGCGGCGCTCTCGAAGCGTTCCGACGGGATCGTGGACGTGGACCCGCGGTTCTGCATCGGGTGCAAGGCGTGCATGCAGGCGTGCCCCTACGACGCCCTGTACCTCAATGAGTCGACCGGGACCGCCCAGAAGTGCCACTTCTGCGCCCACAGGGCCGAGCTGGGGCTCGCGCCGGCCTGCGCGGTGGTCTGTCCGACCGAGGCGATCGTGCCCGGCGATTTCCACGACCCCGCGAGCGCCGTCGCGAGGCTCAAGGCGGGCGGGAATCTCTCGGCGCGGAAACTCGAGGCGGGCACCGGGCCGAACGTTCTCTATAAGGAAGCGGATGCGGCCGCGATCGATCCCATGGCCGCCAGCGCGGCCGGCGGCTATCTCTGGTCGAACCGGATGCCCGGGCTCCAGCGCGACGCGGAGCAATTCGAAGCGCTCGAGAACCGGGCGCGGGCCCGAACGGTCTACGACGTGGACCAGCCGGCCTACTGGGGGCGTCTCGTCTCGGCCTGCCTCTTCGCCAAGTCGCTCGCCGCGGGGGTCTTTCTGGCGGGGGCGCCGCTCGCGCTCGCCCTCTCGTGGGCCGGACGGGCCTCGCGCGCGCTCGCGGTCGCGGTCCCGTGTCTCGCGCTTCTCTTCCTCGCGGCCACGGCCGCGATCCTCGTCTGCGATCTCGCCAGGCCCGCGCGGTCCTTCCTCGTCCTCACGCACGCCAACCAGCGATCGTGGCTCCACAAGGGGGCGCTCGTCCTTCTGGGATATGCGACCACGATCTCGCTCTGGCTCGCCTTCGCGCTTCTCTCGCTCCCTCTCGACCGGGCACAAGGGACGATCGCCGCGGGCGCGACGGGCGTCCTCGCCGCGCTCTCGGCCGCCTACTCCGCCTGGCTCTTCGCCCAGGCGAAGGGGCGGGTCCTCTGGATGAGGCGCGGGCTCGCGCTCCATCTCGTGGTGCAGGCGCTCGTGGCGGGAGACGCGCTCTTCCTCGTCCTCTCGCCGGCCTTGCCGGAGGTCCCGGCCGGCGTGCTCCGGTGGGGGCTCGCATCGAGCCTTGCGCTCCATCTCGCCCTCACGCTTCTCGCGCCGCGGCTCGCGCCCCGAGGCCGCGAAGGGGAGTACGAGCGCGCCGAACGCCTGGTGTCCCACGGCCCATTCGCGAGGGCGCACTGGGTCTTCGGGGTGGGAGCCGGGATCCTCCTACCGCTCGCCGTCTCGATCGTGACGAGCGAGCCGTGGGTCCTCGCCGGAGCCGGGGCCGCGGCTCTGGCCGGGCTTTTCGTCGAGGAAGACATCCTCGTTCGGGCCGGCCAGGCCCTGCCGACGAGCTAGATAAAGGAAGAGCACATTGCCGACCGGTCTTGCCAGCCGCGCCTCTCCCTGGGAGCTCGCCATCGGTCCCGCGCCCGACCGCTGGGAGGACTGGGTGGAGCTCGACCCGGCCGCATGGCCCGAGCGCCGGGAGATCCACTACCGGATCGTCCCGACGATCTGCTTCAACTGCGAGGCGGCCTGCGGGCTTCTCGCGTTCGTCGACAAGAGGACCGGGAGGATCGCCAAGTTCGAAGGAAACCCGGTCCACCCCGGGAGCCGGGGAAGGACCTGCGCCAAGGGGCCCGCGACCCTTGCCCAGATCGACGACCCGGAGCGGATCCTCCGCCCGCTCAAGCGAGCCGGGAAGCGCGGTTCGGGAGAGTGGCGCGAGGTCTCGTGGAAGGAGGCCGTGGCGGACATCGGAGGCCGGATCCGGAAGGCCCTGGACGAGGGCCGCCACGACGAGGTGATCTACCACGTCGGGAGGCCGGGCGAGGACCATTTCGTCCCGCGGATGCTCGCGGCCTGGGGCGTGGACGGCCTGAACAGCCACACGAACGTTTGCAGCGCCTCGGCGCGGCTGGGCTATTCGCTCTGGATGGGGGCCGACCGGCCGAGCCCGGACCATGCCGGGGCGAAGTTCATCCTGCTCCTTTCCGCCCACCTGGAGGCCGGGCACTACTTCAACCCGCACGCACAGCGAATCGTGGAGGCGAAGGAAAGAGGGGCGCGGCTTGCCGTGATCGACTCCCGGCTCTCGAACACCGCGTCGCGGGCCGACTTCTGGATCTCCCCGTGGCCCGGGACCGAGGCCGCGCTCCTCCTGGGAGTCGCGCGCGAGCTCCTCCGCCGCGGCGCGATCGACCGGGAGTTCGTGCGCCAATGGGTCAACTCGGAGGAGTACCTCGCCGCCAAGGACCCCGGCGGACCGGGGACGTTCGAACGCTTCCTCGAGGCCCTGGCGCGCCTCTACGAGAAGTACACGGACGAGTTCGTGGCCGGGGAGTGCCGTATCCCGCCGGGCACGGTCCTGCGGCTCGCGAGCGAGATCGCCGCGGCCGGGAACCGCTTCGCGAGCCACGTCTGGCGGGGCGCGGCGAGCGGGAATCTAGGCGGCTGGCAGGTCGCCCGCGCGCTCGTTCTCCTCCACGCACTCACCGGCTCGATCGGCGTCCCGGGCGGCGTCAACCCGAACACCTGGGACAAGTTCACGCCCAGGGCGAGCGTCAACCCGCCCGCGGGCCGGCGATGGAACGAGCGGATCTGGCCGCGCGAGTATCCCCTCTCCCACTACGAGATGAGCTTCCTCCTCCCCCATCTTCTGCGGGACCAGGGCTCGCGGATCGACGTCTATTTCACGCGGGTCTACAACCCGGTCTGGACCAACCCCGACGGGTGTTCCTGGATCGAGATGCTGGAGGACGAGCGCCGCGTGGGCTGCCACGTGGCGCTCACGCCGATCTGGTCGGAGACCGCACAGTGGGCGGACTACGTCCTCCCGGTGGGGCTCGCGGCCGAGCGGCACGACCTCATGAGCCAGGAAACCCACGCCGGGACCTGGATCGGCTTCCGCCAGCCGGTGCTTCTCGAACACCGCCGCCGGCAGGGCGAGAGTCTCTCTTCGACCCTTGGCGCGAACCCCGGCCTCGTCTGGGAGGAGGCCGAGTTCTGGGTCGCGCTCTCCTGGGAGATTGATCCGGACGGCTCGCGCGGGATCCGGAAGTATTTCGAATCGCCCAAGGAGCCCGGGAAGCCCGTATCGATGGACGAGTATTTTGCCGACATCTTCGAGCACTCCGTCCCAGGGCTTCGCGACGCGGCAAGGGCCGAGGGGCTCGCCCCTCTCCAGTACATGCGCCGCTACGGGGCGTTCGACGTGCCCTACGCCGGCCAGCAGAGGTTCGAGCGGGAGGGCGTGAAGACCCCTTCCGGGAAACTGGAGTTCTACTCGAAGACGCTTGCCGAGTGGGGGTGGCCGGGCGAGGCCGTTCCCGAGCACGTCCGGTCGCACGTGCACTGGAGCGCGATCGACGAGGACAAAGGAGAGCGCGTCCTCATTCCCACTTTTCGGCTCCCGACCTTGATCCACACGCGCTCCGGCAATGCGAAATGGCTCCAGGAGATCTCCCACACGAATCCCCTCTGGGTCCATCCCCAGGACGCCGGGAAGCTCGGCCTCGCGAACGGGACCCTCGCCCGCGTCACGACCAGGATCGGCTACTTCGTGCTTGGAGTCTGGGTCACCGAGGGGATCCACCCCGGCGTCGTCGCGTGCTCGCACCACCTCGGCCGCTGGCGCATCCATCCCCAGGTCGGAGGCGAGAGGCTCTCGAGCGCCCTGGTCGAGATCGTCCGAGGCGACGGGACCTTCCTCTTCCGGCGGAAGGAGGGGGTCGGCCCGTTCGCGAGCTCCGATCCAGACACCGAACGAATCTGGTGGAAGGAAGCCGGAGTCCACCAGAACCTCGCCTTCCCCGTGCAGCCCGATCCCACGAGCGGGATGCACTGCTGGCACCAGAAGGTGAAGGTCGAGCCCGCCCGCGAAGGGGACCGCGAGGGCGACGTCTTCGCCGACACCCGGAAGTCGCGCGAGGCCTACGAGGAGTGGAAGCGCCTCGCGAGACCCGCGCCAGGCCCCGGGGGCCTCCGCCGGCCGCTCTGGATGAACCGCCCGATGAAGCCCGCCGAGGAGGCGTACCGCTTGTAGAGCGCATGGCGCCATGCGGTTCCGCGGGCCTCTCCGCGGCCAACTTGCCGTCAAATTTCGTAGTAATCCGACGGCGACATGATCAAGCGGTCCTATCCTCGTCTGCTCCATACCCCTGAGACGAGCTTCTTCCTCTTCGGAGCCCGAGGGACCGGCAAAAGCACCTGGGCGCGGGAGGTGTTCGGAGACGCCCGCTGGTTCGACCTCCTGGACGAGGGTCTCTTCCAGGACCTGGTGACCGATCCGTCGCTTTTCGCGGCGGAGCTCGAGCCCTTGCCGGAGGGGTCCTGGGTCATCATCGATGAAGTGCAACGAAGCCCGGGGTTACTGAACGAGGTTCATCGAGGTCAAGGCGCAGAAGCGATATCACTCCTCCCTGGCTCGCGGACTTGTCGCGATCGGGGAGCTCCCGGGGCTCGCGCGCAGGCTATTCCTGTACCGGGGAACGAGACGGCTGGTCGTCCAGGGCGGGATCGAAGTGTGGCCGATCGCCGCCTTTCTCGATGCGCTCGCATCGGGGCGGCTCTGGCCGTGAGCACCGGACGGCGAGGACGGATCCTCCCGGCGCGCGAACGTGAGATCGAGGTCCGCCAGGCACTTCGCCATCTCCGACGAAGCGGGCGGCCCGGGCTCCTCCCGCGGCGGGGGCTCCCTAGTCGTCGTGGTTGTGGCCGTTCCCGCCCTGCTCGTGACAGTGGGCTCCGGACGACGAGCCCGAACCCGGCTGCGGCGAGGGCAGGACCACGACGATCCGCTTTCCGGAGCAGGTCCCGGCCTGGCAGCGCTTCAGGCACTCGTCCACGTACTGCATGTACTTCGCCCAGTCCCAGTGGGGGCCGGGGTCGGTGTGGGTCGCGCCGGGGACCTCGACGTGGCCGAGGATGTGCTTCCGGTCGAAAGGGATGTGGTACTGGCGGATGAGCCAGCAGCTGATCCAGGCGCTCTTCCTGTACTGCGCCTCGGTCCAGCCGCCGTGGCGCGCGAAGCCCTCGTGTTCGATCCCGATCGAATTGCGGTTCGCGTTCCCGGCGTGCCATGCGATGTCCTTGTCGAGGACCGACTGGCCGAGTCGCCCGTCCTTGGCGACGGTGTAGTGCGCGCTCACCCTTGAGGCCGGATTCTTGAACCAGGAGAGGGTGCCCTGGTAGCTCCCCTCGGCCGTGTGGATCACGATGTAGCGGATGGCCCGGCCGCCGGTCGTCGTCTTGTTCGGAGATAGAACCGTGTCATTGACCGGCGGCCGGTTCGGCGCCTGCTGCCCCCAGACCGCACCCAGCGAGAGGAGGAACGCAACTACTGGAACCAAGCATCTTTGCGCCGATCTCATCCCAGTGCCTCCTTCTGGTTCCGTGTCTCGCTCCACTGGAATGATCGCCCCGCATACTTAAATGTCTGAAAAATCTTGAATCTTTTAGATCGTCCTTGCTCTCGCTGTTGTGCTGGACAGCCACGCGGCCCATCGCCTATACTCGCGCCGCCGTCATCCTTGTCAGGGGGAGTGGAACAGCCCCCTCCCCCTTTCGGTGGAGATCCAAACGATGTTGCGAAACCTGGTCGTTGCCGCAGTCCTCCTCGCCGCGTGCTTCGTCGCCGCGGCGTGCCAGAGCGACATTTACGCCTACCACCACGGCGCCCACGGCCACTACGACGAAGGCGTGACGTCGACGCACAACGTCCACCACTACGGGAACTTCGCCCACCCCTACGGACAGCACGGCTGGAGCGACTAGCCAGCCACGAATGGAGCTCGCCACCCGCTACGACCCCCGGGAGATCGAGTCTCGCTGGTACGGGGAGTGGGAGGAGAAGGGGCTCTTCGCGCCCGATCTCGGGCGCCATGGTGCTCCCTTCTCCATCGTGATCCCCCCGCCCAACGTGACCGGGATCCTCCACATGGGCCATGGCCTGAACAACACGTTTCAGGACCTCGTCATCCGCTGGCGGAGGATGCAGGGACGGCCCGCGCTCTGGCTTCCGGGCACCGACCACGCGGGGATCGCTACGCAGAACGTCGTCGAGAAGATGCTCCGCAAGGAGGAGAAGAAGTCCCGGCATGACCTCGGGCGCGAGGCGTTCGTGGCGCGGATCTGGCAGTGGAAGGAGCACCACGGCGGGATCATCATCCGGCAGCTCCGCCGGCTGGGCTCAAGCTGCGACTGGTGCCGCGAGCGCTTCACGATGGACGCGGGGCTCTCGAAAGCGGTCGAGGAGGTCTTCCTGCGGCTCCACGAGAAGGGACTCGTCTACCGGGGCAAGTACCTGATCCACTGGTGTCCGCGCTGCCAGACCGCGCTCTCGGACGAGGAGTCGATCCCGGCCGAGACCGACGGGAATCTCTGGTTCATCCGCTATCCGCTCGCGGACGGGAAGGGGCACATCACGGTCGCGACCACGCGGCCCGAGACGATGCTCGGGGACACCGCCGTCGCCGTGAACCCCGGCGACCCGCGCTACCGCGCGCTCGTCGGGAAGCGCGCGGTCCTTCCCTTCCTCGGGCGGGAGCTCCCGATCGTCGCGGACGACGCGGTCGAGTTCGGCGAGTCCTGTCCGGAGTGCGGGGAACGGTACCAGACCGGGACCGGGAAGTGCCCCCGGGACGGCAGGGACCTCGACCCCGAGTTCGGGACCGGCGCGCTCAAGGTCACGCCGGCTCACGACCCCGCGGACTTCGAGATCGGCAAGCGACACGACCTCCCGGCCGTGGACATCTTCCATCCGGATGCTCGGGTGAACGAGAACGGGGGCGAGTTCGCGGGGCTCGACCGCTTCGAGGCGAGGAAGAGGATCGTGAGCCGCCTCGAGGAGATGGGACTTCTCGAGAAGACCGTGGAGCATCGCCATTCGATCCCCCGCTGCCAGCGGTGCGAGACCGTCATCGAACCCAGGCTCTCGACGCAGTGGAACGTGCGGATGAAGCCGCTCGCCGAGCGGGCGATTCAGGCGCACCACGCCGGCGAGGTCGTCTTCCACCCCGAACGCTGGGGAAACTACTACCTGCGATGGATGGAGGGGATCCGGGACTGGTGCATCTCGCGCCAGCTCTGGTGGGGGCACCGGATCCCGGCCTGGTACTGCACGTTTTGCGACGCCGCCCACATGGAGAGGACCGCCGACGGGTCGGTTCGCTTCGGGGAGGCGGCGGCTCCGGTCGTCTCGCGCGGCAAACCCACGACCTGTCCGAAGTGCCGCGGCGCCGAGCTCGTGCAGGACGAGGACGTGCTCGACACGTGGTTCTCGTCGTGGCTCTGGCCCTTCTCGACGATGGGCTGGCCCGAGAAGACCCCGGATCTCGAGACGTTCTATCCGACGAACGTGCTCGTCACCGCCCCCGACATCATCTTCTTCTGGGTCGCCCGGATGATCATGGCCGGGTACGAGTTCACCGGAAAGCGCCCGTTCTCCGACGTCTTCATCACGAGCATGGTCTGCGACGAGGACGGCTGCAAGATGTCCAAATCGCGCGGCAACGTGATCGACCCCCTGGCGATGATCGAGAAGTACTCGGCGGACGCGCTCCGCTTCTCGCTTGTCATCCTGACCTCCGAGGGCCAGGACACGCGGATCTCCGAGCAGAAGATCGAGCAGGGGAGGAACTTCTGCACGAAGCTCTGGAACGCCGCACGGCTCCTCCTGGGGAACCTCCAGGGCCTCGCGTCAAAGGAAGGGGGAGGGGGCAGTTCCCCTCCCCCTGAACAGGACCGCCCCGATTCCTCGCGGCTCGAGGATCGCTGGATCCTCTCCCTGCTCGGGAACGCGATCCGCACGGTCGACCGCTCGCTCGCGAACTTCCGCTTCAACGAGGCGCTCCAGGCGCTTTACGAGCTCTTCTGGTCGAACTTCTGCGACTGGTGGCTGGAGATCGCCAAGCCCCGGATGCGCGGGGACGAAGGCGAGGCCGCGCGGCAAACGGCACTTGCGATGGGCGCGCTCGTTCTGGACCGCGTGCTCCGCCTCCTCCACCCCTTCGTCCCTTTCATCACCGAGGAGATCTGGCAGCGCTTGAAGGAGAAGACCGGCCGGGGCCCCGAGGACCTGGAGTACCTCATGTCGAGCCCGTATCCCGGCCCGGAGTCGGCCCCGGCAGCCGATCCGGAGGCCGAGGCAGCGGCAAACCTCGTCTTCGAGGTCGTGCGCGAGATCCGTAACGTCCGCGCCAAATACAAGATCGAGCCGAGGCGCGAGGTCTCCGTGTCGATCGTGACGACCGGCGCCGAGGTGCCGGGGCTCACATGCGGCGCTCTCGCCGCGCTTCGCAAGGAGTCGGGAATCGTCCGGCGGATGGCCGGCGCCGGGAAGCTTGCCCTGGAGGACGGGACCCCCCGCCCGGCCCGTTCCGCGGCCGTCGTCGCGGGCGGCGTCCAGATCTACGTCGAACTCGGCGACGTGATCGACCTGGAAAAGGAGGTCGCGCGGCTCCAGAAGTCTCTCGACGAGAAGACCCGGCACCTGGGCGGGGTCGAGCGAAAGCTTCAGGACCCGTCCTTCGCCGGCAAGGCTCCGGCCCAAGTCATTGAACGAGAGCGGCTAAGGGCGAAGACTCTCCAGGCCGAACTGGAGGCGCTCCGGCGCGAGCTCGCGGAGATCAAGTAGTCTGAGCCCACACCGGGCGACCCCGTCCCGTACCACATCCGGCCGCAAGTACCGGCAAGTCCCCCAACGTTAGAGAGAAAGCAGGAGAAAAGGATGAAACGACTGTATCTGGTCCTGGCGCTGGCGTGTCTCGCGACGGTGCCCGCGCTGGCCGAGGACATCAAGGACCTCGTATCCCCGCTCAAGGACGCGATGGCTGGCGAGTGGGCGACGTACGACGCGACCTACTCCAACCCGCTCGGCGGGGCGGCCCAGCAGATCTCGGTCAAGCTCAGCGTCGTCAAGGTCGATGGGGCGAACGTCGACGTGCAGAGCGAGATGAACCTCGTGGGGACGCCCGAGAACCGCGTCGTCACGATCGACACGTCGAAGCCGTTCATGGACTCCCTCCTGAACATGGCGGGCGGCCCGGCCGCTCAGATGGTCACGAACGTCAAGATCACCTCGAGCTCGGTCGAAGACGTCGATTACGAGCACAACGGGAAGACCTACAAGGCGAAGAAGGTCTCCCTCGAGCTCACGGCCGAGATGTCGATGACTCCTGGACAGCCCGGGATGCCCGTGACGATGACCGTCACGAGCTACATGTCCAACGAGGTGCCTGTCAACGGCACGATCCGCGATGACGTCTCGATCAAGGTGTCGCTCGGCGGTCCGCAGCCGATGGAACTCACGGTCTCGCAGAGCCTCAAGGACTGCGGCACGGGTGCCGTGCTCGACGAGGACGAGGAGAACGGCGGCGGGTCGAAGGAAGAATAGCGCATCCAAGATTCCGCGCGGGGGAAGGAGCGTCTGGCGCTCCTTCCCTCGTTCTCCTTTAATGGACATCATGACCCTTCCCGCCGGGCCCCGGATCCTCACCGCCTTCGAACCCTTCGGAGGGCGCTGGTCGAACCTCTCGGCGCTCGTGCTCGCCCGCTGGGAAGAGGCCGGCGTCGAGAAAGCTCTCCTGCCCGTCGAGATCGCGGGGCTCGCGGCGAGGATCGCGAAGCTCTTCGAGAGCCGGCCCGCCGCGCTCGTCCTCATGGGCGAGAGCTGGTCGGGGAAGAAGATCGCGGTGGAGCGCGTCGCGCTCAACATCCTCGACGCGGGGGAACGCCCCGACAACTCCGGCTTCGCTCCGTCCGAGCGAAGGGTCCTCCCGGGCGCCCCGCTTGCCCTGGAGGCGACCTGGGATGCCGACGGGGCGGTGGAGTGGATCCGGGCGCGCGGCCTTTCGGCGGAGAAGTCCTACCACGCGGGCGCGTACGT
This sequence comes from Planctomycetota bacterium, assembly GCA_016209595.1. GTDB lineage: Bacteria > Planctomycetota > JACQVV01 > JACQVV01 > JACQVV01 > JACQVV01. Next base: position 11,214 of record JACQVV010000296.1, read on the forward strand.
ATGCAACCAGGCCCTCTACCTCGCTCTCGCGCTCTCGCGGGAACTCGCACCGGGAGCGGCCATCGGCTTCCTCCACCTCCCGGCGCGGAAGCCCTGGGGCGCCTCGCGGCGCGCGCTCGCGATGGCCCGCCGGCTCTCGGGGCTCGTGGGGGCGGTCGTCCGGCGGGAGCCGGCGGGCGAGAGCCGGCGCGCGCTGGAGGCCGCGGGATGAACTGGGTCCGTCTCGGTGCGCAGCTCGCCCTCCTCGTCCTTTTCCTGGGCGCAGGGACCGCGGCGTACAAGATCCTCGGCCGCCCCCCGGACCCGGAGAAGGTTCCCGAGGGAGAGGTCCCCGGTCGCGCCGTACGGGCGGCGAAGGTGGAGAGGAAGGACTTCGCCGCGCCGCTCGCGGCCTATGGCACGGCCCGGGCACCGAAGATCCACGCGGTGCGCCCGCTCGTCGGCGGGCGCGTCGTGGCGGTCGGCGAGAATTTTCTGGAGGGCCGGCGGGTCTCCCAGGGCGAGCTCCTCTTCCAGGTCGACGCCAAGGACCTCGAGGTCGCGGAGTCGGAGGCGAGCGCGCGCATCCGGGAGATCGAGGCGACGCTCGCGGCCATCGACGACCGGATCGCGCCGATCGATAGCCAGATCCGGCGACTCGAGCAGGAGCTCGAGGACCAGAAAGCGACGCTCGCGATCCTCGCACGCTCGCTCGAGCTCTCGCGCAAGGAAGTCGATCGCCTGAACGGCCTCTTCGAGAAGAACGCGGTGAGCCAGGAGGAGCTCGAGGCGGGCGAGCAGCGTCTCCTCGCCCACGAGGAGGCGCTCATGGTCCCCAAATCCCGGGTGAACCAGATCCCCCTGGAGGTCGAGGGCCGGGAAGCCGAGAAGCGCTCGATCGAGTCGGAGCGCGAGGTCCTCGCGGCGCGGAAGGCCGTGGCGGAGGCGGTCCTGGAACGGACCCGCCTGGAGCTCGGCCGGACCCGGGTCACGAGCCCGGCGGACGGCATCGTCCTCCTCGCCGACCCGGAGGTCCGGACTCCCGTCAAGCCGCTCACCTCGGAGGACGTCCTCGTGACCGGGCAGGACGTGGGCTGGATCATGCAATCGAACGCTGGCGTGGAGATCCCGGTCTCGGTCGACTTCGGGGACGTGATC
>JACQVV010000286.1 GCA_016209595.1 Planctomycetota bacterium
ACAAGCCCCCGCCCTACATCAGAAATGCAACGTTGGGGGTCATTCTGGCGCATGGAGCTTCTTGTTCGCCTTTTTTGAAGCCTGAAGCCTGAAGCCTGAAGCCTGGCCTCACCGGCCGCCCTTCTGGGCCCGCTCCGCAAGGGCGGCGAGTTCCGCTGCGTGCGCGTCGTGGTACTCGCTCCCCGTCTCCGCGTAGAGCGTGTTGAGCAGGGTGATCGCCGCGGCGACTTTTTGCCAGCGGGACTTTCGTTCCGCTTGCGGGATCCCTGGCTCTTCCGTCTGGGCGACAGAGTCCTTGACCTCGCGGTAGTCCCGCGCGTAGACGAGCAGGGAGTAGATGGGCGCCTGTTCGGCATCGCTGGCGACCTCGCGCAGGATGCCGGAGGCCTCGTCGCGGCGGTCGGGGTTGTAGGCGAGGAGGTAGAGCGCGATGGCCACGCGATCGGCCGGCCGTGTGATATCCGCGTCGGCTCCCAGGAGCGAGCCGTAGCAGTCGAGCGTGAGACGCGCGACGTACACGAGCGACAACGGCTCCTTGCAGTGGACGACGATCCCATTCTCGGGTTCCAATCGTGTGTACTGTGTGACCGTGATCCGGGAGGGTCCGCCCGCAGACACGCGATAGAAGTCGAAGGGCGTCGAGTTCTCCACGAGGCGGTTCACGGCCGCGAGGAGGAGCCCCTCCATCCGGCCGATCGCCTCGGGGATCGCGAGCGCCCGGGTCTTCGCCTCGGGGGGGAGACTCGCGAACTCCTCGCGAGCGTAGACCGCCTCGATCGCCTCGGCCAACACGGCCGGCTTTCCTCCTTCCAGGGCGCCGATCCACTCCACGGTCGCCGAAACGACCCTACGAAGCTCCTTGGCGCGCTCTCCGCGGGCCACGCGCTCCTCGTACTCGGACCAGTACCGCTCCAGGTCGGCCTTGCGCGCGGCAAGCGGCGGAGCGTCCTCTTCGAGGACTTTCCCGGCGAGCTCCCCGAGCTCCGCGATCCCGGCGTCCACGGCTGCCTTCCTCTCCACGGGAACCGCGATCCGCTCGGCCTTCGCCTCGAACTGGTTGTAGCCAGTGAGGGTTTTCTTGGTCCGATCCTGGGAACCCTTGTGCACGTCGCCGATCCGGTCGTCGAACTTCTTCTTGACCCGGTCGGAAGCCGTCTTCTCCCGCTCGGTCTGGAGCAGGACGAGCGCTCCCCGAAAATCCGGCCGCTCCGCTTTGAACATCTCGGCGAGCCGCGTCTGGCACTCGGCGAACAGCGCTTCATCGGCCTTCTCCGAGAGCTTGTTCCGCTCGTCGCGGGCGGACTGGGCGAGCTTCGAGAGCTCCGCCGGAATCTCGGAGATGAAGTGGTCGAGCTCCTCGAGGAGGCTCACGAACTCGGCGTGCGCCCCGCTCTTCGGGACCCTTGCGCGTAGATCCTGAAACCGCTTCTCGGCCTCCTTGGCGGCCGCGTCCTGCGGGTCGCCGGAGTGTGTTCCGTTCCCGCCTTCGGGATTCGTGTTCCCGGATGAGGGTTTCCCGTTCTTGCCAGGGGGTTTGCCGTCCTTGTTGTCCTCGCTGCCGGTGAAGGCGACGATCCCTCCCACGACGCCCCCCGCCACGACCAGCACGGCCAGGATGCCGAGAACGGGGATCTTCCTCCGGTTGACCGGCCTGTCACCCGCGCGGCGCTGGATCGCGATGTGGAGCTCCTTGGGGCCCTCGTCGTCGGGCGAGAGTTCGAATGCCTCCGTCTTCCCCCGGGGAGGCGCGACCACGGGGGCCGTCTTGTCCGGAGTTCCCGCGGCGGATTTCTCCTCTCCCGCCTGCGCGCTGGCCTCCTCTTCGAGCTCCAGCCCCGAGATGTCGGTCTCCGTCGGCTCGATCGTCCCCACGCTCCGGGTGAGCGCGATCGTCTCCTTCTTGCGCGTCCGCTTCGCCTGGATCTCTCCCTCGGCGTGTCGCAAGGCTTCCAGGAGCTCGGCGGAGCTCTGGTGGCGTTTCGCCGGGTCCTTCTTCATCATCTTGCGCAGGACGCGCAGGACCGCGAAGGGCACGAGCGGGTTGAACTTCTGGGGGTCGGGCGGCTCCTCGTTCGCGAGCTTCAGAAAGATCACCGCGGGATTCGTCCCATAGAACGGCACCCGCCCGGTGAGCATGTGGTAGAAGCTCGCGCCCAGGGAGTAGATGTCCGCGCGGCAATCGACCTTGCTGGAGTCTTTCGCCTGTTCCGGTGAGATGTAGTAGGGAGTTCCGACCGTCACACCGAGGTCGGAGATTTCCAGGTTCTCGTTCCCCTTGTAGTTCTGGTTCTTGGCGATCCCCAGGTCGGAAAGCTTGGCGGCGCCCCGTGCCGTGAGCAGGATGTTGTCCGGCTTGATGTCCCGGTGGACGATGTTGTTGTTGTGTGCCTCCCGGAGCGCCTCGGTGACCTGCGTCACGATCGAGAGCGCCCGGAGGATCGGGAGGCGCCCGCGGCGGTCGAGGATGTCCCCGACGTTCTCCCCTTCCACGTACTCCATCGAGAAGTAGTGGCAGTTGTCGCTCTCTGCAACGTCGTAAATCTGGACGATGTGCGGGTGGTTGAGGCGGGCGGCGGAACGGGCCTCGATCTGGAAGCGCGACAGGAAAACCTCGTTGTTGGCCAGATCGTCGTTCAGCATCTTGAGGACGACGATCCGGTCCAGGGAGATCTGGCGCGCCTTGTAGATCTTCCCCATCCCGCCCTGGCCGAGCTTCTTGAGGATGAGGTAGCCGCCGACATTCTGGCCGCAGAGCTCGTCTTCCTTCTCCTCCGGGAGCTGGATCTCTATCTCGGCGTCCTCCTCGGGGCCCAGAGCCGCGGCGTCGCCCAGCGCGGCGGGGCTCGACTTCGGGGGTGCGACCACCACAGGGGCCTCCTCCACGGCGGGGAGCGAGAGGTCCGACTCCTCGGGCGCGTCGGTTGCGGGGGGAGGTTCTGAGACGTTGACGACGCCCGAGTGCGCGGCGGCCACCAGGTCCTCCATGCAGTCCCGGCAGTTGTAGCGCCGCTCGGGGTCGAAGTGGAGGACGTTGTAGTTCCGTCCGCATTTCGGGCAGGTGAGGATCGTCACCTTCTGGCCGTCGAGGATCTGCTTTACCTGCCTGGGGGTCAGGACCTTCTTCGAGACCAGGATCTCGCCCAGGCTCACGCTCTTCCCCTGGGTGCGGTACTTCTCCTGGACCCGCACGCACTCGTGAACCTGCTCGGGGGTCGCGAGCTTCCGGGCGACCACGATCTTGCCGAAGAGAAGATCGCCGCGCCGTGCTCCCGTCCGGGTGTCCTTCTGATCGAGGACCTTCTTCTGTTCCGAGAGCAGCGCCTCGAGCTGGCCCCGCTTCAGATGCCCCTTCTCGACCAGGATCTCGCCCAGCGGCCTGTCCGGTGCCTCATTCTCCTGGTGGTGGATGCACGCATGGAGATCTTCCTTGGAGAGGAACTCTCTCTCCAGGGCCATCTTCCCGAGGAGGATCTCTTTGCGCGATGGCATGGTCGGAGCGTCGAGGGGCGCGATTCGCCTCGTGAAATCGGCCGCAAACCCAAAGGCGGATTGTAGGAGTGCGGCGCGAGAGTGTCAAGCCACGGCGGAGGTTGCGCCCGCCCAGAGGGTGCGGCTAGAATCCTCGTGGCCGCGCTTCGACGGAGCGATCGATGGGAAGACCTCGACTGCGAAACCTCCTCTACGCCCTGCTCGCCGTTCTCCTCCTCGGCTGTCGGGGACCGTTGTACCACTACCGCACCGTCGACACGGTCTACATCGTTTCGCCGGTTCCAGAAGGAGACGGGACGCCTCTCGAGGAGCAGATCGCGCTCCCCTCGGATCACTCGATCGACCTCGTCTTCACGGGCGGGACGAAGGTCGAGACGGCGGCGGGAGATCGTCTCCGGCTCCTCTTCGACGTGCGTGTGGCGAACAGCAGCCCCGCGGCGATCGAGATCGAGGGCGACGGCATCCGCCTTCTCGACGCCGGAGGGACGGCATGGCAGCTCTCCCACCTGGCAGACCAGGCCCCCGGAGAGTTCGGGATGACGATCGGGCCGGGCGCCGAGCGGCTCTTCAACATTGCCTTCGACCTGCCCGAGGGTTTCGACTACGCCATGCAGCCGAGTTTGATCGTGGTCCTTCCCTACCGGCTCGGCGAGGCGACCCATCGCTGCGAGATCCGCATGGCGAGGGAGCGGCTACCTGAGCCCGTCTACTTCCGCGGCCCGCCGCCGCCCGGATACTACGGACCGGACCCCTACTACTACGGCCCGCCGGTGCACGTCCAGTTTTTCGGCGTGTTCCACCACTAGCGGCCGATCACTTCTCTTCGATCGGCGCCTCGTCGTAGAGACCGCACTTCCTGGCCTTGTTCGGGAAGACCGTGGGGCGCTTGCCGCCGCCCGTCTTCTTGGCCAGGCAGATGTGATGCCGCAGGTCCAGGTGGGCGCAGCGGACGTTCTTCTTCTCGTTGAGACAACGAACCTTGACGCGAGCCATGGGGAATCCTCCTCTCGGAATGCGCGCAGAGGGTAGGGTAGGTGCGAGGCCGTGTCAAGCGCGGCGGAGTTCGCCGACGAGACAAGCCCCGCACGAGTTGCAGTTCTCGACTCCAGCGAGCTCGCCGCGGGCGCGCTTCCGGGCGAGGAGCTCCTCGAGTTCGGCCGGCGAGAGCTTCCGCACGGGCCCGAGCTGCATGGCGAGGTGCGTGATGCGCGCGGCGTGCTCCATCCGCTCCAGTCGGTTGTAGGCTTCGTCGAGGTCCCGCCCGACGGTGATCGAGCCGTGCCGGTCCATCACGACGGCGCTTGCCGTGCGAAGCTCCCGCGCGACGACCTCGGCGGCGCGCTCCGTCCCCGGGGTCGCATACTCCGCGGTAGGAATCGTCCCGAGGTCGAGCACGACCTCGGGCAGGAGGCAGCCGGCGAGCGAAAGCCCGGAGAGGCTGAAGGCGACGCAGGTGACCGGGTGGGCGTGGATCACGGCGCGGACGTCCGGCCGCACGCGATACGCCGCGAGGTGGACGGCGAGCTCCGAGGACGGGCGCCCGCTCCCTGAGAGGACACGCCCCGTGAGATCGATCTTGACGATGTCCTCCTCGGTCACCTCGTTCTTCGGGACCGCGCTCCGCGTGACGAGGACGAGATCCCCGGGCAACCGCACGGACAGGTTTCCGTCGGTCGCGGCCACGAAGCCCTCCCGGTGAAGGCGGTGGGAGACCTCGACCAGGTGGGCGCGGATTTCGGGCTCCGTGATCATCGGAGCGGGAGCGTCCTCGCCAGGGCCTCGTCTTTCTGCCGGACGAGCTTCTGCATCGCCTTGAATTCCTCGGAACCGGCCCTCTCGAACAGGCCGAAGGCGACCGTTTCCGCGGTCGTCACGACCGCTCCGGCCCTCCGCGCGGTTTCGACCCCTGCCTCGCGGTCGTGGGCATGCCGGGAGGCGACGGCGTCGGACGCGAGGTAGACCACGCGGCCCGATCCCAGGAGGTCGAGGGCCGTCTGGAGAACGCAGATGTGGGCCTCGATCCCGCAGAGGATCGGCTCGACGATTCCCAGCCGGCCCAGGGCCTCCTCGAAGGCGGGCTCTCCGCAGGCGCTGAAGGTGATCTTCTCCACGCGCGGCGAGTCCGTCAGCCACTCGCGAACCACGGCCTCGGTGGGGCCCAGGCCCTTCGGGTATTGCTCCGTCACGAGGACGGGAAGTTCGAGGAGCCGGACGGTCCGGACGAGGAACTCGATCGTCGCGAGGAAGTGCTCCTTCCGGTCGAGGAACGGTACGAGTTTCTCCTGGACGTCGATCACCACGAGACCGGTGCGGTCGCGGGAAGGAAGGGGGCAGGGCTGGGGGGTCACTTGTCGATCTGGCCGAAGAGGTGGCAGAGTTCCGGGAGGATGAGTTTCTCGAGCGCCGTACGGCAGGCGGCGCTCGATCCGGGCAGCGCGAAGACGACCTTTCCCGTCGACGTCACGCCCGCGACGGCGCGCGAGAGCCACGCGGCCGACCCGATCTCCTGGTAGGAGAGGAAGCGGAAGAGCTCCCCGAAGCCGGGCAGCGGGCGCTCGATCGCGTCGAGGACGGCGTCCGCGGTAAGGTCCTTCGACGATACGCCCGTCCCGCCCGCGAGGAGGATCGCGCGCACCGACTCGTCGCGGGACGCTTCGGCGAGGATCCGGTCGATCTCCCGGGCGTCGTTCGGGAGGAGGGCGCGCCGCGTGACCCGGTGACCGGCCCCGGTCAGGCCCAGCGCGAGGAGGTCTCCGCTCGTGTCCGTCGCCCGGGTCCGGCTGTCGCTGACCGTGACGACCCAGCACTCGACGGACGCCGGGTCGGCCTCACGGTGCGAGAGAGGCGTCACGACGCTGCACGGGGATGCAGTCGGCCACGGTCGCTCCCTGCAAGACCTCGAGAACGACCTGCTGCGCTTTCCAGAAAACGGACTGGAACCCGCAGTCCTCGCTGAAGGTGCAGCAGTCGGGGTGATCGAGGCACTCGAAGACGGTGAGCGGACCGTCGATCTCCTCGAGGATCGATCTCAGGCTCACATCCTCGGGGGGACGCGCGAGCGCGTAGCCCCCCTGGAAGCCGCGAAACGACCGGACGACTCCTCTCTTGACGAGTTTTTGAAGTAGCTTCGAGAGCAGCGCCGGGGGAATGTGCTGGCCGCTCGAAATCTCCTGGAGGGAGGCGCGGGTGCCGGGTGGCAACATCGCCAGGTGCCTCGCCGCCCGGAGGGCGTAGTCGGAACTCTTGGAGAAGAGCAGAAGGACCCCCTTGCATGCCCGCAAAATCGATGGTTTGGACACCCAAGGCTATCACCGGTGGGTTCTGGAGGCAAGGCCCGGCCGGCCTTGACCGCCGCGCGCGCCTGTGCTAGAAAGTCGCTGGCTCGTTCCCGAGGCAGCTCGAAGGACTTGCGATGAACATCCTCGATCCGCACGCGCACATGGTCTCGCGGACGACGGACGATTACGAGAAGATGGCGCTCGCTGGGGTGCGCGCGGTTGTCGAGCCTTCCTTCTGGCTCGGCCAGCCGCGTACCCAGGCCGGGAGCTTCTTCGACTACTTCGACAGCATCATCGAGTGGGAGGCGCAGCGGGCCGCGAACCACGGCATCCAGCACTTCTGCTGCATCGCGCTCAACCCGCGCGAGGCGAACAACAGGAAGCTCGCCGAGGAGGTGCTCGCGCAGCTCGAGCGGTATCTCGACCGGCCCGGCGTCGTGGCGGTCGGGGAGATCGGTTTCGACCTGGTCACGGATGCGGAGGAGCACGCGATACGCCGGCAAGTCGAGATGGCCCAGAAGCACCGTCTCCCCATCCTGGTCCACACCCCGCACCGCAACAAGGAGAAGGGGACGGAGAGAAACCTCAAGATCCTCGCGGACATGGGCGTCGACCGGAACGTGGTCCTGATCGATCACAACACCGAGGAGACGATCGCGATGGTGAAGGAGTCGGGGTACTGGGCCGGCCACACCGTCTACCCCATGACGAAGCTCTCCCCGGAACGCGCGGCGAACATCCTCGAGGAGTTCGGGACGGAGAAAATGCTCGTCAACTCGTCGTGCGACTGGGGGCCTTCCGATCCACTCTCCGTGCCCCGGACGGTTCACGAGATGCGCCGGCGCGGCTTCTCCGAGGCCGACATCCGCAAGGTCGTCTGGGAGAACCCGATCGCCTTCTTTGCGCAGTCGGGTCGCATGAACATCGAGGGATCGAGTTGACGGTCCGCGTTCGCCTCTTCGCCGGGCTGGCCGAGGCGGCGAAGGCGGACGAGATCGCAATCGACTGGGAAGGCGGGAGCGCGGGGGAACTACTGGAGCGCGTCGCCCGCGCGCGGCCGGAGCTCGCGCGGCGTCTCGCCCACTGTCGGGTCGCTGTGGACTGCGCCTTCGTGGACGCCGGGGACCTCGTGGAGCCAGCAGGCGAGATCGCGCTCATCCCCCCCGTCTCGGGAGGATGAAAGGGTGATCGAGCTCGTGGACGGCCCGATCGACGCGGCACGAGTCCTGGCGGCGGTCCGGTCCGGGTCCTGCGGCGCGATCGTGACCTTCGACGGCACGGTCCGCGACCACCACGAGGGCCGCCGCGTCCTTCTCCTGGAGTATCACGCCTACCGGCCGATGGCGCACGAGATGCTGTCCGAGATCGCCCGGGACGCCGCTCGCCGCTGGCCCGACGTCCGCCTCGCGATCGTCCATCGTCTCGGGCGGCTCGAGATCGGGGAGACGAGCGTCCTCGTCGCCGCGGCCGCACCGCACCGCGCACAGGCTTTCGAGGCCGCCCGCCACGCGATCGAACGGATCAAGGTCGACGTCCCGATCTGGAAGAAGGAATACTACGATGGCGGGGTGATCTGGGTGGGGGACCAGACGGGAGAGCAGGCGCCAACACCGAGAGGGTCCGGCACGTAGCAGGTGCATTCCTGGGAGAGAATGCATGCTTCGACCGGTGCTCGTCCCCCTCTTGTTCGCGCTTGCCGCCCTGACCGTGCACGCCGATCTCTCGTTCGACCGCTACCATCGCTACGACGAGATGGAGGCGTGGCTCCGGGAGCAGGCAGAGGATCACCCCGACTTCGTGAGGCTCCTGTCCGCCGGCAAGAGCGTCGAGGGGCGGGAGCTCTGGGTCGCGGTCGTCACCAACTTCGGCACCGGGGATCCGGCCGACAAGCCGGCGGTCTACGTGGATGGGTGCCACCACGGAAACGAAGTCGCGAGCGGCGAGGTGCCCCTCTGGCTCGTGCGGTTCCTGGTCGAGAACCGCGAGCGGTTCGAAGTCGTCCGGATGCTCTTGGCGACGCGCGCCTTCTATGTCCTCCCGCGCGTCAACCCGGATTCCAGCGAGTGGTATTTCCGCGGTGTCGAGGTGCGCGGGAACCTCCATCCGAAGGACGACGACAGGGACGGCCGGGTGGATGAAGACGGCCCGGACGACGTGGACGGAGACGGGCTCGTCCTGGAGATGGCGGTCCCCGATCCGAAGGGCGACTTCGTGTTCGACGAGATCTCCTCGCGCCCGCGGCGGCGGCGGCCCGGCGAATCGGGGAACCGCTTCCGGATCGCCCGCGAGGGTTCTGACGAGGACGGGGACGGAAAGGTCGACGAAGACGGACCCAACGAGGGGTCGGACCTCAACCGGAACTACCCCGATCCGGCGGGCCTTTTCGCTGGGCTCGCCGAGACCCGGCTCACGGAACCGGAGAGCCGCGCCGTGGACGCGTTCCTCCGCGCGCACCCAAACGTGTCGAACGTCCAGTCGTTCCATACCTTCGGTGGCATCCTCTTCCGGCCGTTCGGGTCCGTTCCCGACACCTACGTTCCCGAGGAGGATCTCGCGCTCTACGACCGGATGGCGGCCAACTTCACCCGCTACACGGGAGACAGACCGTATGGGCGGCCCTACGGCCCCATGTCGTCGATTCGTGGCGCGCTGATCGACCACGCCTACGGCGAGCTCGGCGCGTTCGCGGTAACCGCGGAGGTCTGGCGCGTGCCCGGCGAGGATACGAGGGAGGTCCAGTCGTGGTCGGGAGGTCTCGAGGGCATCGTGGGCCCCAAGGCAGATCGCGCCTGGCGAGAGTTCAACGAGAAGGTCCTGGGCGGGAAGGCCTACATCGAGTGGCGCGAGCGCGAGCACCCCCTCTACGGGCGCGTGCGGATCGGCGGGTGGAGCCCCTGGTTCAAGAGGAACCCGCCGCCTGCCTACCTGGAGGAGGTCTGCCGGAAGGCTTCCATGTTCTCGCTCTACCAGGCCCTGATGACTCCGCGAGTCGCGATCTCCTCGGTCCGGACCACGGCCGAGGGGGGGGGACGCCTCCGGATCGAGGCGACGGTCGAGAACGAAGGCGTCTATCCCACGGTCACCCATCTCGCCCGGCAGATGGGCCGGAAGGACCCGGTGGTCGTGCGTCTCCTGGAGCGCGGCAGCGCGACCCCGGACAAGAACCGCGACCGGGAACTCGCGCGGGAGGAGATCGACGCCCTGGAGGGCGAGGAGAGCCGGAACTTCACCTTCACCGTCGGAACGCCGGAGGGAAGCGACCTCTGGATCTCGATCGAGAGCACGAAGGGCGGGAAGGCCGCCCGACGGGTCGCCGTCGCGTCACGCTGACCTCCCACTTGCCGGGCCCGGGTGCGATTCGTAAAATGAAGGCGTTGTTCGACAGGACGCTCCCGTAGCTCAGTTGGATAGAGCGTTGGCCTCCGGAGCCAAAGGTCGTAGGTTCGAATCCTACCGGGTGCACCAGACCTGGAAACGACTCGTCGAGGAGATCCACGCGGTCGTCCGGCCGGTGGGCGACTCCCTTCGGGAAAGCGGGGTCCGCCTCGATCCCGCCGGGGATTTCCGGTTCGCGCGCACCCCGGCGGAGATCCTCCGGTCGGGCGTGGCGACGGGGTGCGACGACTGGGCGAAGCTCTTCATCGTTCGTGCGCGCGAGAGGGGAATCGACGCGCGGATGGTCTGGATGGCAAGTCGCACGGAGCTCGACCGGCAGGCCGAAGGCCGGGAACTCCAAGTGGACGGCCTGCCTCTCGCCCTGGACCGGACGCGGCCGACGAGGCTCATGTCCGGGCATCAGGTCGTGGCGATCGTTCTCGCCGAGCGCCAGGCCCTGCTGGATCCGTCCTTCGCAGGCCAGGAACCGATCGAGTGGAGCGGTCTCGTCGGGGAGCTCGTTGCCTGGGAGAGGATCGAGCAGTCGTGGGGGATCCTGGCCGGGAAGCTCCGGGAACGTGACCTCCCCGGAGAGGGCTTCGTCGTCCGGCGAATCGACGCGAACTACGAGGCCGGCAACTCCGCCGCGAGAAACCAGAGGATCTACGCCTCGGGCGACCCGGACGCCCCCTCGTTCGCCGTCCGCCGGCTGGGATATCCGGGGATCAAGGCTTGATCCAGCGCTCGCGCCAACGCGCGAAGACGAAAAGCGTCCAGAGGGCCTTCGCGTGGTCCGCGCGCCCCCGATCGTGTTCGTCGAGGAGGCGCTCGATGGCGCCGGTCCGGAAGAGGCCGCTCTCGCGGAGCGAGCGAGCCAGGAGCGCGTCCCGCGCGGCGTCCCGGAGCGGCCCGCGGAGCCAGGCGCGGATCGGGATGCCAAACCCCTTCTTGGGGCGCTCAAGGATCTCGCGAGGGAGGCGGCCCGTCATCGCGCGCCGGAGGATTCTCTTGCCTCGTCCCCGGTGGAATTTCAGCGAAGGCGGAAGGCGCCGCGCGTAGTCCACGACCCGCGGATCGAGGAAGGGAGAGCGGACCTCGAGCGAATGGGCCATCGAGGCCCGGTCGACCTTCGTCAGGACCCCTTCCCCAAGATAGGTCCGGAACCAGACGTGGATCTGACGATCGAGGGAAGGAACGGGCCCCGCCTCGGACCAGGCGCGCACGGTGGGGGCGAAGGGGGGCCCGGCGCACCCTCGGGCCGCCAGGTCTGGCGAAACGACCCCAGCGAGGCCCTGCGGAGAAAAGGGAGAGAGCCACGCCTGGATCCTCGACGCGCGCGGCACCGAGAGCCCGCGAAGGAAGTGCTTCACCTTGAAGTGTAGGCCGAGGTTCGAGTCGGACGGCGGGAGGACGAGGCCGAGGAACGTCTCCCAGGGGACCGCGCTCGCAATCGGACCGAGGAGCGTGGCCCCGATCTCTCCCGCTCGCCAGGCGCGAAAGGGGTCGTAGCCGGCGAGGATCTCGTCTCCGCCGTCACCGGACAGCGCGACGGTAACGTGCCGCCGCGCGAGGCGGCAGAGGAGGTACGTCGGGACGAGCGAAGGGTCGGCGAGCGGCTCGTCCATGTGGGCGAGCACCTCTGGGAGGATGTCGAGCGTCGCGCGGGGGGAGAGAGTCTCCTCGACATGCTGCGTCCGAAGGGCGCCGGCGACCCGGCGGGCGTAGGAGCTCTCGTCGAAAGTCGGCTCCTCGAATCGGATCGAGAAGGTGTGGAGCTCGCCCGCCGGTTCGACCTCGCGATGGAGCGCGGCGAGCGTCGACGAATCGAGGCCGCCCGACAGGAAGACTCCCAGGGGGACGTCGGACCGGAGTCGCAGACGCACGGCGTCGGCCAGGAGTTCACGAAACTCGTGTGAGGCGCGAGCGGCGTCGAGAGGAATGCCCGGGGAGGATGCGGGAGCTGGCTTCCAGAACTCGCCTTTCTGGACCGCGCCGGAGCCCAGGTCGATCGAGAGCCAGGAGCCGCCCGGGATCTTCTCGACCCCCTCGAGGATCGAGCAGGGCACGGGGAGGTATTCGTACGCGAGATAGCCCAGGAGCCCCGCTTCCGAGATTCGCGGGGAAAAGCCGGGGAGGGCCAGGAGTGCCCGAAGTTCGCTGGCCGCGGCGAAGCGCCGGCCTCCTTCGACGTCGAGCCAGCCGAGGTAGAGCGGCTTCTTTCCGGCCCGGTCCCGGACGAGCGTGAGCCGGCCGGTTCCTGGCTCGTAGAAGGCCGCCGCGAACATCCCGTTCAGGTGGCTGAAGATGTCGCGGCCCGCGCGCGCGAAGCCCTCCGCGAGGACTTCGGTGTCCGTCCCCGTGCGCGCCCGGAAACCGGGGATCTCGCGCGCGAGCTCCAGGTAGTTGTAGATCTCCCCGTTGAAGACGGCCACGACCGAGCCGTCCTCGCTCGCCATGGGCTGGCGGCCCGCGGCCGAGAGATCGAGGATCGAGAGCCTGCGGTGCGCCAGCGCGACCCTGCCGTCGTTCCACTCTCCCTCGTCGTTCGGTCCGCGGTGGACGAGAGTCGCTGCCGCGGGACGCGCGAGGCGCTCGGCGCCCGGTCCCGTGACGACAACGAATCCGCACATGGTGGAGTGAGATCATACCGGCGGCGCGCCGGGCCGTTGAACTCGCGTGTCGATCGGTCGAAGATGACGGCGTGGAGATCGACTACGACTTCGACGGCAGCCTCAAGATGTCGGACGTGGTGGAGGACTTCTTCCACTCGCCGTCCACGGGTCTGTACGTCTTCCGCCACCCGCTGGTGGTGGATTCGCGGGTCCTCGCGGCGGCGGACTCGATCGAGGTGAAGGTGGAGGCGAGCCCGGAGAAGTGGCTCGTGAACGTGCCTCTCGCCGACGCGCTCCGTCTCCTGGAGCGACTGGGGGGAACGGCGCTCTCCTTGCCGGAGTACTTCCGAGTGCGCAGGGACGCGATCCAGGCCGGCGATCGGGACATGCTCGCTTCGCTCGAGTCCGACCAGTTCATCGAGATGCTCGCCACCGTGTTTCTCCGGGATCGCACGATGATCCACCACCCGCGCGCGGGGGGGAGGCTCGAGTTCCGCGGGGAGGAGATCCCGGTCCGTACCCCCGAAGGACGGTATGGATGGGTCCACCCCGACGACTTCGACCTCGCGACGGGCCTCCCCGTCCGGGTCGCCCGCGTCCGCGACGTGACGGACGACACGATCAAGTACTGGGACACCCACACCGACATCGGCCGAGCGGGGGCTCTCATGGCGGTGCGCGGCTTCGTCACCTCCGTGGGGAAGATCTCCTGCGATCTGGGTTTCCCCGCGGACGCGGTCTCGGAGAAGCTCACCATCCGGGAGTGCCGGAGGTCCCGTCCCGAGGGCGTGCTCGACGAGCGGGTCCTCGAGGAGGCCCGATCGGTTCTCGGCCGGTACTACGCCGCGGTTCGGGACCGGTCGCTCTACGCGCGGGTCCCCGAGTGGCACGAGAGCCTTCTCTGGTTTGTGGAACGGCACCGCGCTCTCCTCTCGACTGCCGGCGACGTCGCCGCGCAGGTCCTCAAAGAAGATCTCCGGGACGCCCTGGGGATCTTCTGGTGCCGCGCCCTCGCGGACGGCGAGCTCGCGCTCGCCGGGCGCATCCACGCCGCCGCGGGAGCGTTCTCGGGGTTGTGCGGCGCTCCGATCGACAAAGGGTCGTTCTCGCATTTCGTCGCGGGCCGGCGGGAAGCCCTGCGGCGCGCGATCCGCGAGCGCGCGAGCATCGTCTTCGTCCTGGGGCACGACAACCCCGACACGGACGCCATCGTCTCCGCTCTCGCGGAGGCCTTCCGGCAGCACCTCCTCTGCGGCGCCGAGTCCACCTTCGTCCCCGTCGTCCCGGGCGACCGGATCCCGGATGAGGTGCGGGAGCTCCTCGGACCGGAGCTCGGCGACTGCCTGATCTTCACGGCGGACGAGGACTACGCCGCGGCCTCCCGGACCGGCCGGCCGGAGTGGATCATGGTCGACCACAACGTGAGCCGCGTGCAGCCCGAGACCCGCGCCATCATCGACCACCACTACCCCTCGGCCGTCTGTCTTCAGCAGCGGATCCCCAGAAGAATCCTCTTCGCCGGCTCGACCTCCACTCTCGTCGCGCTCCGGATCTACGGGCTCGGGCTCGAGATTCCCCGGGAGCTCGCCCGGGTCCTCCACGGCGCGACGCTCATGGACACCGAGAACCGCTTCCCCGGGAAGATGACGCCCCTCGACGATCTCGTGATGGACCGGCTCAAGCCCGCCTCCGGGATGGGCGACGAGAGCGCGTTCTACCGGGGCCTCATGCGAAGGCTCATCACCTGCTACGACGCCGACAGACTCTTCGTCCGCGACTACAAGGAGGATTGGTGCTTCTTCGGGTTTGCGGTGGCGAAGGGGATCGAGATCCTCGACCCGGAGAGGGCGGGGATCGTGCGGCGGCTCCGGGAGCTTGCCGTCGAGAACAACGCGCGGAAAAACCTCCCGCTCACCCTCCTCAAGGTGGTGGACTACGCCGCGGACGCGGAGACGATCCGGCGCGAGACGATGTTCCCGGTCTTCGCCCGGGAGTCGCCGGAGGAGTTCCGGGAAGCGGTCCGGGACACGATCGTGACGATCGTCCGGCACGAGTCGGGGCCGGGCGCGCGGATCGAGAGGGGGAAGGAGGCGATCGAGTACTCGGGGGTCGGCACCCAGCTCTCGCGGAAGAAGCTCGCGCCCGTGCTCGACCCCGTCGTGAATGCATTCCACCGCTACTTCTACTCGCCTTCGGCCGGGTTCTACTTCAAGCGGGATTTCCTGCGCCGGGACCGCCGCGTGGAGGAAGCCGCCCGCCGGCACGGCATCGTGCTCCACGCCGACGAGGACGGGGTCGTCGTCGGGAACCCTGCCGAGCTCAAGTTCCTCCTCCAGGAGCTCGGCCTTTTGTGCGCGAGCCCGGCAGAGTACTTTCACGCCTACTACGACGCGCTCGCGGCGGGGGACGAACGGATGGCCGCGCACCTGACTTCGCCGCGATACCTGGAAACCCTCGACATGATCGTCGAGGACCGGGAGACGATCGTCGAGCACGCCCGGATCGTGCGTGACCGGGGCGCCTACTCGTACGAGGGCGGGACGCGCCGCCGAGTCCGCGTGCCGGTGGGAGAGCCGGGGCTCTTCGATCCCCGGAAGATCGACCGGGAGACCGGCCTCCCCGCCGAGGTCGAGGATCCGCGCCAGTACGGGCAGGGGCTCTGGCGCTACTGGAGCCCCGACTCCGACCGTGCCTGGGCCTTGCGAAGCTCGATCTTCGCCTACGGAATCCCGGCGCTCGACCTCAAGTTCGGCTTCGGCGAGGCCCTCCCTCGCCTGGCGATCCGCCCATGCGTCCGCCGGGTCGTCCACCCGAGGGTCCGGGTTTCGGAGAGGGGCGGGAAGATCCTCGTGGAGGTGGAAGACGCATGAAGGTGATCAACCTCTTCGCGGGCCCGGGGGCAGGAAAGTCCACGACGGCCGCCGGGCTCTTCCATCTCATGAAGCTCAAGAGGATGAAGGTCGAGCTCGTCACCGAGTACGCGAAGGACATGACCTGGGAGAAGCGCCACAACATCCTCTCCGACCAGCTCTACATGTTCGCGAAGCAGCACCGCAGGGTCCACCGTCTGATCGGGGAAGTGGACTTTGTCGTGACCGACTCGCCGTTGCTTCTTCCCCTCGTTTATCGCCGGGACGACTATCCCCCGACGTTTGATGGCATGGTCCTCGACTTCTGGAACCGGTACGAGAATGTCAACTTCGTGCTGGAGCGCTTCAAGCCCTACATGGCGGTCGGACGGTCGCAGTCCGAGAGGGAGGCCCGGGCCGTCGACGTCGCGATCCGGGAGCTCCTGGAGCGCCACGACGTCCCGCACGAGGTCGTGGTGGGGGACGCAAAGGCACCGGCAAAGATCCTCCAGAGTTTGAAGAAAAGAGCCCGGCGCAGGCGGAGCGGGGGGAGAGAGTGACGGCCCCGGCCCTCGACCGCTGGGGGGACCCCCTTCCCGGGGGCGCGGTCGCACGGCTCGGGACGTTGCGGTTCCGCCACCCCGGGCGCGTCGACGCGCTCGCCTTCTCCCCCGATGGCCGCCAGCTCGCATCGGGAGGGAGCGGGAACGAGACGGTCTGCCTCTGGGAAGTCGAGTCGGGAAGGCGCCTGGCACGCCTGGAAGGCCACCGCGAAGGCTGGGGAGTCGGCGCTCTCGCATACTCGCCGACCGGGACCTTCCTCGCCTGCCGGACCGGGAGGGCGGTCCACCTCTGGGACGTCACGGCCGCTAGGGAAATCCGGCGCTTCCAGGCGCGGGGGCCGCTCGCGCGGTCGCTCGCCTTCTCGCCCGGCGAACGGTTCCTCGCGGCTCCCGGGGCGACGAGCGGCGCCCACGTCTGGGAGGTGGCGACCGGGCACCTCGTTGCCTTCTTCGAAGGGGACTCGGGCGAAGTCCTGGACGTCGTTTTCGGGGAGATCGACGAGTCGTTCCTGACGCTGGGCGGGGACGGGATCCTCCGTCTCTGGGACGTGGAGCGCGGCGAGACGCTAGAAAGCTGGCGGGTTCCCGTAGATACAGAGGTTGGAGTGGGCGATGCGATCGTCGTCACGTCTGTCTCTACTCGTCCGGACGGTCAGGCCGTGTGGTCCGCTCCGGCCGGGGGTGGAGCCGCGGTGTCGGTCGTCCGGGTACGTGAGGGGCGGCCCGCACTCGACCTCCAGGATGCCGGCGGCGCCGAATTCGAGTCCGTCGCCTTCTCCGCGAACGGGAAGATCATTGCCGCGAGCGGATTCTCGGGGACGATTCACCTCTGGGATCTTCCCTCCGGCCGGATGCGGCCGGCAGGAGAGGGGCACGTCGGCGGCGTGGACGCGATCGCCTTCTCGACCGATGGCCTGCGCCTCGCTGCGGGAGGGAGCGACGGGGTCCTCCGCGTCTGGGACATCGAAAGCGCCGAGACGATCGCCCGCGTCGCTCTCGGGGAAGAGATCTCGACCGTGGCGTGCTCCGCGCAGGGTGGGATGATCGCGGTGGGGGGTGGCTCGGGCGGCGTGCGCCTCCTGGACTCGGCGACATCGCTTCCGGCGCACGAACTCGAGTCGCCGGCGCTGGAGCTCGCGCGCGCGACCCCCGACATGACCCCCGAGCCGGAACAGGATGGGCCTCCTGCCGTCGAAGGCCTCGCGCTCTCCCCAGACAGGCGTCTTGTCGCGGCCGGATTCGCGGGCGGCGCGATCCGCGTGTGGGAGGTCGCTTCGGGCGGTCTCGTCCACGACCTCGCCGAACCCGGCGGAGGCCCCCGGAGGATCACCCTCTCGCCGGACGGCCGCTGGCTTGCCTCCGGGCACCGGATCTGGGACGCGACGAGCGGGCGGGAGCTCCTGACCTTTCCGGAGCAGGTTGCTCTCGTCTTCTCGCTCGCGTTCTCGCCCGATGGCACCACGCTTGCGACGGGAGACGTCGGTTGGGTCCGGCTGTGGAACGCCGCCACCGGCGTTCTCCGGCTCGCGATCGCCACTCCCGTGAGGGAGGTCGTCTTCGCGCTCGCCTTCTCGCCCGACGGTCGCGTCCTCGCCTCCGGCTCGAAGGACGACGTCGTTCGCCTCTGGAACGTCGAGACGGGCGAATCCCTCGCGTGCCTGGAGGGGCACGAGGGGTGGATCCGCGCTCTTGCGTGGTCGCCCGACGGCCGGCTCCTGGCGTCGGGCTCGCTCGACGGGACGGTGCTACTCTGGTCGGCGGAGCGCATGGACTCCTCCAGGGGCGGATGAGGCTCCGTGTGCGGGATCGTCGGGATCGTCCATTTCGGCCGCGAGGAGCCGGTCCGGCGGGAGGACCTGGAGCGGATGAACGAGCTCCTCGTCCACCGGGGGCCGGACGAGGACGGGTATCTGCTCGACGGGCGGGTGGGCCTCGCGATGCGGCGCCTCAAGGTGATCGACCTCGACACAGGAAGCCAGCCAATCGGGAACGAGGATGGGACGGTCCAGGTCGTCCTGAACGGCGAGATCTACAACTACGTCGAGCTCCGGGCGGAACTCGAGGCGAACGGGCACCGGTTCCGGACGGCGAGCGACACGGAGGTCCTCGTCCACCTCTGGGAGGAGCGTGGCGAGGGGATGGTCGAACCGCTAGAGGGGATGTTCGCCTTCGCGGTTCGCGATTCTCGGGCCCAGCGGCTTTTCCTGGCGCGGGACCGAGCGGGGCAGAAGCCGCTCTACTGGTTCGAACGGGACGGGCGGTTCGTTTTCGCAAGCGAACTCACCGCGCTCCTCGCCCATCCGGCGGTCGGGCGGGAGGTCGATCCCCAGGCGCTGGCCGACTACCTTCTTTTCGAGCACGTGCCGCTCGACCGGGCGATCGTCCGGGACGCGCGGAAGCTCCCTGCCGCCCATTTCCTCGTCGTGGACCGCGCGGGGGTGCGACTCGCGCGCTACTGGGATCTTCCCGCGCCCGGGAGTCCGCATCCCGATGAGGTTCGCGAGGGGCTCACGGCGGTCCTGTCAGAGCTCCGGCGGAGACTCCGCGAATCGGTCCGGATCTGCCTTCGCTCCGACGTCCCGCTGGGGATCTTCCTCTCGGGGGGCGTGGATTCCTCGACTCTCGTGTGGCTCGCCTGCGAGCTCCGTCCGCCTGCCTCGGTCCGCACGTTCAACATCCGCTTCGAGGAGCAGGAGTTCGACGAGTCGCCGTGGGCGCGGCTCGTCGCGAAGCGCTTCGGCACCGAGCACCACGAGGAGCGGTTCGGGGCCTCGGACATCCTGGCGCTCGTCCCCGAGGTCGCGGGGCGCCTGGACGAGCCTCTCGCGGATGCCTCGCTCTTTCCCACGTACCTCCTCTGCCGAGAGACCCGCCGCCACGTGACGGTCGCGCTCGGCGGCGACGGCGCCGACGAGCTCTTCGGCGGCTACGAGACGTTTCTCGCCCATCGGGCCGCGCTCGTTGGAGAGGTCCTCCCGCCGGTCCTCTGGCGCGCACTCGGCCGGGTCGCGGCACGGGCGCTCTCCTCGCCGCACGACCTTGGCTGGCAGGCGAAGCTCCGCCAGTTCCTTAGAGGGGTCGGGCTTCCGCGGCCGCATAGGGCGGCTGCGTGGCTCGGAGCTTTCCTGCCGGAGGAGTCGCGGGCGCTCCTCGATCCCTCGTTTGCCGCATGTGGCGGGGACGGACCCTGGACGGCGGTCGATTCGGCCTCGAGCGTCCGACGCGGTGGGGGACCGTGGGATGGCGTCTTCGAACACTACTTCAAGTTCTACCTCGACCAGATCCTCACCAAGGTCGACCGGGCGAGCATGGCGAACTCGCTCGAGGTCCGGGCACCGTACCTCGATCGGCGGGTCGTCGAGTACGCGAGCTCGCTCCCGCTCGCCCTCCGCCTTCGGGGGGGCAGGACCAAGTTCCTCCTGAAAAAGGCGGCCGAAGGGCACGTTCCCCGAGAGGTCCTCGCCCGCCCGAAGCGCGGCTTCGGCATCCCGAAGGGGCCCTGGCTGGCGGGCCCCCTGCGGCCGCTGCTCGGGGAGCTCCTGGCGCCCGAACGGCTCCGGCGCCAAGGGATCTTCCGGCCGGATTCCGTCGCAACTCTCGTCCGAGAACACCTTTCCGGTGCGAGGGACCACCGGAAGAAACTCTGGACCCTTCTCGTCTTCCAGCTCTGGTGGGATCGCAAGATCGGGCCGTGACTCAAGGACTTGACGGTTTCTGGCGATAAAGGAGGGGGAGGGGGCCGCTGGCA
>JACQVV010000287.1 GCA_016209595.1 Planctomycetota bacterium
ATCCAGGAGTGGACCCAGTTCGAGCGGGGCATCTTCGTCGGTCGAACGCAGGGGGACCCGAAAGCCCGGCAGGGGATCCCGCAACCCGAAGGCGTAGAGCTCGGCCTGATCGAACTGGACGGCCCTATAGACACAGATCATGTACGGCGTCCGGAGGGACGGCGGGATCCGGTTGAGCGGGGCGAGGATCGTGTGTTCCCCGTCCCGAAGGAGATCGATCTCGACCAGGTTCACGCCGCCCGCCTTGAGTTCTCGCTGCTTCCGGAGGTAGAGATCCCGCCCCTCGCCCCGCAGCTTGTTGGTGAGCGAGAGGACCTCGATCACCGTGACGAGCCGCTGTCTCGAGCCGACCTCGACGATCTCGATGAAGGTCTCCGTGGCTATCTCGTCGCCCGGAAGGCGAACGACGGCCGGCTCGGCCACGGCCGCTCGCGTCGCCGATCCCGGCGAGGGGGAGCGAGGCGAGGGTCGCCGTCGCTTCTCGATGCGGACGTCGGGGTAGACCCCCCGTTCGTGGGCGGGCCCCTCGACGAGGACCCGCTCCTCGATGCGGGCCCGCAGATCCCGGGGGAGTCCCGTTTGCAGCGCATCGCAAGCGTAGACGATCAGTCGAGCGTGGACGTCCCGCCAGTGTCTCTCGAGATAGGGGTCCATGCCGGGAAACGGGCTCTTCGCCATACGGGGAGAATATCTCGACCTCCGAGGCGGGCGCAAAGCGAAAAGAGCGCCGCCAGGCCGGGCCGCCCTTGGTCGGGAGCCCTGGATTACCTGTTCGCCGCGTCCAAATGAAAGGCAGCCCGTCTGGCGGGTGGCTCGCAGGGGAGATACGGGAACCCGCTGGAGGTTCGAGGGCGAGGATTCCTAGTCCGCGGTCGGAAACTTCTCCCCGCACCCCGGACAGTGGAGGGGCCGGTCCCGCCACTCGGCCGCGAGGAGGTGCCGCGGAAGTTCGACCGGCCGGCGGCAGCGCGTGCAGGTCATGACCGCTGGCCGCTCTACGCCGCAGTGGGGACAGTGCGCGGTCGAGGGGCTCGACGCCTTCCCGCAAGCGGAACAGTGAGGCCGCGCAGCGGAGCCCCGGGCGCCCCCGTCGCCTGGCGACGCCTCGCGCTCGGACCGCGCACAGGCCTCCGCAGCCTCGCGGCAGGCCACGGTCTCGGCCGCGATCCGCTCGCGGAACCACGCGGTCCGGGCCTTGAACTCGACGGCGGCCCGCGCGGCCGTCTCCTCGGAGGGCGCCTCCGACACGGCCGCGAGCCGCGCGCGGAGCTCTCCCGCGCCTTCGAGCGTGGCCGCGAGCCGTTCGCGGCGGAGATCGACCTCCGCCCGGAGCGCCGCCGCGCCCGGCGCCTCTTCTCCGCCCTCGTCCAGCGTAAGTGCGCACTCGGCGAGCGCGAGGCGGGCATCCTGCGCCCTGGTCTCGAGCTCGGCGCACGCCTTGTCGAGCTCCTCCTGTCGCGCGCGGCGCCGGGTCTCGGCCTCGCGCTCCTTTTCCCGGACCTTTCTCCGCTCGAAGAACCGGCGATAGGTCAGGGTCGCGAAGGCCACGAGGCCGACGCCCGCCCCCAGGAGCACGAGCGACAGATGCTCGATGAAGTAGACCGCGCCCGAGACCACGGCAAGCGTGACGATCGCGAGCGGGAGGGCCCGGGAGAGTGCGAACCTCCTGTCGAGGACCCGGGAGACGTGGAGCGTGAGGAGCGGGAGGCTCGCCGCGACTCCCAGACCGAGGCCGAGGTCCATCCGCCCTTGGAACGAGACCACGGCAAAGACCGCGAAGAAAAGCGAGTAGGTGAGCGCCACAAGCAGAAAGTGCCCCGCCCGGAACCCGGCAAGGCTCCCCGGCCGGTAGAGCTCGGCGAGGTACCAGAACCCGGCCCCGAACAGGAGGACCGCGAGCCCCGCGAGCTGGCAGAGGAGGATCACCCGGCCCAGGGGGCTCGAACCCGAGGGGAACTCGACCACGATCGGGCGGCGGGTCACGAGCTCGTCGTAGGACCATGCGATCGTTCCGCCGTCCCACGATGTCGGGCGAAGCGAGTCCGGAGGAACGTAGGGCGTCCTTTCGGAATCGATCTCCATCTCGAACCGGACGCGCTTCGCCCGGCCCTGGCCCGCGACCTCGTAGGAGAAGGCGTCCCGCCCCCGCGCGAGGTAGCGCACGACGAACGTCCGGGCCTCGCCCGGCGCAACCGGACCGTTCCAGCTCATGCCCTGCGTGGCGTACTGGATCCCTCGCGGTTCGGACTCCTCGCCCGAATCCTCCCGGAGCCGGAGCGATACGTCCCGCGCCTCGCTCATCCCGGGAGGGAACTGGAAATGAAGCGTGAGGCGTTCCGCCTTCTCGTCCACGTTCCGGAGTACGAAGACGCCCTCGAAACGCGCCTCGTAGTCGGTCCTCACGCCGAACCCGTCCAGCACCTCCTCGGTCCGGCAGAGCACGCGAATGTCGGACGATTCGAGCGCCGGCGGCTCGACCGTCTGGCCCTCCTCGGCGATCGCGCCCGCCTTCGGAGCGGCCTGGGAGATCTTCGGGGAGGATTCGCTGCCCATGCGGGCGTCCTGGAGGCCCCGGAGAAGGAACGGGATCACCACCGCCGCGACGAGCGAGATGATCACCACGACCACGAGGAGCTCGATCAGAGTGAATCCACGACCGCGTGCAGCCGGGAACATCATTCCTCCCCTCCTATCCCGAGGCGCTCCTCGATCTTGGCCGCCAGGTAGAGCGCGAGTTCCGCCTTTTCGATGCCCGAAGCGAGGGTGATGATCCTGCCCTTTCGCATGCTGGCGCGGAGGGCGTAGGTTGGCCCCCAATCGAGCTGCCGAAGCTGCGACTTGTGCTCCGTGCATGAAAGGCGGAGGATCTCGCGCATCGGCAGCCGTCTCTGTCCAGGCCACGGGAGCGGCCCATGCCTGACCTGGATCGAGTCGCCGGAGACTGCGATCTCGCTCCCGTTGACGAGAGCGGCGATCGCGACATAGTTGGCCCAGAGGCAGCATCCCGCGAATACGATCTGTAGGGCCGCGTTTGGCAGTTCCTCAAAATTGCGCAGCCAACGGGCTGGAGCTCCCGGTCCTGTTATGAACCATATGACATCGATGAAGATGCAGACGGCGAACTGGACAACACTGCTCCAGGAAAGCCAGCGCCACCAGAGCCGGAGCTCGGCCGGGGAATGCTGGACGAAAAGCCCTCTCGGCGGCGGCGCCTCGGGCCCCCCCGGAACCCCTCGGGGCTCTTCGAGCTGGACGAGGCTGTCGAGATCCGACTCGAAGGGGAACACGACATCGCAATGCGAGCACCTGGCGAGGAGATTCCCGAGATCCATGTCGCTCGCGCGGACGACCTGGCCGCATTTCGGGCAGGCGACCTGGATCGTCTTGCCGAGGCGCTTGGGGCGCGTGCTCCCGCGCGAAGCCGGCGTCTCTTCCCGCTCTCCGATCCCGAGGCGCTTCTCGATCGCGCTCGCGAGCGCCAGGGCGTCCTCGGCAGATTGGAGCCGCGCGGCGAGGGTCGCCCTCCTCCCGTCTCGGAACTCCACGAGAACAGAGTAGCTCTTCCACAGCAGCATCGACTCCCTGGTTCCCTCGAGCTTGCGGCAGTCGAGCCGGAGAATCTCACCGGCCGGAGAGGCCCAGGCGCCTGGCCATGGAAGAGGCGCGTGCCGCACGCGGACGCGAGCATCGCGGATCGAGATCTCGGTCGCGTTCACTATGCCGGCAAGCGTCCAGTAGATGAGACCGGCGAAGAGGACGGCGAACAAGACGAGGAACGGGACGACCACCGCCAAGAGGAGCGCATCCGCGGACTCGAGAAACTTGAGAAGATCTCCGGAGAAGTTCCCAGCCAGCCAGACCCCCAATAGCAGATAGAAGCACAGCAGGCCCGCCCAGAGCGGCGAGAACCAGCGCCATCGGATCCGGAGATCCTCCTGGGAATCAAGGACGGCGAAACGACCGGGCGGAAGGAGCGGCCGACACTTCTCCGGAGGAGATTCCGGGAAGCGGATCTCGCTCATCGGCCCGAGCCTCCGAGAGCCGCGCGGATCGCCTCGATCCGCCGCTCCCGGAGCGCCGCGTCCCGCTCGGCGAGTTCCTCGTCGTCCGCCGAGGGGAAGAACGCCGCGTAGCAGAAGAGCGTGAAGCCGCCGCTTCCTGCGGCCCTCGCGGCCTCGACCTGGCTCCGGGTCCGGGCCGCGTCCCGATGCCTGTGGACCCCGACGCCTGGCAGCACGCGGCGATCCTCGCCCGTCGCGCCCGGGCGGGAAAGGAGCTCGACGCACTCCTTTAGCCTCGCGGCGTAGACGGCGTCGTCGTCCGTGTAGATCATCGGATACACGGCGTCCACGAGCCCCTCGCGGACCCATCGCTCCGCGTCCTGGAAGACCCGGTGGCGCGATTCGGCCGTGGGAAAGACGGCCGCGGTGAGCCGGCACCCCGGGCGGGCGGCGAGCACGGCCTGGCGGATCGCGGCCACGGTCTCGGTCACGCGGTCTTCCTTGAACCTCGCCCATTCCTCGGGAGCGGCTTTCGGGTCGCGGCCGAAGGCGGCGAGAGACTCGCCGTCGTGGGAGAAGTCGAGTCCGCCCGTGAGGTCGGTGACGTACCGGATGTAGTCGAGATGGATTCCGTCCACCGCGTAGAGGGCGGCGATCTCGCCCGCCACCCGCGCGACGTGCTCGCGGACCTCGGGAAGCGCCGGGTTCGCGCAGACGTAGTGGTCGTTCAGGGCCTGTGGTTTCCCGTCGCTCCCTACCACGACCCATTCCGGGTGGGCGCGGAAGAGGTGGGCCGGGTCGTCCGGAGGGACCTTCCCCTTCCAGAGCGGCATCACGTTGATCCAGGCTTCGATCTCGATCCCGCGGCGGTGGGCTTCTTCAAGGGCCACGGCCAGCGGATCGAACGCTCCCGCGAGCCGCGGCGAGCGGGGCTCCAGCGTCGAGCGATAGAACGCGTCGGCGTTTCCGCGGACCTGGAAGAGGATCCGCGTCATCCCGAGTTCCGACGAACGCGCGACGATCTCGCGCACGTCCTCCTCGGTCCGGTAGTCGTAGCGCGTGACCCAGATCGCCCGGACCTCGTCGGCCCGCGCGAGCGCGGCCACGAGCCCCAGGGCCAGAACGGCGAGTCCGCTCCACCTCGGCATTGGCGCTTCTCCTCTTTCCCGGCGGCGTCCATCATCCCCGCGCGCGCGGCTCTCCGAGTGAGCGGGGTTTTCGAGTTCGTGCGCCCGGCCGGCAGGCTACCCCCCCTCTGTCATCCGAATGGAGAGGTCGCGTCCGTCGGAGCGCACCTGGATCGGCCCGCGCGAATCCGTGGTCAAGATCTCCGTTCCCAGCCCACGGAGAACGCACCGGATGCCGTAGCTCGGGCGAGGATAGAAGAGCGGGACATCGAAGACCTCGGTCCCCATCGCGACCGCCACTTTCGGTTTCGCGAGCTCCAGAAACTCGCTCGATCCGGTTCCGGGGGACGCGTGGTGGCCGAGCTTCAGGAGGTCGCACTTGATCCTCTCGCGGTCCATGGAGATGAGCCGCTCCTCCTCTATGCGTCCGGCATCGCCCATGAAGAGGAACCGGAGCGAGCCATGCTCGAGCCGGAACACGATCGAGGCCCGGTTCTGATTCCCGGGACGGCCCCGCGCCTCCTCATCCGGGTAGAGGACATCGAAGAGAACCTCGGGCCCCGCGAGATCGGCGAGCGAATCCCCCCGGCCGAGAGTCTTTCTCGGGATGCGGCGCTTTTCGAGCATGCCTGCGAGTCGCCGGTATCCCCAGGCCTGGCTTTCGACTCCATTCTCGTAAAAGGTGCCGACTTCGATCGCTTCGAGGATCTCGTCCATCCCTCCGTAATGGTCGGGATGGGGATGTGTGAGCAGCATCGCATCCAGACGCCGGATGCCGCGCGCCTTGAGATAGTCGAGGATCTCCCGAGCGCGCCAGCCGATCCCCGCATCGACGAGGAGGGTCTTTCCGTTCGGGAACTCGATCAGCGTGGCGTCGCCGAGGCCCACGCGGAAGAAAGTGAGGACGAGCGTTCCCCGCGGAGGGCCGCCATCCGCGAGGAATGCCTCGAAGTCGTCCTGTCCGGCCTGTGGCCCGACGCATGCCGGAAGGAAGAGCAGAAGCGAGATCGCGGCGACTCGGACGATCCGGTGCATGGACTCTCCTTTGGCAAGAGCGGTCAGGGCATGGACACGACGAACTCTACAGCCTCGGCGCTTTGGAGCGCGATTTCTTTCGTCACCTTCTTCCCCCCGACCTCCACGTCGATCCGGTACGTCCCGCGGAAGCCGCGGAAAGCGAAGGTGCCGTCCGCCCCGGTCTCGCCGGCCGCGCGGGTCTTCCACTCCTCGTGGATGAGCTTCTCCAGCCGCTCGTAGACGGGTTTGGGCGACAGGTCGGCCCGCAGCATGCCGCCGCCCTCGAGCCATGCGCCGCGATCGCACAGGTCCCACCATGTGATGGCCCGCACGGCCGGGTGGGCGAAGCAGACCGTATAGAAGTCGGCCGCGTACTCCGCCTGAGCGGCCTCGTTCCACTTCCCGCCGGCGTAGGAGCCGGCCATCTCCTGCCCCGCCGAGGGTGGCGTGAACTCCGTGATGTGGAGCTCCTTGCCCAGGCCGGCGTACCGGTCGAGAGTCCGCCTCACCCGAGCGAGGGGGAATCTCATGGCCCGCGGCTCGTGGGCCTGGATCCCGATTCCGTCGAAGGGAATCCCATCGGCCGCGGCCTTCTCGAGCAGCGCGTAGAAATCCGGCGCCCCGTCTCCCAGCACCAAGTAATCGTTGACGATCAGGTAGGCGCCGGGGTCGGCAGCTCGGGCCCAGCGATACGGATCATCGATCCTCGGTTCCGGGAGGTGGCTCGGCTCGTTCACGACCTCCCAGAACTCGATCCTGCCGGAAAAGCGGTCGAGGATCGCCTCGACGCGCCGGCGCTGCACGTCCGGCGCCGGCTGGCCCTTCGACCAGGGAGGAATGCCGGCCTCGTGCCCCCACAGGAGCGGATGGCCCTTCATCCGGATCCCATGATCGGCACACCACGCCACGATCTCGTCCGTCTCGGCGTACCGCGGCCGGCCCTGCTCCGGCTCGTACCAGCGCCAGTAGAAGCCGGTCGTGGCGTAGTTGAAGAGCTCGGCGAAGCGGCTCTTGTAGACCTCGTTCCTCTCTTCGTCATCGAACCGGCCGAACATGAGGATGTTGCAGCCGAACAGGAACTCGTGGGCCACCTGCTCGACGCCGACTCTCGCTCCGGAGATCGGCGTGCCCGCCGCACTGACCACGCGGAGGACGGCGTCTGTCTTGCGGTTCTTCTCGATCGCCCGGCCGGCCTCGTCCAGAACTCGTCGCTCCTCCTCGCGAATCCGGTCGGTCCTCTCGGCCGCGGAGGCGAGGGAGGGCTCGGCCGCGCCCGCGAGAGGACGCACGGTGATGCTCCGCACGAACAGGTTTCGATCTTCCTCTCCGATCACGGCGTCATTGAGGAAGCCGACGGCGAGCTCGTGCACCCCCGCGGGGACCACGACCTCGAAGCTGTAGTCGGCCGCAAGGTCCCGATCGACCGTGACCACCTCGACCGCTTCCTCGTCGAGCAGGAGTGCCATCTCGGGCCAGACTCCGCCGGCGGAGCTCCCCCAGGCGCGGACGGCGATCGCGTATCGGCCCTGGGCCCCAAACCGGAGAGGCTGCCCCACCCGGCCGTTCGACCACAGGTTCCACGACCCGCCAGGTCCCGGCCCGCCCTCGGTCTTGATCGCGGCCCGGGGAGCCTCGATGACCAGAGCCCGGGCCGGTACGGACAGGACAGCAAGAACCGCGATGACGAGCACGCACCGGCTCATGGCCATGTTTCCTCCTCACTCCATGTGGCCGGCCAGACGCCGGACAAGCTCCCGCGGGTCGCGGCGGAGTCCATGGTCGACCTCGGCGAAAGACGCCGGCGGCACGCGGCTGCCAGAGCCCCGGAGCGCCCCGCGGTAGCCCAGGTAGATGTCCCGGATGGCCTCGGCGCGAAAGACCTCTTCGAGATCGATCTCGTCGAACGGCTGCGACGGTCCGTCCCACAAGACGCGCGCGGTGCGGAGGAGACCGGCGTCCGGACCTTGGAGCTCGATGCCGTAGCGCTCGTACTCGGTGTTCATGACGAAGGGGGCGAGAAAAGCCGCCGTGGTCTCGAAACCGTCCTCGCCCAGGCGCGCCGCGAGCTCGGCCGGAACATAGTAGTGGTAGAGCCAGCGGTCGTCCGGGACATCCAGGTCGCCGGGATACAGGCGCACGCGAGAGAGGTCGGCCTCCTCGACCAGGACGAGCGCGAGAGCCCAGGACTCCGCGACCACAGGATCCTCGACAAGGTGGAGCGCGCTGGCGGGACCGCCCTCGAGGTCCTGGAAGACGACCGCCAGGAGCCGGAGCGCCTCCCGCTCGTCCCCGCCGCGGCGCTCGAGGGCCAGAGCCCAGAGGTCGAGCTCGGCCGCGGGGTCTCGGAGCCGGCCAACGACATCCGCCAGGAACTCGCGCACCGAAGGATCGCCGGCGAATCGCCGGACGTCGCTTGCGAAGACGGCGATCCCCTCGAACTCGAACTTCTCGAACATCCTCGCGACCGCCCTCCGCGCCTCTCCGGGATCCGGGGCGCCGTAGCGCGCTGCCGCGATCTCCTGCCAGGCGCGCTCGCCCACGGCCCCGGCGATCGACGTCACGATGCTCGCCCACCGGTTCGCCAGGAAGTTCTCCAGATCGGGCGGGTCGAGCGGATCGAGATCGCCGCCCTTGGCGAACTCCCGTGCGGCACGCACCATCCTCCGGGCCCGCTCGTCCGGGCCGCTCTCCTCCTGAGCGAGTAGGCACGAGGAGAGGAGGACGAAGATGACAAGCCCCTGCGTCGGTCGCATCGGACGACCTCCATTCCACGGTTCCTCGACAGCGTAGCAGGATGCGCTCTCCCCCGCGAGGAGTCTCACGAACCTGTCGTCTCCTCGACCCTCCCGCCGGTTCGCATTCGTTCGCCGCCGTGAACAGGCCCTCTGCTATCCTGTGCCCGTGAGCGCGCCCTTGCCCCTCCTCGTCGCCGCCACGAGCCGGGAGCTCGCCGCCGGGATCTCCCGCCTCCGGACGCCGGTCGCGAGCGCCCTCCTGGGGATCGGACGGGAGCGCGCCGCGCGCCGGATGCGGGAGGTCCTGGCCGCGGGACGTCCTTCGAGGATCCTGGAGATCGGGCTCGCGGGAGGCCTCGCCCAGGACCTTCGACCGGGAGACGTCGTCGTCGGCGAGTGGGTGGCCGAGCTCGGCGCGGACGGCCGGGCCGGACCGAGGCTCCCCCTTCATCCGACAGCCGCCTCGCGCGGGCTCGCCGCTCTGGAGCGCGCGGGGATCACTGCCCGCCTCGGCGGGATCGTGGAGAGTTCCCGGCAGCTCCCGGGAGTCGAGAAGCGCGAGATCGGCCGGGCGACCGGCGCGATCGCCGTGGACATGGAGACGGCCGCGATTCGCCGGGCTGCGGAGGGCCTCCCCCACCTATCCCTGCGGGTGATCTTCGACCCGGTGGACGAGGATCTCGCCGTCCCGTTCGAGGCGGTCGGGCCCACGGGGAGTGTCCGCTGGGGCGCGCTTTTCCTCCGGCTCGTCCGTTCCCCCGGGACCCTCCGGGCCCTCGTCCGCGACGGGCTGAGGTCGCGCCGCGTTTTCGGCGCGCTCGCGCGCGCAACGTCGGTTCTGGAGTTCGTCCCATGACCACGGGACAGCGCGTGGGGAAGTACGAGGTCGTGGCCCCCCTCGGAGCCGGCGCGACCGCGCAGGTCTTCCGGGCGACCGACCTCGAGCTCCGTCGCTCCGTCGCCCTGAAGATCCTCCATCCAACCGAGGTCGAGAACCGAAAGGCCCGGGAGCGCTTCGCCCGGGAGGCCGAGGCACTCGCACGCCTCCGGCATCCGGGCGTGGTCACGGTCTTCGAGGTGAGCCTGGAGTCGAACCCTCCCTTCATCGCGATGGAGCTCGTCGAGGGTCCCACCCTCGAGGAGACGATGCGCCGGGCGCCGCTCCGGAGCGTCGTCCGGCTCGTCCACGAGGCCGCCGCGGCGCTCGGCGCCTGCCACCAGGCCGGAATCGTCCACCGCGACGTCAAGCCCGACAACCTGCGGGTCGATCCCGGCGGGAAGATCCGCGTGGTGGATTTCGGGCTCGCGCGCGGGGAGGGCGGACGGCTGGAGCTCACGCTGACCGTCGCGGGGGAGGAGCTGGGGACGCCCCGCTACATGGCGCCCGAGGTCCTCTCCGGCTCGCGGGGTGGACCCGAGGCGGACGTCTACGCGCTGGGCGTCATCCTCTACCGTGCCCTGGCGAAAGGGCGGTATCCCTACACGGGGCGCACGGTCTATCAGCTCGCCCACAAGGTGACGACCCAACCGCCGCGCCCGCTCCCGGGGAACGCGCCGCGCGCTCTCGCCCGTGCGTGCCTCAAGGCGCTCGCCCGGGACCCCGCGGAACGCTACCCGCACGCGGGAACGCTGGCGGCCGACCTCGCGTCCTGGCTCTCGAGCGGGACCGTGTCGGTCCAGGCCCCTAGAGCACGGCGTCGCGCCCTCTGGACCGCCGGGGCCGCCGTCGTCCTCCTCGCCGGGTTCGGCCTGGCGATCCTGTCCGCCACGCGCTCAAGGGAGGAGAAGCCCGAACGACCGGAGCCCGTCCACGACTCGCCTGCGGACGTCGAGAAGGGCGACCCCGACCCGGCCGTCGAACCGGCCGTTTCGCCCGGGGAAACTGGAGGCCCGGCGGCGGAGAACCCGTTCGTGCCGAGGCGCACATCGCCCGAGGCGGAGAGCCGCGCAAGAGATGCCGAGAAGGCATTCATCGAGGCCTGGAACGACTTCGTATCCGAGGACCGCGAGGTCCCGGCCGAGCTCCTCGCGCGGATCGCAGGCGAGAACCCGCCCTCGGAGTTCGCACCGCTCGCCTTCCTCGCGGCGGGGAAGCGCCACCGGGAGTCGAAGGACCTTGCCGCCTGGGTGGCGGACATGGTCGAGATCTCTCCCGCCCCGCCGGCGATCGAGCTGGAGACAATCTGCGACTTCGCCTACCAGCAAGTCGAGGAGGCGCTCGCCAGGCTTGTCCAGAAAGACGAGATCTACGCGGGGCTTAAGGAGAAGCTCCAGGGGCGACTCTCGACGGAGCCCTCCCGCTCCGCACACGCCCTCGGGGCGATCGAGCTCGCGCGCAAGGAGTGGCCCCGGGCGGTGGCCCACCTCGACGCCGTGACCGCGGATGCGGACCTCCCCCGCGGCAGGCGGGCGACCGCCTACTTCCGCCGGGCCCAGGCGCGATACCCGTGGGGCCGCCACGAGGAGGCCGTCGCCGACTACCGGGCGGCGATCGACCTCGACTCTCGCTACGAATGGCTCGACCGCCTCTTTCACGAGTTCAACCGCGCGGCCCAGACCGCCTTCGCGGAGAAGGACCCGGCCCGCGGGGTCCGGGCCCTCGACTGGGCGATCAAGGTCAACCGTTCGAACCGCCGCCACAACCGCACCTGGTCGCTCTACTACCGGATCGACATGCTGGAGAAGCTCGGCCGCTTCGACGAGGGACTCGCCGACTTCGATCGCGCGCTCGCCCTCGAACCCGGGTACGTCTACACCTACTACAAGCGGGCCGAGTTCCGGGAGCGGCGGGAGGACCTCGCCGGCGCGCTCGCGGACTGGAAGGAGGCGGAGCTCATGGCCGACACGCTCCCGCCCGGAGACGCCCAGCGGGTTCGCGAGAAGCGAGCCGAGCTCCAGGCGAAGGTGGGCGGAGGTTAGTTCGTCATGGATGCCGCCCGGCCCGGCACCGTCGCGAGGTAGAGGACGAGGACGGGCGCCGAGACGAAGACCCCTACGATGCCCAGAAGTCGCTCCCCGATCGCGAACGTCACGCCGAGGTTGAACGCGAGGATGCCGAAGAAGAGGGCCGGAGGGAACCAGTCCTTGCCGAGGAAGTGCCGGCTCGGAGCGGGCGGGCGGCCGAGAAGGGCAAGTCCGGCGCCCAGCGCCTGGTTCGCGGCAACGACGAGGGCGCCGACCAGGAACCAGCCTGCGAAGTTCGAGAGCGGGACGTCGAAGTACGGTCCGGGGGCGGGATAGCGATAGATCCGTCCGAGGAACCAGCGCTTTCCAAGGTGGGCGACCGGGTCGATCACGACGTCGAGCGTCATCACGAGGAAGGCGGCAAGCAGCGTCGTCCTCCAGCCGTAACGCGCGGCGTCCGTCGAGCGGACCTCAAAGTCGAACCGCCCGCGCCGGACGGCCGGCGAGCGGAATTGGAGCGCCATCTGGTAGGAGACATAAGTGAGGAAGACATAGGAGAGCGAGTCGAAGAAAGGGACGGCGGGCCAGCCCTCGGTCCACCACGGGACCCAGAGCTCGCGACCCTGCGTCGCGGCCGGGAGGTACTCGTAGCGGCCGTAGGGAAAGCCGTTCTGGATCGAGGAGAACTCGGAGGCCCAGGCGATCGTGTAGCCTGTCGCTAGCCAGAGGAACGTCCTCGTCCAGCCCATCTGGGTCCTGGCGATCAGAAGGAACGCGCCCAGGAAAAGGAAGACGTAGGGGCGCAGCATCACGGTGCCCCAGAGGAGCCGGAGGAACTCGGCCACCTTAGAGATACCCGTGCTCGGCGAACCAGCGGTACGCGTCCTCGAGCGCCTCCCGGGCCGGACGCGGGGAGAAGCCGAGCTCCCGGATCGCCTTCGACGGGTCGAAGAACATCTTCTTCCCGGCCAGGCGGACCGCGTCAAGCGGGATCGCGGGCTCCCCCCGCGTGACGAACGCGGCGGCGTGGCTCCCCAGCGAGGCGGCATAGGCCACCCAGTAGGGCATCCGGATGCGCGGGGCTGGGCGCCCGGCGATCTCGGAGAGGATCTCGAGGATCTGCCGGAGCGAGAGGTTCTCGTGCCCCAGGATGTAGCGTTCTCCGACTCTTCCCTTTGCGGCCGCGAGGAGGTGCCCCGCCGCCACATCGTCTACATGCACGACGTTGAGTCCCGTGTCGAGGTAGGCCGGCATCTTCCCGCGCGCGAAATCGACGA
This sequence comes from Planctomycetota bacterium, assembly GCA_016209595.1. Taxonomy (GTDB): domain Bacteria; phylum Planctomycetota; class JACQVV01; order JACQVV01; family JACQVV01; genus JACQVV01. The sequence goes on from JACQVV010000287.1 coordinate 13,062, forward strand.
CGATCTTGCCGGTCGGCGTCGGCTTCACGTCCCGCGGCCCCATGGGGGCGCTCGGGTTCACGACGACGATCGGCGCCCCCTCCGCCGCGAGCTTCAGTATCTCTTTCTCCGCCAGATACTTGCTTCGCTTGTAGTGACCCTTGACCTGGTGGAGCTCGTAGGGCGTCTCCTCGTTTCCCGGCCGGCCGTCCGGGGGATAGCCGATCGTCCCCACCGTCGAAGTATAGACGATCCGGCGCGCTCCGGCCTCGGCCGCCGCGCGCACGAGCTCCCGGCTCCCATCCACATTCACCCGATAGAAGTCGCGCGAGTCGCGGGACCAAAGGAAGTAGTGGGCCGCGACATGGTAGACCTCGTCGCAACCGGCGGCCGCCCGCAAGAGGCTCGCCGGATCGGTCAGATCTCCGCGGGCGACCTCGACAGGCAGGCCGTCGAGATTCGGGGAGGCGCTCTCGGGGCGGACGAGCGCCCGGACCTCGGCCCCGGCCGCCAGGAGGGCGCGGGCGACGGCCGACCCGACGAATCCGGTCGCACCCGTGACAAGGGCTCGCATGGGACGACCCTTCTAACGCATCTCTCGAACAAAGAGAAGGATCCGGCAGGTTTTCCGACGACGCACCGCGGCAGAAACCGCTTGAAAACGGAGAGCTCGCGGGTACTATCTTCTGCCCTTGCTCGGTCCCGGGGAGCCCCCTGGACCGCCGCGGGAGACTGGGGAAACCGGGCGCAGCACCGCCCGGAGGATACACGCCGTGGGGCCGTTGCCGCTGACAGAGGAGAAGCCCGTCGATGGGAAGGAAGAAGCCTGCCCGGCTGTTCGGCCGGTTGCTCGCTGGCGTGAAGGGGGGAAACGGGGTCGATCACTCGGGAGCGGTCGATAGCGAATCCGCGACCATTATCGACCGCTTCCTCACCGAGCCCTTCAAGTCCTTAAACGGAAACGGGACGCTCACCGCTGACGAACACGTCCGGGACGTCGAGTTCGCGCTGGATCACGGCCTCGACCACCTTCGCTCGCTCCGGGAGCCTGACGGTTCCTGGTCGGCTCGGCTCGACTCCAACTCAGCCATCACGGCCGAGTACATCCTCTTCCAGCGCTTCATGGGAATCGAGGACTGCGAGCGCGAGGACCGCCTGGCCCGCCATATCCTCGACACCCAGAGCCCGGAAGGCTCCTGGTCGATCTTCCCCGGAGGGCCCGGCCACCTGTCGGTCTCGATCCTCTGCTACTTCGCGCTCAAGCTCGCTGGGCTCCCCACGGACGACCCCAGGATGGCGAGCGCGCGCCGGTTCATCCTGTCCTGCGGCGGGATCGCGAAGGCGCTCTTCGAGTGCCGCTTCCTACTCGCCCTGTTCGGGCAGTACAGCTGGAAGGGGATCCCGCACATCCCGAGCTCCCTTCTCCTCGCCCCGTCCCGCTTCCCGCTCTCGATCTACCAGATCTCCTACTGGGCAAGGACGTCGCTCGTCCCCATGGCCGTGCTCTACGACCAGCGCGTCGTCCGGGAGCTCCCGCCCGAGATGCGCCTGGAGGAGCTCTGGGTCGAGCCTCCAGACCGGCGCCGCTTCTGGCCGGGGGCGGACCTTCCCTTCTTCTCCACGCAGAACGCCTTCATCCTGCTCGGCCAGGGCTTCCGGCTCTTCGACTCGCTCTCCTTCCAGGTGCTGAACCGCCTGGGCCGCCGGCGCGCGGAGAGGTGGATCCTCTCGCACCAGGACGAATCCGGGGACTGGGGCGGGATCTACCCGGCCATGATGTACTCGCTCATGGCCTTGAAGGAGCTCGGGTATGCGCTCGATTCCACTCCCGTGAGGAAGGGGATCGACGCGCTCCGGCGCTTCCAGATCGAGGACGGGAAGGGCGGGATCGTGCAGCAGGCCTGCGTCTCCCCGATCTGGGACAGCGCCTGGTCGATCCTCGCGCTGCGCGAGTGCGAGGAGCTCCGCACGGAGGAAGGACTCCGTGCGGCGCGCTGGCTGCTCGACCGGCAGATCTTCCGAAAGGGCGACTGGGCGGTGAAAGCCCCCGACGTGGAGCCCGGCGGCTGGTGCTTCCAGTACGGGAACGACTTCTACCCCGACACCGACGACACGGCGGTCGTCCTCATGAGCCTCCAGCCGATGATGGACGACTTCACCGAGGCCGAACGGGAGGCCTACCGCCGGGGAACGAAGTGGCTCCTGGGCCTTCAGAACCCCGACGGCGGATGGGCCGCGTTCGAGAAGGACGTCAACAAGGAGATCATCAACTACCTGCCGATCAACGACATCCACAACATGCTCGACCCTTCGACCGCGGACGTCACCGGCCGGGTGCTCGAGATGCTGGGGTCGATCGGCTTCACCACGGCCCGTCCGGCCGTCCGCGCGGGAATCGATTTTCTGAGAGCCGACCAGAAACCCTTCGGCGGCTGGTTCGGGCGCTGGGGTGTGAACTACATCTACGGGACCTGGTCCGTCCTCACGGGCCTCGCCAAGGTCGGCGAGGACATGGACGCGCCCTACGTGAGGCGCGCGGCGGACTGGGTGAAGTCCCGCCAGAACCCCGACGGCGGATGGGGGGAGTCCTGCCTCTCCTACGAGGACCGCGACTGGATCGGACGCGGCGAGAGCACGCCCTCCCAGACCGCCTGGGCGCTGATGGCGCTCGTCGCCGCCGGAGAGGCCGAATCGCGCGAGGCGCGCCGGGGAGCGCTTTTCCTTATAGAACGCCAGGACTCCCGGGGTGGATGGGACGAGACTCAGTACACCGGGACCGGCTTCCCCGGGGCGTTCTACCTGCGCTACTACTACTACTGCCTGTACTTCCCGCTCCTCGCGCTCGGGCGGTACCGGAACGCGCTGTAGCGGGGCGCCGTGCCCATGCTCCGGCAGGCGAGAGCCATGGTCGCCGTCGCTCTCGCCCTCGCGACGGCGGGCTGCACCTCGAGCGACGAGCACGCCGCGAACCTGACCGCCGGCACGCCGACCGAGCAGGTCGAGGCGATCCATTACTTCACGGAGAGCGAGCCCCCCGGCGAGGTGAGGTCCGAATTCCGCGAACTCTTGCTGCGCGTGGCGGAGGGGGCGCCCAGCGGCGCCGGACGCTCCGCCGCGCTCCAGGTGATGGGCGAGAAGAAGGACCCCGCCTTCCTCGAAGCGCTCCTTTCCGCTCTCGAGGACCCGAGCTTCATCGTCCGCTATCGGGCCGCCGAGGCCCTCGGCAAGTACGGCGACCCCGCGGCAGTCGAGCCTCTCGCGCAGGTTCTCGAGGATGACCGGCACGACTGGGTGCGCATGGAAGCCGCCCAGGCTCTCACCTTGATCGGCGACCACCGCGCGATCGAGCCCCTGATCCACGCCCTCGACGAGGACAACCCCGCTCCCGTCCGCTTCGACGCCTACCTCGGCCTCAAGGCGCTCACCGGGCTCGCCCTCGATCGCCGCCGCGAGACCTGGGTCGAATGGTGGGAGAAGGAGGGGCGCCGGAGATACCCGCCGCTCCGCGCTGCGCCCGAGAGCGAGCACGTGCCCGAGCCCGATAGCGGGAAGAACGAGTAGCGAGGATGACGGGCCAGCGGGTCCGGCGCTTCCTGTTCGCTTTTCTCCGGGTCGCCGTCAGCGCCGGGCTCATCGCCTACGTCTTCACCTACTTGATCGAGTACCAGGACTCGGTCTCGCTCGCCGACGGGACGGTCCTCGTGGGCCGGGTCCGGGAAGCGGACGAGCAGAGTGTCCGGATCGAGACCGAGGACGGCGAGGAGCGCGTCATCCCCGGCGCCCTGCTCGCGCGGGACGGCGAAGAGGCGCCCGTTCACTACGGCTTCTTCGGCGTGGTCGCCCGGGCGAGCCTCACTCCCCTCCTCGCCGGCCTCGCCATCTACGGGATCGTGAACGGGTTCGCTCTCATCCGCTGGCGCCTTCTCCTGTCCTCGCAAGGGATCGCGGTGCGCCTCCGCGACATCTTCCGCTGGCACTTCATCGGGCTCTTCTACAACGCCTTCCTGCCCGGCCTGACCGGCGGCGACCTCGTCAAGGCGTACTATGTCGTTCGCCACGCGCACGGGGCGAGGGCGGCCGCGGCGGTCACGGTCTTCATCGACCGGGTGATCGGCATCCTAGCCATGGCGACCCTCGCGGGGCTCGTGCTTCTCTTCTATCTGGGTGACCCGCGCCTTCGCGAGGCCGCGATCGTGATCTACGTCTTTCTGGGCTCTGCCCTGACCGGCGCCGGCCTCTTCTTCAGCAAGCGCGTGAGGCGCCTCGTGCGCCTCGACAAGCTCATCGACCTCCTCCCCCTGTCCGGTCTCGTCCGGAAGGTGGACGAAGCCGTGTTCCTCTTCCGCTACCGGAAGCGCGCGGTCCTCTCCGCCTTCGCTCTCTCGATCGTCTGCGACTGCGTGCTCGTCCTGGTCAACTACTCCTACGGGCAGTCCCTCGGCATCGAAGGGGTAGGCCTGGGGCCCTACTGCGTCTTCATCCCGACGATCCTCATCCTCTCGGCGATCCCCATCTCGGTCGGCGGCTTCGGCTGGGGCGAGGCCATGTACCTCCACTTCTTCACGGCCGTCGCGCCCGCCGGCGCCGCCGCGAGCGACCTCGGGAACCGCGCCGTCGCCATGTCGCTCCTCTTCCGCCTGACGGGAGTCGCCTGGAGCCTGATCGGCGGCGTCCACCTGCTCCTCGGAGAGAAGCGCGTCACCGCGAGCGAGGTCAAGCACGAATTCGAAGAGCCCGAGACGCCCCGCGGGACCGAGTCTCCCGCGCCCCCTCCGCCGGGCTGATCCCGCGCCCGAGGCCAGCGACTTTTTGGCTTGGAGCACATCCAAAAACCCTCCCGTCGCCGGGTGGGCGGCGCTCCGCCGGGCTCCCTTCGCTGCGCTGGAGGGCAAACTGGGTCCGGGTTTGTGGACGGGCTCTAACGGCCTCGAGCTACGACTGCGGGAAAGCCGTGTGGCCCCGCGGGGCGTAGCGCGTCGAGCGGCCCTGTCCGAAGCGGGAGAGGAGTCCGCGATCGAGGAGACGCCCCAGGGCCCGTAGCGCGGTCGGGCGACTCATCCCGAGCGCCTCGGCCGTCTCCCTGGCGTCGGCGCTGCCCGCGCCGCGAAGAAACGCGAGGACTTCGAGGTCCCTCGTGGAGAGATCGGGGTGGCGGGCACGTGCATCCTCCACCACCGCGGACGCAGTCCGGGCGAGAGCCAGGGGCACGTCTCCCGCCGGCGCGGCGTCGAAGAGGACCGCCTCGGCGCCGATCCGCTCCCCCGAGGACAGGAGGAGCGCACGCTCCACGGCGTGTTTCAGTTCGCGGACGTTTCCCGGCCATGCATGGGCCAGAAGCCTGCGGATCGCTCCCGCGTCGAACGATCGGGCAGGCTCGCCCGCGCGCAGCAAGGCCGCGAGGAAGTGCTCGGCGAGAAGGGGGATGTCCTCTCGGCGTTCCCGGAGCGGCGGGATCGTGATCGGGATGACCGATAGGCGGTAGTAGAGATCCGCCCGGAACTTCCCTTCGTCCCGGACCCGGGCGAGGTTCCGGTTGCTCGCGGCGAGGATGCGGGCGTCCGTGGTGCGCGGCTCCCCTCCTCCTACGGGCCGGACGAGTCCCTCCTCGATCACCCGCAGGAACTCCGCCTGCATCTTGGCACTCATCTCGGCCACCTCGTCGAGGAAGAGCGTCCCGCCGCTCGCCTCCGCGAAGAGCCCCTCGCGGTCCTCGACCGCGCCGGTGAAAGCCCCCTTGCGGACCCCAAAGAGCTCCGCCTCCAAAAGGCCCTCGGGCAGGGCAGCACAGTTCAGCGCGACGAAAGGGCCCGCGTGGCGCGGCCCGTTGCAATGGATGGCCCGGGCGACGAGCTCCTTTCCCACCCCGCTCTCTCCCTCGATGAGGACCGGAAGGTCGGTCGGGACCACCCGGTCGAGGAGTTCGAACAGCCGGCTCATGGCCTCGCTCCGGCCCACGATCGAACCGTACCGAGAACGCTCCTCGAGCATCCGGCGCGCGTCCACGAGTCGCCTCTTCATCCGCTCGGCCTCGCGGGAGAGCTGCCGGTTCCGCTGCGAGGCGTCGAGGATCTTGCCGATCCTCCGCACGAAGGTCTCCACGAGCTCGGCCTCGGCGCGGCCGAACGCCGCGGTCCGGGTCCGGTGATCGAGGTAGATCACGCCCAGCGGCCCGCCCGGTTCCCCGGGTTCGGGCCGGGGGATGGGGACCGCGAGGGCCGAACGGAGGCCGATCGAAAGGACGCTCGACCGCTGGGAGAGGTCGAGCGAGTCCAGGGCGTCCTCGACCAAGACCGTCCGGCCCGTTCTCGCCACTTCCCCAATCAGGCCGTGGCTCACCTGGAACTCCGGCGACTCGATCTCGCCCTCGCCCAGGTGCACCGCGGCGCGGAACTCGAACCCGCCGCCGTCGTCGAGGAGTCCCAGGAAGCCCCGCTCGGCCCGGGTCGCTTCGACGACCAGGCCGAGCACGAGCGGGGCGAGCTTCTCGACCTCGAGCGGCGAGTCGAGAACGCGCGCGATCATCCGGGAAACGACGTCGACCAGGGAAGAGTCCTTTCGGAAGCGGGCGCCAGTTCCTCGCCGGCCCCGATCGAGAGCATATCCCAAAACCCGCCCGCTGCCGCCGGGACGATCTCTCTCGCGCCGGCGTCGGGCCGTTGGGTTGCTGGTAGCGTCCGGCCCTCGTGGCGTCGTAGGATACGCACATGAACCGCGAGGAACTCAAGAAAGCGCTCCTCGAGCTCGCCAACGAACCAGCGGTCCGGGACGAGTTACGGAGGTCCCTGTCGGTCATCGAGATCGATCCCACGGCGGTTCTGGAACGGATCGATCGGAACACCGAGAGCCTCCGGGAACTACGCGAGGATTTCCAGGCCCTGCACGAGGACTTCCAGCGGGAGATCGTCGCCCTGCGCATGGACTTCCAGGCCGGGATGGCTACCCTGCGCAAGGAGCTCCAGGACGAGATCGTCGCCCTGCGCAAGGACTTCCAGGCCGGGATGGCTACCCTGCGCAAGGAGTTCCAGGACGAGATCGTCGCCCTGCGCAAGGAGTTCCAGGAAGGGATGGCAGCCTTCCGCGAGGAGATGGCTGCGCTCAAGAGGGAGATGCTCATCCTGTCCAGAGCAGTCTCGGCGGGACAGCTCCGGATGGATGCCCTGGGGGCGAGATGGGGCATTCGCTCCGAGGAGTCTTTCCGCGAGGGAATGG
>JACQVV010000288.1 GCA_016209595.1 Planctomycetota bacterium
GAGCACGAGCTCTTTCGCCCGCCACTCGCTCGCGCGCGCGAACCGGTGCGAAAGCCAGTAACACAAGAAGAGGAGCGCGGCTCCCGCAAACTTCGAGACGGCGGAGCCAAGGGATGGCCCGGATGCCGCGTCGAAGTTCGGAGCGAGGCAAGACGCAGCATGGCGGGACGCGCCCTCTCTGCCAACATGAGTGAGACGGTCGGCCCCCCCGAAATTACTGTAGAGGGAGAGGAGGCTGTCGTGGATGGCAAAGGTCGAGAAGACCCTGAGGAGGAAACCGCAGGTGCAGGCTGTGGAGAGGACGAGCCCGCCCCCGGGGGCGGGCTCGTCGGCTGGAGCGGGACGACCGGCCAGGGCCGCCTCATGGCGCTCCGCGGGGCCGAGGTGGACGCGATGAGGAAGCTCACCGAGGCGATCCACGGCGTCCACCTCACCTCCGAGACGCGAGTCGTGGACTTCGTCGCCGCGTCCGACGAGATCCGGGCCGACATCGAGACCTTCACCAAGGGGATCGGCACCGTGGGCCCGCCGCGCTTCCAGCCGGACGGCACCTGCGAGGTCGACATGGCGGTTACCGTGAGCCAGGTGATCGAGGAGATCAAGCGAATCAAGGCCCGCCGGCAGGTCGGTCCGCGGATCGAGGAGAAGGAGATCATCAAGCAGCGCGAGTACACGCAGGAGTCGGTGATCTCGGTCACTGGAGCCGGCACCGCCCCGGGGAACACCGTGCTCCGCGGCACGCGGTTCGTCGGCTGGGAGTCGGTCAACGCTCGCGAGAAGCTCCTGACCCGCCGGACCGCCGAGGTCGTGGCCTACCGCAGGCTCGCCGAGCGTATCAACGGACTCCGACTCCCCGCCCGGACGACGGTCTCCGACTTCGTGACCCAGGAGGACCTCGTATAGGTCGCGAGCGAGAGCGTCCTCAAGGGGATGAGCCAGGTCGGCGAGACCTGGTGGTACGATGACGGCTCCCTCCAGCTCACGCTCCGCGTACCCTTCGAGGTCGTGGTGAAGGAAGTCTTCCGCGTCATCCACAAGGGCCACGGCCCCCAGCCGCCTCCGCAGGAAGAGGTCCGCTCCAGCCAGATGATGAGGGGGAGGGGAACAACCCCCTCCCCCTTCTCACCGCCGGCACGGCGTTCGCGCCGCGCGTACTTGACTTCGGCAGGGCGGAGAAGTGGCGAACGCCGTGCCAGCGGCCCCCTCCCCTTTCTCCGAGCAAGGAACCATGCACATGAAGAGACTCTTCCTCGTCGTTCCCGCGCTCGCGCTCGCCCTGGTCCTGTGGACGGCGGGCTGCGGGAGCAATCCGCCCCCCGACCAGCCGTCCGGAGGCGGCCCCTCCGCCTGCGGTCCCAGCGCGGGCGGCCCTGGGCCGCAGCCAGGGCCCGGCCCGTCCGCCGGCGGCCCGGCATCGAGCGGTCCTGGCCCCGTGGCCGGAGGCTCGCAGCCCGAGCCCTCGACGCCGTGGACCGAGACGGAGGGGACGGAGGAGACGCACAAGAAGAGCAGAGAGACCGAAGAGGTTCGCTAGTTCGAGGCGGCGCCGGGATCCTGGTCGGGTCCCGGCGCCCCGTCATCCCGGAGACCGCCATGCCCGAAGAACGTTGCCCGGCGTGCGCCGAGAGCATGCCTTGCGGCCTGCGCCTCTGCCCCTGCTGCGGCCACGACCTCCTCCAGGCCGCCATAGCTCCTCCGCGTCTGGCGCCATCTCCGGACCCATCGGCAGCGCTCCTCAAGAAGTTGAGCGAGCAGATGAACGCGCTCGGCGGCGTCAACATTCTCGCGGCTGTCCTCATCGCCGCCCCCGGCGCCTTCCTCGCCCGCGACCTGCCCGCCGAGGCGCGGATCGTTTTCTGGGGAATCGTCGGGGGGTTCGCGACCGTGATGACGCTCCTCGCCGTCTTCCTGTTCCTGAAGCATGAGTGGGCGGTGGTCGTCTCGCTCATCTTCTACTTCCTCTTCCTGGTCCCATCGCTCTTCAGGGTGCAGATCTGCGCTATCGTCCTCATGGTCGCCTGCATCGCTCAAGGATTCCGGGTCCTGGGCATGGCCCGATCGCTCCGAGCGCAGGGGATCGACCCGACACGCTGACAGGGAGCGTCTCCCTCACCGCGAGGAGGGGCGCGTACCCAGCAGCGCCTGGTAGTAATCCCAGCCCGGGCCCGAGCTGTAGATCCCGAGACCCCAGGTCGAAGAGGGGACGGCGACGGCAAGTGTCCCGAGATGACTCCAAACTCCGCGCGATCTGGGTAAGAACCTAAATAAGAGGGCGCAATTCTGCACAACGCCCCCACGGCCCTCGTCGCCGCTGGCGTCGTTGCGGCCCCTCCATGTAGCTGCGTTACGGTGTTCGGGGCCGCGCCTTGCCAGCGCCGACGATCATCCGTCGGTACATGGTGCCGATTCGCGCCCTCCTATTCAGTGGCTCTCTCCCTGGCGGAGGCTTTCGATCCGCTTGCGGATTTCCTCCGCGTCGAGCGCGTCGGAGTAGATCTCGAGGTATCTCGAGAGGTGTTCCGCGGCCTGGTCGTCCATGTTCCTGGAGGCATACAACTCCGCCAAGGCGCGATGGGCCATGGCCGAACCGGGATGCGCACCAACGGCATCCACGTAGGCGGCCTCGGCTGACTCCAGCCGACCTAGCCGCTCGTAGAGCGCACCGAGCGTGAGCAGCGTGTCGTGTTCCTGTGGTTGGGCCTGGCGGACCTTTTCGTAGGCCGCCGCGGAAGCCTCGTCTCTTCGCAAGTCGAAGTAAATCCGACCGAGGGCCCGATGGACCTCGAGCGAGTCGGGATGCTTCCTTGCAATCTCTTCCAGGACGGAGAGACCTTCCTCGCTCTTCCCCGACTCGTAGAGACAGCGCCCGTAGGCGACCGAGACGTGGGGGAGAGCTCCCTCTGCCTGAGCCGCCGCCGCGAGGCGCGGGGTGGCCATCTCGGGCCGTCCCGACCCGAGGGCCGCCTCGCCCAGAAGGGCGAGGAGAGACTCGTTTCCAGGCTGCCGATCCAGCCCCGCGAAACACTCCTCCATTGCCCGGTCGTTCTCGCGCACCTCGAGAAATGCCTCGGCCCGATGCGTGCGCCGCAGGACTTCGAGACCCGAGCCCTCTGGCACCGCGCCGGACGCGGGCTCCGGCCCCCCGGAACATCCCGCGAAGAAAACAAAGGGGAGGGTGAGGCCGAGGAATGCTCCCGGGCCTGGAGAGAGGCGAGCTCCCGGCATCCGGGCGAGAAGGAATGGGAATCGCACGGTGGGGAGCCCCTATTGCAAGTTTCTCGTGCCGTCCGTCTGATACTTGAAGCGCAGCGTCCACTCGCCCGCCGGCGCGGGCAAGGGATTGTAGGCCGTGATCTCGAACCCGCAGAAGAAGCCCTGGTCGGTCTGCACGGCGAAGAGACGGCCAACGTCCGCCGCATTCTCATTGAGCGCGGGCAGGTCGGCGTAGGGCGGGGCGGGAAGGACCGCGATCGCGTCCAGGTTCGCGAACATCCCGGTGATCTCGCGGACCGTTCCCAGGGATGGGAGGATAAAGCCAGTCAGGGGACCCGGGTTCGGCGACCACTGGATATCGGCCCCTGGCAGGAACGGAAGGAAGCTGTTCTGGAAGACCTGCGTGTCGAAGTTGATCTGTCCCTCCAGGATCGTGTTCGTGCCGAGGAGTATGGTGGAGGGCGGCGGTCCTCCTCCCCCGCCCCCGCCTCCAGCCCCGCCGTCCTGGTCGCGCTGCACGAGCGGAGGCCGGACGATTCCCTGGAAGCGATCGAGAAGGATCGGAACTCGGATCAGTTCGCCGTCCAGCGTCCCGCGATCGACCGTGATCTCGCCCCTCCGGTCGGCGAGCCCGAAGATGGGATCGCCGAAGATGCGAGACAGGAGAAACCCCGTCCCGCCTGGAGGGCGATCGAACTGGAACACGCTTCGCTGGTCGGTGACGATGATCTCCTGGCCCCCGATCTCTACCCGGGCCCGGCGGCTCCAGCGAACCTCCACCTGGGCCCGGCCTCCATCGCTCTCCACGGTGACCTGGCCAACGAACACCGTGAAAGCGATCCGCTCGAGAATCTCGAAGTCGTCGGAGAGAGCCCGCGGCATGTCCGCGTACCGGTAGTCGTTCCCGGTCCGGTCGCGGGCGAGGAAGTCGGGATGGATGAGGGCCGCGAAGGCGCCCACGGACTCCCTCTCGTAGGCTTCGAATATCTCGCGAACCAGGAGGTGGAAGTCGGCAAGATCGATCGGGGGCGCCGGCGAAGGCGGCTCCGGCGCGGCCTCCGGCTCGGGCTGGGCCACGCGGATCCATCGCGTCATCTCGCCGAGCGGCTTCCCCTCGCGAGGCCCCGCTCCCTCCTGGGCGAACGCCGCCTGGAACAGGAAAATGAGGACGAAGGCGAGCCTCGCGGGAGCGCGCAGGCGCGACCCCGGACAGGGAACAACGCGATGGAGGGTCATGGCGGACGTTCTCGCGGAAGGAATCAGGGCAAGAGATTCGAGCCGTCGAGCCGGCAGACGTACTCGAGCGTCCAGCGCCCCGTAGAGGAATCGCCGGCCGTCACGATCATCCGAACGTACCGGTTTTGATCGGTTCGGACCGCGTAGCCGGCTCCGACCGCGAGCTCGGCCGTCGTTGCGTACCCGGACGTTGGAAGCGTCTTCTCCGCGGGTCCGATGCTTGCGATCCCCTGCGCGGCCGACAGGATCGCTCGGCCGGACTCGACCCGGACCTCGACATCCGGCGTTCCTCCCTCTCCCGGGTCGAGATTGGCGTTCCCGCCCGCGGCAAGAGTGACGGTCCCCTGGCGCGTCGGAGGAGGTGGTCGGGTCGGTAGATCGCCCAGGAGAATGGCCTGGACCGGGAACGACCTCCCGGCGAGCTCCCGCTCACTCCGGACCCGGAGCGTGTTGAGCGTCGTCCATCGGCCGGCATCCGTGCGCACGAATCCGGTCTCGGTCTCGACCAGCGACCCGAAGGCGGGATCCGTTTCCCAGTGGACCCAGGCCTTCCGCAGGAACTCGCCGGCATCTCCAGTGATCTCGAGGCGCGATCCTTGCGATCGGGGGGCCTGCGGGGCCATGTCGGGGATGAACCCGCCGGCGGAGCTCACCGGAAGGAGCGCCGGAGGGGGCGAGGACGATTTCTCCTCGATGAAATAGACCCAACCGCGGATGCGTACCTCGTCGTCCATGCGCACCTCATCGGGGGTCTCCGTCTGGAGCACGAGATGCCGCCCGCTGTCGGCGATGCCGAACTTCAGCTCGTCATCTCGGCTCTTCGGGTCGGTGACGCGGACGCGGATCTGATAGGAGAGGATCGTGGGGTCGGGCCGGGAGGGGATCGTGATGTAGAGGTCGATCGGGTAGACCCCCGGAAGGACGGGAGCCCGCCACTCGATCGTGGGAGCCTTCGCGATCAGGGCCTGAACCACGGTGACCGGCGGCTTTCCGGCCTGGCCGAGGAACTCGCCGTGGTTTCTCGAGTTCCAGTCGAGGGTGACGAGGGAGAGCGCCGGCACCTCCCCTTTCGGCTGGACGGCCAGGGTCACCGTCTCTCCCGCGTTCACGGTGTATTCTTCGGGGACGGCGAAGCCGAACACGTTGACGTCGAAACCCGCCTCGAGTTGGCCCGGAGGCGTGGCCTGGGTACCGTAGCGCTCCGGGACGCGGCCTGTGATCCGACACTTCCCGAAGCTATCGGCGACGACGTTCGTGCCCTCGACGTGCGCGATCGTGCCATTGCTCGCCGAGTACTCGAGCCGGCTCGTGACCTCGACCCTGCCGCCCGTGGTCTTTCCGGGCTCGGTGCCGAACTCCGCCCAGACCCAGAAAGGTGCCCGGCCGACGGGAAACGTGTGCGGACCGACGACCCGTTCGGATTTCAGGATGTCGATCCGGCTTGAATTGAAGCCGAAGGAAGGGACGGCCGAGGTCTCGCCCGGGGCCGCGGCGAGGCCCCAGGCCGATCCCCGCAGCTCGATCAGGGTCATGGCGTTGACCCAGACCCAGGCCGTGGGATCGTAGCCCGCGGGATCGGGTACAGTTCGCAGCCCATCCTGTTCGAGCTTGTACCAGTACCTCCGCCTCGTTATCTCCTGTCCGTCTTCGATCTCGGTCCACGTCTCCTCGCGGAATGCCTCCCGCACGGCGATCCACTTCTTGCTCGCGGCGAGTCGGAAGCTTCCTGCCTGACGAGCCGAGACGAGACCCGGCGCAACGAGTGCGAGCCCCGGCTGCGGGCCGAAATCGATGTTCGCCACCTCGCTGCCGGTCGCACTCGTTTCGGGCATGTAGACGACCCGGACGTGGTCCTCGAACTCCTTGCCAAGAACGATGATCTCAGGGCTGCCATTGTCTCCGACCTGCATGTGGACCGGCTGGTAGAAGACCGTGACGGTGAATGGGAGCGCCTTGGGAAGTCCGAGGACCTCGGCCGTGAAGCCGTCGACGGCGACGGACCAGCCGCGGGTCTCGCGAGTGCTCGCCTCGATCTCTTCGGCCCTCTTGGCATCCTCTCCCGGAGAGTGGAGCACGACTCGCCGCACGCGATCGAAATCGCCGCCTCCGTACAACCCCGCTTCGCCCGTACTAGGCGCGGGAATCTCCACGGTCAGGCTCGACGGGTCCCAGCGCAGTTCGGTCTCTTCGAGCCACTTTTTCGCCCAGGCGAACAAGTCCCGGATTTCGGCCAGGCCTTGCCGGAGCTCGTTCGCGGCAATTCCGGCGAGTCCGAGCCGCCGCAGGACCTCCGGCATGGCTCCCGCATAGACGAACCTCGAATCGCCGTCCTGCGTCTTGAAGTAGCCACCGCCAGGCGGAGAGAGGATGACGAGGCTCCAGAAGTGGCCCTGGTAGGAATCGTGGGTACCGATGTAGTCGACGTAGTTGCGCGGGGTGTGGGCCCGGTGGATCGACTCCCCGTCATGCCAGGGATTGCGAGCCTTCTGGAGGCGGATCATCCGCTCCTTCACCTTCTCCCACGCCTCGGCGAGGCGGCGTACGGCCGTCGGGACGGTCGGCCGGGTCACGCTGAGACGCTCGTCCATCGCGGTCCGCGCGCCCGCGATCCATCTCTGGAGCGCGTCCTGAAGGCGCGTCCTGTCGTCTTGCCTGGCTGTGGCCGTGGACGGCCCGAGTGACTTCCACAGATCCCAGGCTTCTTGGAGGAGCGCAAGCATCTTCTGCACCTGGTCGATCCCGTACTCCCTGCGCTGATCCAGGGTCGCGGAGGAATCCCCGCGCCGGAGGGCTTCTCCCGCTGCTCTCTGCTCCTCCTCGGGGGCTTGCGAGTCGAGATCTTTCGGATCCTTCCCCGCGGGGAAGTAGCGGCCATAGACGACCTGCCGGTTCTGGACCACCTGAGACAGCCGGTCGATCTCGGGCGGGATCGCGCCCAGGATCTTGACGATCAAGTCGAGAACCGGGTGCTCCTGGTTCGCGATGAGCTGGTAGAGGTGATCGATGAGTGCCTGTTCCGACCGGGTCGTCCGGTAGTTGCGGACTCCGTCGTTCACGATCTCGATCACGGCGATCGCGATTTCAAAGGTCGCAAGGCCTGCACGCGGGCGGAACTTCCCCGTTTCCTTTATGGGCAAGATGAGGTTCTTCAAGGGGAGCATGAAGAGGTCGAGGAGCAATCGGTCCGTCTGGATCCGGCCCGCTTCCGCGTTTTGGGCCGCCAAGCTCCCGACCTCGTCCGCGCCGGCACCTTGAGCCTCGAGGCCAGCCTTCTCGACCTGGGCCTCCACGAGAGCGTCGATGACGTTGTCCACCTCGTCCATGAGGAGTGCCAGAGCTTCATCACGACCTCTTGAAGCGATCTCCTCCCCGAACTTGCGCCAAAGTTCAGGGCCGATCGTAGTGAAGTCGGCGTCGGCCAAACGCTTCAGGGCCTCCTCTGCTGCAGCCTCGTGCGCCTCCTCGTAGAGTTGCTGTACATCGCCGGCGAGCTCGACGGCCTTGAGCGACCAGTCAACGAGCTCGTGCTGTACGTCGATCTGTCTCAACTCTTCGCGATGGGTCCCCTCGCCCGCGAAGGCGGGCGTTCACGATCGCGAGGTACTTTCCGACGTACTCGTCGAGCGCGGGAAAGAGCTCGCGATCCGCCGTGCCATCTGTGGTCGTGAGGCGGATCGTCGGCGTCGCGAGCCGGTCCGTCCGCATCTGTTCGAGCGCCGCCTGTCTCCATTTTCCCAGCGCCTCCGCGAACTCGCGCTGGATCCGCGCGAACTCGTATCTTTCGCGGGTGAGGGATTGAGCAAACGAGGGAACGACCGCGAGCAAAAGGATCGCGGGAAAGAAGAGGCGACGCGGGGAAAACATCGTGGTCCTCAAGGCTAGAGCGCGCATGCGCGACCCCGGACAAGGACTGTCAGTTCAAATTTTCCGCGAGAGTAACCTACCCGGCAGGCTCTCGGTAGCAGAAATTTGCACACGCCGAAAGAAACCTGGACACGATCGGCTCGAGCAGCCAGGTATCGTAAGTGATGATGTTACGACATCATGTTGCGTACGACGGGTAACGCGCTTCCTCCCGGTGCGTACGGGTAGCTGGAGTGCCGGCGTTTACTCAGGGAACCGATAGAGGAAGGATCTGCGCCCCGAGGGAAGCCTTCCCTGGGGAGCCCTGGTTCGCCGCGACCGACCACGAGACCGAACGCGCGCGGTTCTGGCTCCCGACGGTGGATCTTCCATGCGTCCGGTCGGCGCTCGACTTCCACCTCACGGCCGAGGCGCGATTCACGATTCTCGCCAATGGCACGCTCGTCTCCGAGGACCGCCACGCCGACGGGACCAAGACCGCCCACTGGCGGCTCGAGTCGCCTTGCCCGAGCTACCTCACCTGCTTCGCCGTGGCCGAGTACGTCCGGACCTACGCGGGGAAGACGGTCGAGACAGACGACTTCCGCAGGATCCTCGAGGCCCGCTCCGGCCGCTCGCTCGGCCGCTTCTTCGACGAGTGGTTCCACACGGCGGGCTA
>JACQVV010000289.1 GCA_016209595.1 Planctomycetota bacterium
ACCGTGACCGTGACCGTGACCGTGACCGTGATCGTGATTCTTGACCGTGATCGTGTTCCGTGACCGTGACCGTGATCGTGATCGTGATCGTGTTCCGTGACCGTGACCGTGACCGTGATCGTGACCGTGATCGTGATCGTGTTCCGTGACCGTGACCGTGACCGTGACCGTGATCGTGATCGTGATCGTGACCGTGATCGTGACCGTGTTCCGTGACCTGAAGAAACGCCTCGCCCGGATCCCCTGGGCGCTGCTCGCCGTCGCCGCGGCGTCGCTCTACGCCGCGAGCTACGTGGCCTACCTTCTTGTTGGGGCGCAGAAATACGCGGACAGCCGGGCGGCGCTTCTCGCGAACGCGGCGGGGATCGTTTTCTCGGTCTACGCCGCCGCGGCCGGGGCGTTCCAGATTCTCTTCCGGCGCCGCGAGATTTCCCGGGCGCTCCGGGCAGCCGCCGTCCGGCCCGCGTTCTATCGGCTCCTCGCGTATCTCTTCGTGGGATCCCTTGTCCTCGGGCTCACGCTCGGCCAAGGGGTCGAGCGGCCCAAGGAGGTCTTCCGCGCGGCGCTTGCGCTCTCGCTGCTCGTCCTCTTCGGGGCGCTTGTCTTCCGCGAGCGTGTCGGACGACTGGCCGCGAGCCCCTGGGTCCGGCGGCTCGACCTCGCCCTCGCCAACGTGCTCGTTGCTGCCGTCCTGCTCGAGGCCGGGCTCCATGCCGTTGCCTTCTTCAGCCCTAGCCCCCTCTTCATGCGCTTCGAATCGGACAACAAGATCGAGCGGGTCCGCCGGCCCATGGAGGACCGGATGGGTTTCCCGCAAAACGCGTCCGGCTTCTACGACGAGGAGTTCCGGGTCGAGAAGGACGAGGGGACCTTCCGGATCGTAGCGCTGGGCGACTCCTTCGCCGCCGGGATCGTTCCGTACCCCTACAACGTCTTCACGCTTGCCGAAGAGGGTCTTTCCGCCGCGGCCTCCGCGCTCCCCGCTGGCCTTACGAAGGTCGAGATCTACAACATGGGAGTCAACGGCATCGACGCCGCCGACTACCGCTACCTCTTCCTGACCGAGGGGATGGACTACCGGCCGGACGCGGTCCTCATCCTCTTCTACCTGGCGAACGACTGGGGGGGCGGGGCGACACCGAGTTTCCTGGACCCGAACTTCTGGTATCTCTACTTCATTCCCGCGCGACTCCTTGCCCTGCGCGAGGAGGCAAGCCGCCGCGGCGTCGATGTCTCGGAGGTCGGCGCGGAGAAGAAGGCGGAGTTCTGGGAGGACCCGGCGGCGATCTCCGACTGGAGGAAGGAGGAGCCCTCGTATTCGCCGGAGCGATACATGGAGATCGAGCGGAACTGGCTCAAATACTTCGGGGCGAAGGACGGAGCCAGGCGCCGGCGCGAGCGGGAGACCTTCGCGGCGCTGGCCGACATCTTCCGGGCGGTGCGCTCGCTCCCCGGCGGCCGGGCCGCGGTGGCGGCGGCGCCCGCCGAGTTCCAGGTGGACGACGAGCACTACCGGGAGGTCCTGAAGTTCCACGGTTTCTCCGCAGCCGATTTCGACCTCGACCTTCCGGGTCGGCGGCTCGAGGAATTCTGCCGGGAAGAGGAGGTGCCCTACCTCGATCTCACGCCGGCGCTCCGCGAGGGGCACCGGGAGCTCGGCCGCGTCTACTGGCTTCGCGACATGCACTGGAACGCGAACGGGAACCGCGTGGCGGCCGAGGCGCTCGCGGAGTTCCTGCGCGAGGAGGTCGTACGCGAGGAGCGTTAGGTTAGACTCTCGGCGACGATTCTGGGGGGATCGAACGATGGCGAAACACAAGGGACTCCAGCGGGAGTCGATCACGGCGGCGCTCGGCGCGCTCGAGATCGCCCAGGTGACTCTCGAAGAGCGCGGACCCGGAGCGGCTGCGGGTGAAATCGTGGACTCGATCCGCCGGCTCGCCCACTCGATCCGGACCTCGGAGAGGGCGAGGCCCTCCGCCTCGGTGGCCTCGGCGGCCCGCGCGGTGGAGGAGGCGCCTGAGGCGGAGATCCAGGCGCGGCTCGGCGTGCTCGTCGCGCGGCTGGTCACGGCGCGCGAAACGGAGCCCGTGGAGAAGGTCGGCGTCCTCTGGATCGCTGGCGGGACGGGCTCCGCGAACGCTGCTCGGGAGGCGCTCGCGGCGCCGAACCGGGAGTTCTACGTCGCACCGTCCGCGGCTGCGGCGGAGGAGATCCTCGAATGCGAGGAAATCGCCCTCGTGGTGCTCGACCTCTTCTTGCCCGACACCGACGGGCGAAACCTCCTCGTTCGTCTTCGCGAACGCCCGGCGACCGCCGCGATCCCCGTCCTGGTTCTCTCCGAACGGGGCGGAGTCCAGCCCCGCTCGGAGTGCATCGCGCTCGGTGCCGACGCCTACATCGAGCTTTCGACGGAGGCCGAGGCCCTGCCGGGCACGGTCTCCCGGCTGATCCAGCGGGCGGTGGAACGCTCCCTGGAGGCTCGCCTGGACACGCTTACGCGGCTTCCGAACCGCGCCGCGTTCCGCGAGGCGTTCGAGCGGGCCGCGAGCCTGGCCGCTCGGCGGCGGGAGCCCCTCTCGATCGCGATCCTGGATCTGGACCGCTTCAAGAGAGTGAACGACCTCTTCGGCCACGCGGCGGGGGACGCTGCCCTCAAGCGCTTCGCCCGCTCGGTCTCCGACGCGCTGCGGCGGTCGGACCTGCTCGCCCGATGGGGGGGCGAGGAGTTCGTCGCCCTCTTCCCGAACACCGGCGAGCGGGGAGCCGTCCAGGCCCTGGAGAACGCCCTCGGCGCCCTCGGGGAGGAGGTCTTCCTCGCCCCTGACGGACGGGAGTTCCAGGTGACCTTCTCGGCGGGTGTCGCGCTCGTGGCGGAGGTCGCCCGGGTCGAAGCCGCGGTCGCGGCCGCTGACCACTATCTCTACCTCGCCAAGAAGGCGGGCCGGAACCGCGTTCTCTCGGCGGAGTCGAGCGTCCTCCCCCCACGGGAGACGATCCTCCTGGCCGAGGGAGACGAGGTGGTTGCCGCGGTCGTGCGGGAACGGCTCGAGAAGGAAGGGTTCCAGGTCGTCAGCCACGACGGGTCTACCGAGGGCGTCCCCACATGCCCCAGGGGAGTCTCCCTCTGCCTCCTGGACGTCCAGACGGACGAGGAAAAGGGCTTCGGCCTCCTCGCCCGGCTGCGCCAGGACACGGCGTTCGCCGAGGTCCCGATCGTCGTGCTCGCCGCGATGGGGAATGCGGACCAGATCGCCCGGGGCCTCCGGCTGGGCGCGGACGACTACATGCTGAAGCCTTTCTCTTCCACCGACCTCCTCGCCCGGGTGCTCCGGCTCCTCAAACAGCGCAGCCCTTGACTCGGTCCCCGGGCGGGACGACACTCAGTGTTCACCCCCTCTGGAGGTCCACTGTGTCGCGAGTCGCCCTGGTTCTGCTCCCGCTCATCCTCCTGTCCGCTCCCGCCCTCGCCCAGGAGAACGGTTCCCCCGCCGGGGGGTGGTTCGAGAAGATCAAGGCCCTGGAAGGGCGGTGGGTAGATCGGGGCCAGGACCCGGCCTCGCCGGAGGACGACATCGCGGTCCGATACAAGGTGACGGCCGCGGGGAACGCCGTCCTGGAGACGGTCTTCGTGGGAACTCCCCACGAGATGGTCACGCTCTACTACGTCGAGAGCGGCGCGCCATACCTCACGCACTACTGCGCGATGGGGAATCGGCCGGTGATGAAAGCGAAGGACTCCGCGATCGAGAACACCATCGACTTTGAGTGCACGAACGCGGCCGACGCGCCAGGCGAGGCCGAGCTCCACATGCACTCGCTCCAGATGACCTTCGTGGACGGTGGCCACATCCAGAACGTCTGGACCTCGCGCGAGGGAAGCAAGCTCGGCCACACGGTCGAGCTCCATTTCGAACGATTGGGGGAGGACTGAAAGTCGTGCGGGCTGCCCTTCGCTTCTCGTCGGTCCTCCTTGCTCGTCGCGTTCCCGGCGGGCGGATCGAAAGAGCGGTGAACGGGACCCCCGCCCTGTCCGTCCTCCTCGCCGCGTGCCTTGCGGCTTGCGCCGGTTCCCCCTCCCGGGAAGCGCGCGTGGTGCTCGCGGACCCGGATGCGGATCCCGGCGAAATCATGAACGCCATCCGGGATCTCGCGCGTGCGGGCGACACCACGCTCGTGCCGCGCCTCATGGGGCTGCTCGACTCCCCGGATCCCGGAGAACGTGCCTTCGCCCACCAGGCGCTCATCTCGCTCCTTTCGTCGGCGGGGGGAACCCGGCACGACTTCGGCTACCGCGCCTGGGCTCCCCGTCCGGAGAGGCTGGAGAGGATCGCCGAGATCCACGCCTTCTGGAGCCGATTCGAGGCCGAGCTGGAGCGCGCAGGCGCGACCCCGGACAAGAACGCGGCCGGCCAGGCCCGGCCGTCCGGGTCGTAGCATGGAAGTCCGCGTCCGGCGCGCGCCCGGCGGGGCGACCGTCTGGATCCAGGGTCCGATCCGGATCGACGTCGCGCCCCGCCTTCGGATCGAGCTTCAGAACGCGGCGCTCTCGGCGGACGCGCAACTGATCGTGGACCTGTCGGAGGTGGACTACATCGATAGCGCGGGCCTCGCCACGCTCCTGGAGTGCTTCAAGCGCCTCCAGAGGACGGGAGGCGGGATGCGTCTCGTTGGGGTGAACAACCAGATCATCGAGATCTTCAAGGTCGCGAAGCTGGAGAAGATCTTCGCGATCGAGGGCGGGAACGGCCGATCGGTGCAAGGCGAGAAGTCGTAGCTAGACGCGGAGGGACGGCGAGATGGAAGCGAAGGTCGTGGCTCGGGACAAGGCGAAGGTGGTCGTCGTCTCCGGCGAGATCGTGCTCATGTCCTCCCCGCGGCTCCGGGACGTCCTCAAGGATCTCACCGGGAAGAAGGAGCCCCGGATCGTCGTGGATCTCAAGGACGTGCCCTACATCGACAGCTCGGGGCTCGCCACGCTCGTCGAGTGCTACCGGGAGACGAAGCGTTACAAGGGCGTCCTTCGCCTCGCCCAGCTCGCGACCAACGTCCGCGAGGTCTTCCGCATGGCCCGCCTCGACACGGTCTTCGAGATCTTCGCCTCGACCGAGGAAGCGCTGGCGGCCTGAGCGGCGGCTATCGCTCCCGCGCCGTCACCACGATCCTGTCGGGCTCGCGGCGCAGGTAAAGCCCCGCCGGCGGGAGGACCTCGGCGAGGAACTGTCCGAGCGATGCGAAGGGGGGGGCGGCGCGGACGGTGGCCGTGCGCTGGAGAACCGCAGAGGCCTCCGGGTCGATGTCGATGGGGAGGTGGATCGACTTCCTGAGGTGGTCGACCAGGGCGGCGGGCTGGAACTTGAGCGTCACCCTCCCGTAGGGATCTTGTCCTTGGCCGGGGAGCTGGAACCGGAGCCAGATCTCGTTTGGCAGAGGCACATCGAGGATTCCGCCGACGACCGCCTCCACGACGGCCGGGTCGAGGGAGAGCGAGCCGAGCGCGACCCCGTCCGCCATCAGGGCGCGCGCGGCCGCGGCGCGCACGCCGGAGGGTTGGGCGGCATCGGCGGCGAGGGCTTGCAGCACTTCGCGCGGGCGCGGGCCGTCCTGGGCGAGCGCGAGGGCCGCCGCGCGGCGGACGTCGGGACTCGCGTCGGCGAGCGCCGCGACGAGGGCTTCCGCCCGCCCCTGGGCGGAGAGCCACGCCAGGAGCTCGGCCGCCCTGGCCCGCTCGTCGTCGGAGCCAGCCTTGAGCTGCTGGACGAGGGCCGCTCCGATCTGCCTCTTCGTCCCGGCATCGAGGTGGCTCGCGGCCACGGCCCGGACCGGAGCGGGGAGGGCGGGGCTCGCGTAGACCTGTTCGAGCGCCTGGACCCGGTCCGTTCCGCTCGCGATCTTCGCGGCCGATTCCACCGCCGCGCGGAGCACCTCCTCCGGCTGGCCTCCGAAGAGGAGGACCTCGTGCACGAGGTAGTCGAACTCGCGCTCGCCTCCGACCTCGCCGGCGATGGCCAGGACCCGCGCGCGGGTCCGGGCGTCCTGGATGACACCGAGCTGGGAGAGCACGTGGTCGGCGAACGAGTCCTTCTCAATCTTCGCGAGCAGCCCCGCGGCGGCGACCTGGAGCTCCGGGTCCTCGGCCCGGTCGAACAGGCGCCGGGCGAGCTCGACCACGGAGTCGCCGCGCATCGCCGCCAGTCCGGAGAGGATCGCCTCCTTGATCTCTTCGGGGACCTCTTCCGCGTCCGAGAAGAGCCCGGAGAGGTTGGCCAGGTCCCCGCCACCGTAGCACGCGGCGAGGGCCCCGGCGGCGGCGACCTTGACCTCGCGGCTCGCCTTTGCCCCCAGGAGGGCGACCATGGGGTCGAACGCTTCCTGGAGCCGCCAGACCCGTGCCGCGCGGATTGCGGCGAGGGCGAGGTAGGGGGGGGAGCCGCCTGCCGAGAGCGCGAGGGCGACCCGCGCGGGCTCCTCCGCCTCGGGGCGGACGAACGCCGCGGAGGCGAGGAGCAGCGCGGCGGCCCTTCGGTCGGCGGGGGCTGTCGCCTCGGGGAAGAGCCTGGGTCGCAGGCGGCTTGCCCAGCGGTCGAGAAAGACCCGATCGGCCGGGTCGAGGAGGCGCTCGGGCTCCGGGAGAGCCTTGGAGTCGCGCCACGCGTCCTGGATCTTCCGGCCCGCCCGCTCCAGGATCCCATCGAGCGCCCGCGCGAGCTCGTCGTCGCTCGGCGTGGAGTCGCCCGGGTTCCCGCCGTTGGTGACGGGCTCCGCACCCCCCCCGCCGTTCCCGCCGTTCGCGGGGGCGTCATCGGTGGGCCGTTCCGGGTTCTCCGCGCCGCCGTCGTCCTCGCCCCTGGCGAGAAGGCGCGTCCGGAGGCCCCCTACGTCGGCGAGCAGGGCGAGCCCCGCGAGAGCGAGGAGCGGCACGAGGAACGCGGCGATCCCGGACCAGGAGACGCGGAACCCGCCCGCCTCGACCGCGGAGGTCTGGGACGTGGCGAGGACCCGCTGGGTGGCGCGCACGCTGAACCGGCCACGCATCCCCGCGAGGACGGTCGAGATTCGCTCCTCCGACGCGGGGAGGCCGGGGTCGAGCCGGAGGTACTGGATCGCCCTCTTCAGGCGCTCGGCCTCCTGGCGGCAGGCGCCGCAGTCCTTGATGTGGCTCTGAACCTGGTGGGTTTGATCCACCTTGAGCTCGCGGAAGAGGAACGGCGTGATCTTGGGCTGGACCTCGTCGCAGGTCATCGCGTTCTCACATGCGGCTCGCGATTTCGGAGAGCGAGATGTGGACCCAGTAGTAGACGGTCCCGGCCGGAACGCCGGTGATCCGTGCGATGTCCTTGTACGGGAGTCCCTGGTAGACCTTGAGGACGAGCGCCTCGCGCCGGGATCGGGGGAGCGAAAGGAGCGCGTCGCGGGCCCAGGGGCCGATCCGGTCGCGTATGGAGCTCGGGGTCGTCTTTGCCGCCTCCTCCTCCAGGTCGGGGAGCGCGCTCGAAAGGGTCCGCGGGGAGATCTCCCGCGTATCCTGGAGGGCCTGGGCGGCGAGGAGCGCGCGGGCCGTCCGGAAGAGCCAGACCTCCGGGCGGTCGGAGAGGGGGAGGGAGTCGAGCTCGCCCGCGAGCTTCTGCATCGACTCCGCGAAGACTTCGGTCGCCCGCTCGACCGAGCCGCCCATCCGGTGGACGAAGTTGGCGATCGGCCTCTCGAACCGTCGGGCCAGCGCCTCGAAGGCCTTCAGGTCTCCCTGTCCGGCCTGCGTCAGGAGGCGCTCGTCGTCCGCCTCCCGCTGGGCGTCCGTCTTGCGCTCTTGCATGCGGCCATCTTAACAGGCTTCAGGCTTCAGGCTTCAGGCTTCAGGCAAAAGAAAAAAACGTGGGCTTCAGGCTTCAGGCTTCAGAAAAAAAGAGACTTCAGGCTTCAAAAAAAAGAGGACGCTAGGGCGTCATCTCCTGGTACTTGCGGATCGTCTTGATGCGGCGCTTGTTCTCGCGCCGGCGCCGATCGCTGGGCTTGTCGTAGTAGGCGTGCCGCTTGAAGTCGCTGAAGATGCCCTCGTTGTTGCACATCCGCTTGAACCGGCGGAGCGCCTTCTCGAGCGATTCGTTCGACGCCAGCTTGATCTTCGCCACGTACTCTCCTCTAGGATGGTGATTCCCGGCGGGTACAGGTGCCGAAAGTTACCGGCCGCAGGACCTTCATGTCAAGGGTCTCGAAGTGTGGTAGCATTTTCCCCGCTCCGAACAGGAGGCCGCCATGAAGGTTCCCGTCAAGAACATCCCGCCCGGAGGGAGGGATCTTTCGGACGAGGTCCCGTTCGCCGACCTGGGGATCGAAGGTGCGGACTGGGTCGCACAGGGGCCCGTGTACGTGAGGGCGCGAGCCACCAAGTCGCACGAGGAGGTCACCGTCCGGGGGCGGCTCGCGGTGGAACTCCAGGTCGAGTGCTGCCGGTGCCTCTCACCCTGCGTGCACGAGGTCTCGAGCGACTTCGAGGTCTACTTCGAGCCCTGCCCCGAACCGCTTGCCCCTGACGAACCGTTGCCCCCGGGACCCTCGCTCGGCATGGAGTACTACACGGGGCACGTGGTGGACCTCACCTCGACGCTCCGCGACGCGCTGGTCCTCGCGGTTCCAAGCCGGCTCCTCTGTCGCCCCGACTGTGCCGGGCTCTGCCCGCGCTGCGGGGCGGACCGGAACGAGGGCCCCTGCCGGTGCACCCCCTCGCCCGAGGAGGCCGGGGAGGGCCAGAGGGCCGACGCAACCGAGGCCAACCCCTTCGCCCGTTTCTTCCGGGAGCGCGCTTCTCCCGAAGAGCTCGGCAGGGGAGGCCGATGAAGGAGTATTTCGTCCACGAGAGCTCGTACGTCGACGAGGGTGTCCGGATCGGGAAGGATACGAAGATCTGGCACTTCTGCCACGTCATGTCCGGGGCCACGATCGGCGAGAACTGCATCCTGGGGAACTTCGTCTTCGTGGGCCGCGGCGTCTCGATCGGGAACGGTGTGAAGATCCAGAACCACGTCTCGGTGTTCGAGGGTGTGACGCTGGAGGACGGCGTCTTCTGCGGCCCCTCGATGACCTTCACCAATGTCGTCAATCCCCGGAGCGAGATCGAGCGGAAGCACGAGTTCAAGAAGACGCTCGTGCGCCGGGGGGCAACGATCGGCGCGGGCGCCACGATCCTCTGCGGAACGACTCTCGGGCTCTACGCCTTCGTCGGTGCCGGCGCCGTCGTGACCCGGGACCTGCCCGATTTCGCGCTCGCCTACGGGAGCCCAGCCCGCGTCCACGGCTGGGTCTGCCGGTGCGGTGTAGGGCTCGGCGGCGGGGAAGACGCCGGCGGCGGGCTTCGCTGTCCCGCCTGCGACCGCCGCTACCGGCTCTCCGGAGACGGCCGGCTGGCCGAGGTCGGTCCGGGATGAGAACGGGCGAGGGGCTCGTCCGGATCGGCCTCGCGGGGGTGGGGTACTGGGGCCCGAACCTGCTTCGCAACTTCGTCCAGGTGCGCCGCTGCTCGGTGGAGGCGGCCTGCGACCTCCGCGACGACCGCCTGGAGTATGTGCGCGACCACTATCCCTGGGTCCGGACCACAAAGCGGATCGAAGACCTCCTCGCGAGCCCGGACCTCGATGCCGTCGTGCTCGCCACGGACCCGCCGACGCACCACGCCTTTGCCCGGGCCGCGCTCGGGGCCGGAAAGCACGTCCTGGTGGAGAAGCCGCTCGCGATGCGGGCCGAGGAGTGCCGCGAGCTCATCCGGCTCGCCGCGGCGCGCCGGCTTGTCCTGATGGTGGGACACACCTTCGAGTACAACGCGGCGGTCGGCCAGGTGAAGCGCTACCTCGACGAGGGCCTCCTCGGCGAGGTCTACTACGCCTACGCGCAGCGCCTGAACCTCGGACTCGTCCGCTCGAACACCGACGTTGTCTGGAGCCTCGCCCCGCACGACCTCTCGATCCTCAACTACTGGTTCGGCGTGCCGCCGGAGACGGTCTCGGCGCGCGGCCTCTCCTTCCTCCAGCCGGAGGCGCGGATCGCAGACGTCGCGTATCTCCTTCTCTCCTATCCCGGCGGGCGCTTCGCGCACGTCCATCTGTCGTGGCTCGACCCGAACAAGGTCCGTCAGATGACGGTGGTGGGGTCGAAGAAGATGCTCGTCTACGACGACGTCTCCGCGTCGGAGAAGATCCGCATCTATGACAAGGGCGTGACGCGGAAGAACCTTTCTCACCTGGACGGGTACGACGACTTCGGCAAGTTCCAGCTCATCCACCGGGCGGGCGACCTCCTCATCCCGAAGCTCGAGTTCGAAGAACCTCTGAAGCTCGAATGCGAGGATTTTGTGCGGTGCGTGAAGGAAGGGGGGACTCCCCGCTCCGACGGCCGGTCCGGCCTGCGGGTCGTCCGGGTCCTCGAGGCCGCGTCGCGATCGATGGCCGACGGCGGCGCGCCCGCGACCATCGACTGGGACCCGGGCGATCTCTAGTCTCGGGGGCCCCGTGGCGACCTACCACGACCTCGACTGGCTGTACGCCGTCCCCTGCCGGAACCATATCCACCGGGACGTGGCGGCCTGCCTTGACCCGTGGCTCGCCCGGTTCGTCGACCAGGACCCCGAGCGTGTGCTCGAAGCCCTCGCCCCGCGGTGGCGGGACGCACCCTCGTGGCTTGCGGCGCTTCGCGACCGTGTGCTCGAAGGACGGTTCCCCGCGCTCGTGGGGGCGGGCGGGAGCGCATATCTCCGCACCGACCGCGGCGCGACCCGCCCTCCGGTCGATCGACCCTGGGTCCCGAGGAAGTGGCTCTCCCCGTCCGGGTTCATTCGGGCCGAAGGCCTGGACTACCTCGCCCGCGCCGGGTACGCGAAGGATGAACTCCGGGGCTCGAGCGATCTCGCCGTCGAGGATCTCGTCCGGGAGCACTGGAGCTTCTACGATTCGCCCGAGGTTCCCGGAGACGAAGGGGACGGGGACTCTCTCTACATCTCGCCTCCTGTCGATCCCGAGGTGGCCTCGTGCCGCGTCCGAGAGCTCGGGTTCGAGCCGGGCGGGCCGGTCGCCGAGTTCGTCCGTCTATTCGACGGGCTGCGCGAGGCGCCGCCGCTCCTGGCGGGGGGGTTCCTTCCCGTGCAGTCCTGGGCACGGGAGGGCGACGGGTCGGGGCGGGTCGCGGTATTCCTCGCGACGACCGGCGACCGTGTCCTGACGTGCCCGGACGGCCGGACCGGGTTCTGGACCGTCGCCCAGGGCCGCTACGAGGAAGGGTGGGAAACCTTCGAGGGATTCGTGGGTGCCTACGCGCGTTTCCTCGCGCGGGGCGAGATCTTCGATTCGCACGCGTACGCGGACTGGCGAAAAGAGGGGCCGTGAAGACGGGAGGGGGCCGTCCCCCTCCCCCAGAAGACGTGGCGCTATTTTGTCTCCCGCTGGATCTCGACGACGACCCCGCGGATCGTGGGACCGCCCGGCTTTCCGACGCTCGCGCGGGGTGCTCGGATGGGGGGGAACTGGGGGTTCGCCGGCGCGAATTCCACCTGGTCCCCCGACTCGATGTAGCGCAGGATCTGCCCCTGGCCCGCGTGGATCACCGCCACGAGGTCGCCGTTTTCAGGAGGCATGGTCTCGTCCACGATCACGTAGTCCCCTTCCTCGATCCGGGGGTACATGGCCGTTCCCGAGGCGATGAGGTAGTAGCGTCCCGGGGCCCAGAGCGAGGCGGGGACCTCCTTCCATCCGCCCGAGCTCACGGCGGCGTGCTCGACGGGCTCCCAGGGCACCTCGATCAGGATCGGAAGGCGCGAGATCGCCGGAGCGGCCGGCCGGGGCGCGGCGCCCGACGGCTGCCAGATCCGAGGGAGCCAGTCCTGAAGGGCAGAGAGAGCCTCCTCGTCGAGGCCCTCGAGGAGCGAGGCAACCTCGTTCGCGAAGCGGGCGAAATCGCCGGCGCTCCGGGCCAGCGCGAGCACGCGCCGGTGGAACTTGCGGAGCGGGGGTGGAGGGGCGCTCGCCTCCTCGGTCGGGGCGAGGTAGGGGGGCGGGCAGGCGACCTGGTAGAGGAGGAGGGGGATGATCTTCTCGCGGAAGGGGCCCGTGGCCCACCGCGAGAGGCCGGTCTCCCGCTCGACCCGCCCGCGCAGGACCTCGAACTGCTCCTTGATGTCATACGGCGTCCGCTCCAGGTGAGCGAACTCCAGGAGTAGGTTTTCCTCGACGCCGAGAGCCGACGCGAGCCGGCGCACGACCTCATCGGAGGGGGGCGGCTTCTTGCGGCTCTCGAGCATCGAGATGTAGCTCCCGGTCGAGCCGACGCGCTCCGCGAGCTCCTTCTGGTTCAGGCCCGACTTCTCCCTGAAAACCCTGAGCCAGTGAGCGAAGTCCTTCATGACAGGCTTCAGGCTACAGCCTCCAGGCTTCAGGGAAAAGGCGGCCGATTTGCGACGTGGCCGAAGCCCGGCGTGCGGTTCGTGTATCCTGTCGCTTCATGTGTCCGCTCCTCCGCTACCCCGACGCGGGCCGGATCGCGGTCGGGGTCCCCAACTGGCTCGGGGACGCCTGCATGGCGACGCCCGCGCTTCGGGCGATCCGGGAGAACTATCCGCGCGCTCACGTGACGCTGGTGGCGCGCGAGTACGTCGCATCCCTCTTCGAGGGGGCGAACTGGTACGACGAGATCGTGGTCTACGAGAAGACCTTCGGCTCGGTGCGGGAGAAGGCGGCGGCTCTCTCACGCGAGCGGCGCGACCTCGGGATTCTCCTCTCCAACAGCTTCCGGACCGCGCTTCTCTTCCGGCTCGCGCGCGTCCGCCGGCGAGTGGGTTTCTCGCGTGATTTCCGGGGGCCTCTCCTCACGGACCGGCTTCACGCGATGAGGGCCGGTTTCCGGCGCCTCCGGTTCCCCACGCTCGACTCCTACCTCGCGATCCTCTACCACCTCGGGATCAAAGTCCGCTCACGGGCCCTGGAACTCGCCCTGACCGAGGAGGGGCGTGCCGGGGCCGAGGCCTTCTATCGCGAGCACGGGGTGAAGGAAGGGGATCTTCTCGTGGGCTTGGCGCCAGGGGCCGCGTTCGGCGCGGCGAAGTGCTGGCCCCCGGAGTCCTTCGCGGCCGCGGCGGACCTCTTCGCCGAGCGTTTCGGCGCCCGCGCGATCGTGTTCTGCGGTCCCTACGAGGAAGAGACCGCGAGCCGGATCGTCGCCGCGGCGAAGAAGCCGCTCCTCACAACGGCTGGCCGGAACTTCGGGCTCGGCGTCTTCAAGGCCCTCGTCGCGCGACTCGGCCTCCTCGTCACGAACGACAGCGGACCGCGCCACTTCGGCGCGGCCTTCGGGGTCCCCACGGTCACGGTCTTCGGGCCGACCCAGCAGGAACTCACCTACACGCACTACGACCGGGAGATCGCCCTCCAAAAGGACGTCGAGTGCGGACCCTGCCAGCTCCGGATCTGTCCCCTCGACCACCGCTGCATGACCGGCATCTCGCCGGAGGAGGTCTTCGAGGCTGGGCGGAGACTCCTCGGGAGCGCGCGGGTTCCGAAGGCGTAACCGCGGCTATCGTAACATCTTGCGTCTCGTTTCTCCTGGCAGCGCACTTTTTTCGGCGTTTGGGCTTTTCCTTCCCTCTGTCTCTGGTGGCGGGGGGCAAGGCGCGCGGCGGACCGCCCCGCGAGAAGGCGAAAAAGGAGAACAGCCATGATGCGACCTTCGATTGTGGAGCAAGTCCGGGCGCTCCCCATTGTGTTCGGAGTTCTTGCGTCCCCCCTCGCGGCCCAGGATTCCTGGCGGGCCAAGGCAACCTCCACCAAGCCGCCCGTCAAGAGGAGGGCCTTCCTGAGATGGGAAGGCCTTCCTCTTGTCCTGTTGTCCTGGACCAGCAGCCCAGGTCCGCCCGGACGAAAGAGGCCCTTCCTCAAACCTCTCGCCGCCGGTTCGGCGTCCCGACCCGGCCATTGAAGCAAGGCCTCCGTCTCGCGACACTGGGAAGGACACTAACGAGGCTCCGCCTCAAACCGTCGAGCCGTGGCTGTTTCCGTGCCCGTGCCCGTTCCCGTGCCCGGCCGTTTTTTCGGGCACGGTAACGGGCACGGGCACGGCAGGGTCGGAGGCAGCTCGCGCAAAACTTGCTCTGTTTTTCAAGATTCCGACCCTGTAAGCGCTACTAGAGAGGGAGGAGGATCATGTTCCAGTTCGCCCGGCGCCTCGCGTTCGGCTTCCTGTGTTTTCTGCTCGGCGCGCTCCTTTGGGGCCTTCCGGGTCGCGCGCTCGGCCAGGGGAGCGAGCCCGCGACCTTCGCGCCCGAATGGGTGAAAGCGTGGGGACCGGGCCACGACTTTCCCGGGCTGCCGGCGAACCTCGCCGACCTGGGAGCGAATCAGGCCTGGGACGTCTTCCTGCACGCGGGTCATCTGTACGTGACGGGTACCGACCAGGCTCGGGTGCGCGGAGACATCGATCTCTTCGTGCGGAAGTACGACCTGGACGGACTCCTCATCTGGGAAGAGGCATGGGACAACGGGCCGAAGGACGCGGGGTTCGTCTGCGTGGCCGATGCCGACCCCGGCCGCGTCTCGCTCTATGTCGGCGGCTACACGCGGGTCGGGAACATGAACCGCGCCCTGCTTCAGAAACGCGACGCCGCGGACGGGAAGCTCCTGTGGACGAAGACGTGGGGCGAGATCCCACACGGCCACCACGAGATCGACGGCATCGCCATCCACGGAGACGCTCTCTACGTTTCCCACTACGACTCGACCTGGGCGGGCGGAAACATCAACGCGGTCGTCCGGAAGTTCGACAAGCGCGAGCTGGACCGCACGGAAGGGAAGGCGGAGCCCGCGTGGACCACGGTCTGGGGGAACCGGGACGCCGAACAGGACACCACGGATGGGCACATCTTCGCGGACGGGACTGGTGTCTGGGTCACGGGGAGGATCGGCGGGCGCTCCCTGGGCGGCGGCGGTGGAGGGGATCTCTACCTCACCAAACTCGACCCAGACGGCCGACAGCTCTGGATCAAGACCTGGGGCGGAGACCGCTACGATCAAGGACTGAGTTTGACCTCCGATGGCGAGGGCCTCTTCGTCGCGGGGTGGACGGCGAGCCGCGGCGCGGGCGCGTTCGACGCCGCCGTGGTCGCCTTCGGGATGGACGGAACCATCGGACCCGAACGGGTCTGGGGCGGTCCTTCCCTTGACTACTCCCGGGGCGTCGCCGCAGACCTGTCCCACGTCTACGCGGCGGCGTACACCAAAGCCCGTCCCACGGGCCCCGGCCGGACGGCGATCTTGAAGCTCGACAAGCGAACGCTGGATCTCGTCGGCGAGGCTCTGTGGGAAGGAAAGGGGGACGACTGCGTCACGACCTCGCTCGTCCAGGAAGGTCCCTGGCTCTACCTCGCCGGCAAGACGAATCGGTTCAAGGACGGGGAGCAGACATTCCAGCCGGTGCTCCTCAAGGTCTCGAAGGACTTCGACAAGCGGCGCTAGAGTAGGGGGACGCTATCCTCGAGACGCTGAGGAGCAAGCCGTGGACGACGACGTGGAGCACTACCTGCGAGAACTCCACTCCGGCGACGAGGACGAAGCGTTCCACCGGCTCATCGAGGCCGGCCCGCGCATTTTGCCCCGTCTGGAAGCGGAGTTCGATCGCGAGACGGACCCGGCGACGCGGGCTGCGCTGATCGAAGTCATCTGGCAGCTGCGGGTGCCGGAGTGTCTCCCTGTCCTGGGGAAGGCTCTGCGAGACGCCGCGCCGCCGGTCTGGAAGCAAGCGCTCGACGGTCTCGTGACGCTTGCCTGCCCCGAGGCGATCGCCATCCTCGATGAGGCGCTGGCCGCCACGGAAGCGCGCGGCCCGGAAGCGCGCGAATTCCTCGAATGGGTCGCCGAGGCCCTGGAACAGGCCCGGGTAACTCCTGATACACCAGGATGAGAAGGCATGAGGAGACCCAGGGCTCTCGCACTCTATGAACTCGCTCAGGCGGCGTTGTTCATCGCCTTCGTCCACTCCACGGGCGCGCGGCTGGAGGTGCAGAATGCCGCCTTCCCTTATTGCGGGACGATCGGCTGGGAGACCGGACCGATCCCGCAATCGCTCGTGTGGTGGTACGTGCCTGTGGGGTTCGCGGCCTTTTCCCATCTGTCGATCGGC
Source organism: Planctomycetota bacterium (assembly GCA_016209595.1). Taxonomy (GTDB): domain Bacteria; phylum Planctomycetota; class JACQVV01; order JACQVV01; family JACQVV01; genus JACQVV01. The sequence continues at coordinate 16,147 of JACQVV010000289.1, forward strand.
GTTGGCGCGTGGGCCCGCGCTCCATGGGCACGCCGGGCGAGCCTCGCGGCGTGCGCCCTTCAGGTCGGCATCGGCGGGGTCCTCGCGTACCGTTCCATCGGGTGCTGCGCCTTCTCGGGTCTCCCTGACGGTCGCTGGCTGGTCGCCGCGCTGCTGCTCGCCCTCGTGGCGGGCATCCTGGCCGTGCTCGATCGGCCGGACAACGGATCGATCGCCCCGCCCTCGCGGTCGACGATTGTCCGAATGACCGTCGGGCTCGGTGTGTCAGCCGGCGGGTATCTCGGGTTCTTGTCGCTCGCTCTCGATGCACGGTCGCCCGAGGCGACGGTGAGGATCGCCCTCGAGGCGGAGGCGCGAGGGGAGTGGCCGACCTGGTCCGAGCTGTGGTGGGAACGCGGGCGGGCGCGCGTTCAGGAATGGCAGGGACGACCGGAGCTATCCCCGTCGGCCAGGGAGTTCGGGCTATTCTGGTCGGCTCAGGATGGGGACTCCGTGGTGGTCCAGGTCCGCACGGAGGGATACATCCCCTGGACGTACGGACCTCCAAACCCAAAGCACGGTGAGGCGCGGAACTTCCGGCTGATCCGGGAGCGGGATGGCTGGAGGATAGTCGGGATTGGCTTTCACGTGCGGACCGGCCCATCGACGGTGCACGAGTTCACCATCCCCGGCGAGTTCGAGAGAGCCGAGCGGAACGTCACCGACGACAAGACCGGGCAGTTCACGTTCGCGGTCGCTGACGGGCACCTGGACTATGCGCCGGTTCCCTGGGACTGACGACCAGCCCGTCCGCGCTACATCGAGCTTCCCGATCGCATGAAGGTTCGTGATCGGAGACGTGTCCGCGATGACGATCACTTGGGCGCGAGCTTCGTCAAGATCTCGTCCGCGGCTCGGGTTTCCCGCTCCAGCTCTTCTGCCGAGAAGTTCAGGTCGAGCCCTCGGTCCGCCAGGAGCCGCTGGAATCCGATGACATCGGTTCGGAGCAGTTCTCGGGCCTTCCCGGACGAGATACGGCACGCCTTGTACAGGCCGAGAACGATCTCCACCAGGACGGAGGACTCATCTCCAGGGAGGACTTCGGCGAGTTCGTCGGGAATCTCGATCTTCATAGGCATACCTCCATCGAGAGTCTACTCGATCACTGGACGGTGCGGTTTCTCGCCCCGAAGAAGATCGGAGGCGCTGGAACAGACGCGCGGAAGCTCCCGATAAGCACGGCCTGGTCTCGCCGAGTGACGGACCGACACGCCGAACGCCCGCGCCGTGCCTTTCCTCCAGCCTCCAGTCTCCCTGTCAGCGCCCACCCTTCGCCAGGCGCTCCAGGATCGCGAGGTCCTTCGCGTGCCCGTCCTCGGGCGTCTCCAGGACGAACGGGATCTCCCGGAAACGCTTCTCGCGGAGGAAGTGCGCGATCGGCTTCTCGCCGATCTCGCCCTGGCCCAAGCCGGCGTGCCGGTCCTTCCTGCTCCCGAACGGATAGACCGAGTCGTTCACGTGGATCGCGCCTGGGAGCGCGAGACCCAGGACGCGGTCGAACTCGGCCAGAAGCGTCTCGAATTCCTGCTTGGTGCCGAAGGCGTACCCGGCCGCGAAGACGTGGCAGGTGTCGAGGCATACGCCCACGCGCTCCGGCTCTGCAACCTTGTCCCGGATGGCGGCGAGCTCCTCGAACGTGCGGCCGAGCGTTGCCCCCTGTCCGGCCGTGGTCTCCAGGAGCGTGCGCACGCGGAAGCCCTTCGTTCGCTCATGGACCTCGTCGAAGGCCCGCGCCACGCGCGCGATGCTCGCCCCGACGTCCTCGCCCTTCCCTGAGCCCGGGTGCATCACCAGGGACTCGATCCCGAGGGTCTCGCAACGCACGATCTCCTCGTGGTAGGAGTCGATCGACTTCTTCCAGAGCTCGTCGTCCGGACTCGCGAGGTTGATGAGGTAGGAGTCGTGGGCGACCACGGGTCCGATCCCCGATTCCTTCCACGCCGTTTTCCAGCGCGCGACCTCGTCGTCTGGGAGGGGCCGGGCCTTCCACTGGTTCGAGCTCTTGGTGAAGACCTGGATGGCCGTGCAGCCGAGGGCCGTCCCGCGCTCGAAAGCGAGATCCACGCCGCCCGCGATCGAGACGTGCGCGCCGAGGTACATGGATCCATCTCTACCATGGTTGCGGCGGGTCCTCAAGGGGACGGGGCCGTTCCCCTCCCCCTGTAGGGAGTATCATGGCCGCGATGAAGCTCCGGTGCGTGTCTCTCGCCGCCGCACTCCTCGCCGCCACAGCGCCGGCAGCCCGGCCGTTCGACGAGGCGACCGAGGTCGTCCCGACCGACACGGAGCTCCAGAGGCGCCTGGCTGGAAGCGGGGCCGCGCTTCGCGTCCGTACGTCCGAGGATGGGCTCTACCGGATCCCGCTCGGCGAGATCGAGCGAGCCGGCCTTCCGATCGAGGACCCGGAGGGACTCGGGGTCTTCTGGGGTGGACACGAGATCCCCAGCCATCTCGAAAAGGACGCCCTCTTCTTCTACGGCAGGCGGACGCCGTACGCGTTTGCCGATAACGAGCGCTTCCCGCGACATTCCGCCGAGAACGTCTACTGGATCGCCAGGCCAGAGCCGGACGCGGGCGAAGACACTCGCGCGGCGCTACGGATGGAGGCGAGGCCCGCCGTGGGTGCCTCGCGCGAGTCCTTCCGGGAGCTATCGGAGGAGCTTCTGTTGGAGGAGAACGAGGTCTACCATCCGATGCGGCACGGAGAGGGCGTGGACCGGTGGTCGTGGAAGATGCTCGTGCCCGGCGGAGAGCCCTTCGCCGTTCGCGCGGAGCTTCCCGGACTCGTTTCGAAGAACGGCAAAGCGCGTTTCGAGGTCGTGGTCCACGGCGTCGCCCAGGACGACAGCACGAGCTTTGCGCTCGAGGTTCGGGCCGGGGACCGACCACTGGCGCGAGACGAATGGAAAGGGGGCGCGGCGCACTCCGTCCTCTTCGAGGCCGCCGCCGGGTTCGCCGAGGGCGGGATCGAAGTTCTTCACAAGGCGGGCCCTGGCATCATGCTCGACCGCATCCGGATCGAGTACTTCAGTCGTCCCCAGGCCCGGGACGGGCGGCTCGCCTTCCGGCTCCCGCGGGCGGGAAAGGTCCGGGTCCAGGATGTCGGGAGCGCGTCTCCCGTGGGCGTCGAGGCGACCGATCCCGATCGGCCGGTCTGGCTCGAAGGGATGGGCACCGAACCCGAGATCTCCACGGCGGGGCGCGAGGGGGGGCGCTTCTACGTCGCGCGGCCGGACCGTTGTCTCGTTCCCGCCGCGATCGAAAAGGACCGGCCTTCCGACCTCCACGGGGCGCCTCCCGCGGACTACGTCGTGGTGGCCCCCGCCCGGTTTCTCGAGGCTCTTGCCCCTCTCGTGGCGCACCGCAAGGCCGAGGGGCTCTCGGTCCTCGTCGCAGAGCTCCAGGACGTTTACGACGAGTTCTCCGCGGGCGTGGTCCACCCCGGCGCGATCCGGGCGTTCCTCGCGCATGAGATGCGCGCAAGCGAAGGGAACCGGCCGCGCTCTGCCCTTCTCGCGGGTGACTGGACGGCCAAGCCTCTCGGGGACCCCGAAGGGGCGGTCCTTCCCGTCCACTGGACCGAGGGCGAGTTCTTCCACGAGGTGGCGAGCGACGCCTGGTACGTCTGTCTCGACGATGCAGGAAGGCGCCCCCAGATCGCGCTCGGCCGGATCCCCGCGCGCACGCCCGAGGAGGTCGCGCTCGTCGTGGAGAAGACCCTCCGCTACGAGAAGGGCTCGGGCGACTGGACGCGCCGGGCTTTCCTCGTCGCGGGGGACGAGGACCAGTTCCGGGAGGCGACCGACGAGCTCGCCAAGCTCTTTCCCTCTGGCCGCGATCTCGTCAAGGACTACCAGGGGGTCGAGCCCGATCCCGGCGGCACCGCGGTCCGGGCGTGGACCGAGGGCCTGGGAGTCGTTCACTACTTCGGCCACGGGACGGTGCTCGGCTGGGGGCGCCGGGGGAATTTGCTCTCGGGAGAAACCGCCGCCAGCCTCGCGAACGGCGAGAAGACGCCGGTCGTCTTCACGCTGAACTGCCTCAATGCGGCCTTCGCCCACCCGAAACAGCGAAGCTTCGCCGAGGCCGTTCTCTTCGCACCGGCAGGAGGGGCGGTCGCCTTCGTCGGATCGACTTCGGCCTGCCTCCCGGAGCCGCAGTACCGGCTCCACCGGCTCCTCTACCCTTCCGCGCTCGCGCAGGGCGGGCCCCGCCTCGGCGAGGCGCTCGTTCGGTCGCTCTCGGAGTTCTTCGACCCGGCGAAGGCGGAGGGGGACCTCGACGTCATCCGGTCCTGGGTGCTTCTCGGTGATCCGGCTCTCCGCGTGCGCTAGCGCCCCCGCCCTGAGATCGGGAGCCCCGTGTCCGAGGCGCGGAGTCCTCGGAGAGGCCCTCTTTTTTCTGGTGCTCGCCGGCGCTTCGGGCCACGCCCAGGAAGTGAATCCCTATCCCCGCGAGCGGATCGGCTCCTCGACCCTGCACGAGTGGACGTTCGACGGTGGCCGCGAGGGCTGGTCCGCAGTACACGACTCGCGGCTCGCCGTGTCGGACGGCGTCCTCTCGATCGAATCGACAGGCGGCGATCCCTATGTCCACGGGCCCGAGATCGAGGTCGAGGCGCCCGCCTTGCTCCGGCTGCGACTGCGCTGCCGCGGAGCGGGCGGCGGTCAGGTCTTCTGGCTCACGCGAGAGAGTCCGACCTGGAAGGAGGAGTCGAGCGCGCGGTTCGAACTCGTGCACGACGGCGAGTGGCGCGACTACGAGGTCCCGATCGAGACCTCCGGCACGCTCTCCCGGATTCGGCTCGATCCCGGCTTGGCCCCCGGCGTCGTGGAAGCCGACCGGATCGCGATCGAGGAATACCGGCTCCATCCTCTCGAGATCGTCCGGGTCGAGGTGGGTCCGGCATCCGATACGGCGCTCGTCCGCAATCACTCGGATCGCCCCATCGGCATCCACATGGGCCGTTGCGGCGGGACCGCACCGGCCGGCGGAATCGGCGAGGTCTCGCACGTGGATACCTCGCACGGCAGCGAGCCGTTCGAGGCGGTCTCGGTGCAGGTCACGGCCGGCGATCTTCCGCCATTGAGCCGGACCGTATTCCTCTTCTGGCCGGACGTCGAGTCGGAATGGCTCGTCCTCGAATCCCCGGAGCTCCTCCTGAAGCTCGCGCCCGACGGTTCCGGCGCGCGGATCGAGAGAAAGGGCAAGCTCGTGGCGGTCCTCGCTCCGATCCTGAGATGTGGGGATCTGAATTTCCGAGGCGTGTGGACCAAGGTCGAGGATCGACTCGATATGAGGAACGATCTCGCGACCGTGCAGATCTCGCTCGCGGGGAGCGAGATTCGCGTCTCGATCGAGGCGCGCGGACCGGTCGAGGGCCCGGTCCTTCGAGCCCTCGGCCCGCTCGAGCAGGGGCTCTTCGCGGGGATCGAGTACCTCGGGAAAGGAGAGTGCTCGTCTTCGAACCTCGACATCGAGACGCCCGAGCATGTAAGGTTCGCGCCCGATCCCCTCGACGTCACGATGCCCCTCATGGCGGTCGCGACACCCGAGAGCTGGGCCGGGATGACCTGGGACGACCCTTCGCTCGGGCCCGTCTTCGCCTCGCCCAACTTTTTCGACGGCACGCCCGATCACCGGATGGCGCTCCGCGGGCAGCAAATCGAGGCGACGATCGGCCTGGGGGAGGGCACGATCGAGGAGGCGATCCTCTGGGCCGCGAGGAGGCGCGGGCTCCCGCCGCTCCCGGAGGCTCCGCGGGACGCCGCGGCCCAGCGAGCCCTCTGTCTTTCGTCTCTCGAGGGGCCGCTCCGCGACGAGCGAGGCTGGGGCCACTGCGCGGAGCCCAACTGGAAGCGCGCCCCCTATGCCGACCACGCCTCCACGATCTGGCGCCTCACCGGGAAGGCGCCCGAGCTCGCGTCGCTCGCGCCCGGAGGGTCGCACATCATCAACGACGCGATCTGGTTTGTGACGGGTCGGGCGAGAGAGTGGCTGGAATCTCGAACGGCCGGAGCCCACGCCATCCTGGCCGGACAGCGAGAGGACGGGTCCTTCCGCTACTCGGGTCCTTACCAGCGAGGGCACTTCGAGGACACGGCGAGCGGGTTCTGCGCGCAAAAGGCGGTCGTCCTCCTCGAACACGCCCGCGCGACGGGCGACCCAGAGTCGCTCGAAGGCGGACTTCGCGCCCTGGAGTACATGAAAAGGTTCCGGACGCCCCGGGGCGCGCAGACCTGGGAGCTCTCGCTTCACACGCCCGACATCCTCGCCTCGGCCTACCTCGTATGGGCCTACGTTCTTGGTTTCGAGCTCGCGGGG
>JACQVV010000302.1 GCA_016209595.1 Planctomycetota bacterium
AGATCCGGGAGGAGAACGTGGACAAGTAGGAGAGAGGCCGTTTCCCGCCGGCACCGGCGGCGCTGTTGTTCTTCGACCTGGACCTGGACCTGGACTTGGACTTGGACCTGGACCTGGACCTGGACTTGGACTTGGAGTCTCTGTGTCGCCGAGCGACGCGCCGGGGACCTGGACCTTGTTCCCGCACCGAGGGCACCGGGCGCTCTCTCCCGCCCGCTCGTCGGGCGCCACGATGTGCTTGCCGCACGCGCAAGAGAACTCGATCGCCATGGTTCCTCCTCAGGCGGTGGCGCTTGCTCGGGTCGCGACCATCTTGCCGCAAGAAGGCGAGGATCGCCATGAAGCTACGTTCCAGCGCAAGGCTACGGACAAAGTCGTAGGGCGGGGGCTTGTCCCCCGCCGAAGCCCGGGGCATGGCCGAAGACGGCGGGGGACAAGCCCCCGCCCTACAGGTTATCGGGCGACTTTGCCGGGACCCTACGTTCCAGCGCGATCTACGAGACCATCGTGGTGCCCTCAGGCGACCTTCGCCGCGCGGGCGAGTCCGGTGAGGACCGCGAGGAGCCGCTCCCATGCCTCGGCGTCACCCTTGGCCACCCAAATCTCCCCCCGGAACTCGGGTGTCTGAGACCTGGAACTCGGCAAAGCCCGAATTCGACGATCGCCCCGAGCCCCGCCGATCCTGTAGGATGCTCCGGATGGAACCGATCGAGCACCTGGCCGAGCGCGCGGCTCGAGCAGGGGTTCCGCCGTCCAGGCTCCTGCGCTCGGAGCTGGGGCGGCACCTCCTGCAGATCGTGGGGCTGACCAGGGGGCTCGTCCTCCAGGGGGGCGGGGCTCTGCACCACGTCTACGGCTCGCCGCGCTACTCGGCCGATCTCGACTTCGTGCAGGCGCCCGACTTCGACGAGGTCCGCTTCGCGGCGGCGCTGGAGCGATTTCGCGAGTCCGTCCGGGCGGCCTGGGGCTCCGCCGAGATCGAGGGGCCGATCTCCAAGGACAAGCTCCATCGCCACAAGGTTCGCGTCACGACCGGTCTGTCGAGTTTTCTCGTCCTGGCCCTCGAGCGCTACGAGATCCGGGTCCACCGCCCTGTGCTGCGCACCCTGGCGGGGGACGATCCCGCCACGGCGCCGAGGATCGCCGTCGAAGCGCCGGCGGAGATCCTCGCCGACAAGGTGGCCGCCAGCCTCGACCGGTGGCGCGCTCGTGGTTCGATCAAGCTCCGGGACCTCTACGATCTCGATCGACTCCTCGACCTCGAACCACCCGATCGGCCCCTCATCGAGGCGAAGCTCGCCGACTACGGGCTCCCTTTCGACAACGCGGCCCTCGCTGGGATCGCCGCCTCGCTCGGCCCACTGTCCGCGGACGTCCTTCGCGAGCAGCTCCGCGGCGTCCTGCCCGAACCGGATCTCGAGTCCCTCGACCTCGCTCGGATCCTCTTTCGTGCCCGGACGCTCTTGGAGGATCTGGCCCGATGACCGCTGCCCTCTCCCTGCCGGACCTCCTCGCGGGTAGGACGGAGCCGGCCGGCTATGTCTCGTTCCTCAGCGCTCTCGTCCACCACGGCGTCCTGATCGACTCGCCGGCGCTCATCCAGATCGCAAGTCCAGAGCGAGCCGGACGCTGCCGCGATGTAGTTCCCGGTCCGGTCGATTTCCACCTCATCCCGCGTGACCTTCACTTCGGCTGGGCCTGGGAGAGGTTCGAGGGGGTGAACGTTCCGGTCGCAAGCCCGGAGAAGGCCCTCGTCGACTGGCTCCATCTCGTCGAGGAGGAATGCCTCGACCCCCGCCTCGAGGAGATCGAGTGGGACGCCCTGGATCTCGGGCGCCTCGAGGCGCTCTGCCGGGAAGCGGGCGTCGACCCGGAGCCCCTCCTCGGTCAATCGAGACGGCTTCTGGACACGAGCCACGTCCAGTGGCGCCTGCGCTGGGAGGGCGCTCCACCACCCTTGCCCGACTCGTCTCCTCCCGGGCGCTCGGGCACCTGACACCCGAGCACCGGCGCTGTCGAGGCGCGTGCAGTCCCGGCCCCTGCGGATAGACCATGGTCACGAGGAGGCGAGCCATGCAACTCAGGATTCCGGACGACATAGCGAGAAAGATGGGCGAGGACGAGAAGTCCATCCGGATCGAGATCGCGGTCGTCTTCTACAAGATGCGCCGGATGACGCTCGCAACAGCCGCTCGTTTGGTCGGCACCGATCGGATCGGCTTCCAGCAGAT
>JACQVV010000295.1 GCA_016209595.1 Planctomycetota bacterium
CGGCGAGCCCCTGGCCCGACTCGACGCGGATTTCCGGCCAGAGTCCCTTGTCGAGCCCGACCGCGTAGGCGAGCTTCAGACGGGCGCCTTGCCCGTTCGGGTCGCCGAGGAGGAGCGAGCACTTGTCCACGCCCAGGAGGTTGCAAACCAGGTACATCGTCTCTTTGACGAGCTGACTCTCGCGGAGGAACGAGGAGATCCTCTGCGTGGCGTTGGCGAGCGAGACCAGGTTGTCGGTGTAGCGCTTCCGCCGGGTGAAGACGCGCACGTTTTGAATCGCGCTCGCGGCCTGTAGCGCGATGCCGTTCATGAGTTCGAGGTCCGGTTCCTCGAACGCGTGCGACTCCTCCTTGTCGATCTCGATCACCCCGATCACGACTTCGTTGTGGATCAGGGGAACGCACATCGCCGAGTGGATGTTCTGGTCCACGATCGACTGCCCGGACAGGAAACGCTCGTCGTCCATCGCGTCCATGGTGATGAGCCCCTGGCGGGACTTCAGGGCCTCCCGCAGGATCGTCCGGGACGCCTTCGGGTCGCCTCCGGCCGACCGTGCCGACCACGTCGCGACCGGCACGAAGCGCTTCGCCCCGTCCTCCTGGACCATCACGACCGCCCGGTCGACGGGGAAGACCTGACGGAGCACCTCCAGGATCTTCGCGCCGAGCGCCCGCATGTCGAAGATGTTCACGATCTCGTTGGTGAACTGGTAGAGGATCGCGAGCTTCTTCTCGTCCTTCCCGTGGATCTGGAAGGTCCGCACGAGCGACTTGGCGTCGTCGTAGAGCTTCTGGCGGCGGTAGACGCTCGAGTCGAGGAGGTCGCTGAAGGAACTGGAGCTCGAACTCGTCGAGTCCTTGCGGGCCGCGGTCCGCTCGTCGTGGTCGAACAGGAGCAGCGTCTCTCCGATCGTCAGCATGTCGCCGTGCTGGAGCGGCCCCTCGCGGACGGCTCGCCCGTTGATCTGAAAGGACTCCTCCGGCGCGAGGCTCTGCATGTAGAAGACGCCGTCCCTGAGCTCAATCCGGGCGTGGAAGTCGGGCACGCGCCGGTCCGGGATGCAGACCGCGCACTTCGAGGTAGTCCCGACGGTCGTTCCGGCCCCGATGTCGAACGTCCTGCCCATCGCGGGGCCTTCGACGACAACGAGCTGCGCCACAAAAGCCTCCGACTGGAACGACAACTGCGGCAGGGTGTTCCGACACCCAGCCATCTTCCATCCTAGCCAGCGGCTCTTGTCTGTCAAGGCGGACCCGAATACGATGAAGCACGTCATGGCGGAGAATGGGAGATCGGGAGGCGGCCCGGGGTACGCGAAGGTCGCGCTGCCGCTCCCGGTCCGGCAGGAGTTCGACTACGGAATCCCGGCATGTCTGGGCGGGAGAGTGTCGGCGGGAGAGCGCGTGCGGGTGCCGTTCGGGCGGCGGCACCTCGTCGGGTACTGCGTGGGGCTCGCCGAGGAATCGGACATTCCGCCAGCGAGGATCCGGTACATCGAGGAGCTCCTCGATCCCGCTCCCGTGGTCGGGCCGGACCTCCTCGCGCTCACGCGCTGGATGGCCGACTACTACGCCTGCTCCTGGGGGGAGGCGCTCGCGGCGGCGCTCCCGGCCGGCGTCGGGAATCCGGCGGCTCGGCGACCCAGAACAGCCGTCTTGCTGGCCGCCGGAGAGGCCGCCGCCGCGAAGGCCCTCGAAGAAGCCGGCGAGCGACGGCCGGAGCAGGCGCGCGTCCTCCGCGTGCTGGCGGCGGGCGGGGAGGGGCTCTCTCCCGCCGAGCTCGCCCGGCGCGCGAGGACCACGACCTCCCCGATCCGGACGCTCGCCCGGGCGGGGATGCTCGTCCTCGAGGAACTCGACGCGGACGACGACCCGTTCGCGGGCGTTCCTGCGGCCCCAGACACGCCGCCCGAGCTCACGGCGGACCAGGCACGGGCGCTCGCGTCGCTTGCCGGGGCGATCGAACGGCGGGAGTTCCGCGTGGAGCTCCTCTGGGGCGTCACGGGGAGCGGGAAGACCGAGGTCTACCTCCGCGCGATCGAACC
>JACQVV010000304.1 GCA_016209595.1 Planctomycetota bacterium
GCGATGGGTCCGGCCGATATCTTCGTTGCTCGGGCGCGGCGTAGCAGGGCTACGCCTGGGGGGCACCCGCGAAGCGGGTCCGCGCCTCGATCTCGGCCGAAATCGCTCCCGCTCGCCCTCGAAGCACTTTCCGCGACAGGCTCCTAGGCGAGCTTCGAGAACTGTTCCCGCACCCACTCGAACTCGAGCGCGATCCCGGAGGCGAGGTCGGGGGCGAGGCGCTCCCGGTGCTCCGCCGGCAGCGCTTCCCAGGTGTAGGTCTCGATCTCCAAGTGCGGTGAAGTTTCGCGAGGCGCGGTCGCGAGAAAACGGAGCGCGTCTTCCAGGGAACGCTTCGTCGTTCCCAGGGGACCCAGGGACGCGGCGAAGATCGGGACATGGTAGTGGGTCCGCCAGGAATCGGCCTTTTGCCAGCGCGGTGGGGGGGTGGGCACCGCGTCCGGCAGGTCGGCCACCGACTCGACTTGCCCGTCGGCGAAGCGCGCGTAGGTCTGGTGGAGGTAGCGGTCCTTGGCCAGGATCTCCAGGGCTCGACGCGCGGCGAGCGAACCGCCGGGGTACTTCACCTCGATCGCGCTCGAGAGGTGGACCTTGGCAATCGCGATCCCGCTCGCGGCGAGGGAGGACAGGGCCGAGGGGACCTCCTCAAAAAGCACGGCCTGGTGGCAGACGTCGTAGCAGAGGCCGAGGTGGGTCGTGCCGGCGAGGTGCTCGGAGAAGAAGGAGATCGCATCGCCCGCGGTCTCGATCGTGGTCAGCGGCTCGGGTTCGAGAGCCAACACGATCCTCTTGCCCGTCCTCTCCTCGATCGAGGCGAGCTCGCGATCGAGCGCCTGGAGGTTGGCCGCGATCCGTGTTCTCGTGTCGCGGTCGTCGCCGTCCGCGCGAGCTCCCCCGGCGAGCGTGCTCACCGACCCCGCGACGCCGTCCGGGAGGAGCGCGGCGAGCACCCGGGCGGCGCGACTCGTGTACTCGACTCGTCGCGGGTCGGCCCACGACGGCCGGAAAACCTCCTCCTTCACCCGACCGGCGTGGAAATCGCCGTAGGGGAAGGCGTTCAGCGTGAAGACGTAGAGGCCGTGGCGGTCCAGGAACCGGGAGAAATTGGCCAGCGCGCGGGCGTCGCGGTCCAGCGCTTCCGCCGTGCGAGCCGAGAGCCAGAGGCCGATCCCGAGGCGGTCACCAGGCGAGACTCGTTCGCGCACGCGGGCCGCGTGCTGCTCGAGCCCGGCCGTGACCTCGATGAGGTCGCGGCCGGGATGGACGTTCGTCGAGTAGCCGAGCTGGAACTTTCGCCCGCCGACCTCGACCTGGGTCATGCGGGCGGCCGGTGCGCGCTGCTAGTGGTCGCCGACGTGCGTCCCGCCGTGCCACCCGGCGCCCGGCGTGTAGTGGTAGCCGTGATGGGTGCTCCACTCGGTGTTCGGAGTGATGCCCGCCACGTGGTGCCCGCCGCCGCTTTCGCGCTGGCCGTAGCTGTCCGCCCAGCGGTCGTAGCCATTGGTGTGGAAATGGTTGTCCTGATAGGTCCCGTAGCCGCGGTCGCCGTAGTCCGTGACCGCGGGGCCCCCGACGTACTGGTAGCGGCTGTTCTGGCGGGTGGTGCCGCTGTAGTAGTACTCGGACGGACGGTAGCTGTAGCCGCGGCTGCCGCTCGAGTAGTAGAAGGAGCCGCCGTAGCCGCCGCCGTAGTACGAACCGCCACCGTAGTAAGAGCCGCCGCCACCGTAGTACCCGCCGCCGGAGTAGTACTGAGCCTCGGCGGGCGCGATTGACAACCCCCCGGCGAGCGCCGCGAGCGCGGCGACGAGAGAGAGCCTCGACATCGATCCATCCTCCATTTCTTGTTGCCTCAGGGCGGAGCGATAGAACAAGGATACCCAAGGTTGGGCCTGCACGCCAGACCCGTTAAACGACGCGGGGAGCGACCGATGCCGGTCGCTCCCCGTTTTCTTCGACTGCCGGTCCTAAGAACCTGTCGCGGAAAGCGCTTCCAGGGCGAGCGGGAGCGATTTCGGCCGAGATCGAGGCGCGAGGGCGCCAGGCGTAGCCCTGCTACGCCGCGCCCGAGCAACGACGAGATCGGCCGAAAGCGCCCCGCGCAGCCCGAATGGCTTTCCGCGACAGGCTGTTAGCGGTACCCGACGTGCGTTCCGCCGTGCGAGCCGTGGTCTGGGCTGGAGTGATACCCGTGGTGGAGCCCGTAGCTATAGGGGCTCGCGAACCCACTGGTGTGGACGCCGCCACCCTGCTCGTATCTGCCATAGTAGTCGGCGGCGGGGCTGTAGCCGTTGGTGTGGTACTCGCTGTTGCCGTAGACTCCGTAGCCGGAGTCGCCGTACCCGGCGTAGGCGGGCCTGTAGTAGCTCGGGGTGTAGTAGGACCCGCCGTAGGACGAACCGCCGTGCGAGAAGTACCCCGAGAATCCGCCCGACTGGACGAAGACGCTCCAGTCGTCGGCCTGAGCGGTGCCGAGGCCGGGCGCGAACGATGCAACGAGTGAGATCAGAGCGGCTGCCGCAATCTTCTTCATGTTTCGATCCTCCCTGGATGGGCTGGGTGTCCTGGTTTTGGGGACGCCTCGAACTCGCGCTCGACCGGAACTACATCAAGTGCTGTGCCAGAAGGCTTGGCGAGGGGATATTCGACGTAAGTAACTTGTCCATGGAGCGTTGGAGGTTCAGGTGTACCGAGGGGTCTAGCCCACGATCTGCGGTTTGACCCCGTGTTACGACACCTCGTGTCCACTTCTGAAGACACGCTCCGGCACGGCAACTTTTCTCCAAACGCGGGTGGCAGGTCCCGGGTCGAATGCCCTAGATTAACGTCGGCCTCGGTGGGACAGGGACCCGGGTGGAAAGGAGGGGCGTAGGCGACCCGATCACGGGAAGCGGAATCGATCCTCACCCTCATCCTTCAAGCGAAGACCGCCATGATGCTCAAGTACCAGCGCCAGCGGATCGACAAGGAGTACAAGCGGCTCGTGAGCCTCGCCGAGCACACCGACCTGATTGATTTCCACCGGATCCAGCCGGACCACTACCTCATCCACTTCCGTTGCAAGGGGCTGATCGAGGATCCCCGAGCTGGGCTGGAGATCACGAGCCATCATGTGGTGAGCGTGCGCATCCCGAAAGGCCGCGGCGAGCCGTTCGGACCGGAGTCGGTGGCGTTCGTCCGGCCGGGGAACATCTTCCACCCCAACATCCGGCCCCCGTGGATCTCGCTCCAAAAGTACCTCACCGGGAAGACGCTGGACGAATTCTGCCAGCGGATCTACGACGTCATCACATTCCGGAATTACGCGCTCGACGGCACGGCCTGCGTCAACCACGAGGCGGCCGACTGGGTCCGGGGGCATCCGGACTTGCTCCCCCTCGACCAGCGACCTCTCGTCACGTCGAACGGCAAGAAGGCGAAGTAGCGAGACATTGCTCGACTCGGCGGGCGAGCGTGTCATCTGGCCACTCGGCGATGGGGCGGCCTAGGTCCCCCACGACGATGCTATCGCGCCTTCGTTCTTCCAGCCATCGCACGTTCGCCTCGACCGATCGTGTCGCGGCGTGACGGTTGACGACCACGAGGTCCGCGCGGGCGAGCGACTCCTCCGCCCCGTCCTTCCAGCGCCTTCGCGGCACGCCCGGGTCGAACACGAAAAGGAGGCACTCCGGGCGCGCGACGTCCGCGATCCCCGATCCCTCGCAGAGGACCGGCGCTCCTGCCGGAAGCCGCGGCGAGAGCTCCTTCCAGAGCGCCGGGTGGCCGCCGGGGCGCGCGAGCCCCCAGAGGACCTTTCGCGCCCCGGCGCGCACCAGGCGTCCCGTGTCGGTCCCTTCCCTGGCGAGCTCGTTCTCATCTTCGACGATCTTCCAGTCCCCGTGGAGCAGCCGGCAGGCGCACTCCTTCCCGTCCCGCGGGCAGTATCGGCTCTCCTGGTACACGGTGATGACTTTCGCCGCGGCGAAGAGACCCGGGTGGGCCTCGAGGATCCGGCAGGCGAGCGTCGTCTTGCCGCTCCCGTTGGCTGGGGCCGTGATCGCGAGAATCGGTCCCGGGCCGACGGCCTCTCCGCCGAGGATGCGCTCGGCCTCGGCCAGGTCCTCCGGCGTGTTGATGTTCGTGAACGAGCGAGCCGCGCCCGGGAGATGGGAGAACACGGCCTCCTCCACTCGCCGCCACACGATGCGGTCGAGCAGCGCGGCCATCGCGAACTCACCAGCCTGGAGCGCTTCCCGCGCCGCTCCGGCCGCCTCCCGGGGGTAGACGGCGTGGAGCGGCTGGAGCCGGCCTCCGGACACGGGGACGAGCGCCTCTCCGGACGGCGTTTCCTCCACGAGGAAGCGGATGAGCTCCTCGTCGAGAAAGGGGAGATCGCAGCCGGCGACGAACGCCCTGGGCGAAAGGATCGCGGAGAGCCCGGCCTCCAGGCCGCCGAGGGGGCCCTGGCCCGGGATTCGATCGTACGCGAAGCGCACTCCGAGGGTCGCATGGTGGGGTTCCTCGTCAGGGGGAGGGGAACAGCCCCCTCCCCCTTCCGACCGCCGGCACTCCCCTTGCGAAGCAAGGGTCGTGCCAGCGGCCCCCTCC
>JACQVV010000306.1 GCA_016209595.1 Planctomycetota bacterium
GGTTCGGGGTTCGGGGGTTCCGTCGCCCGTCGCCCGTCGCCCGTCGCCCGGCAGGTGCCAGCGGCCCCCTCCCCCCGGCGATCCCGCTCACAGGGTCGCGGCGCGCCGCGCGAACCGATTCCCCGGCCGTTCCTCGACGTAGCCCTTGAGCGCGAGCCCGGTGAGCGTCGAGGCGAGGACTCCCGCCCCCAGCCCCGAATCGCGGGCGATCTCGTCGAAAGGGCGGGGCGAGGTCGAGAGGGACTTGAGCAACGTCTCCTCGTCCGGCGCGAAGGCGTGTTTTGTCGCTCTCCCGCTCTCCGGCGACGCGAGCGCGGCGAAGGGCCGGAGGTTCTCGACGATGTCGGAGACGTCGGTCACCAGGACCGCGGCGTCCTTGAGGAGGTCGTTCGTTCCGCGGGAGGTCGCCGAATCGATCCTCCCCGGGATGGCGAAGACCTCGCGGCCGTAGGCTCGGGCGAGGGAAGCCGTGATGAGGGACCCGCTGTGCGAGGTCGCCTCGACGACGAGCACTCCCCAGGAGAGGCCCGCAAGGACACGGTTCCTTCGCGGAAAATGTCCGGGCGATGGGAGCGTTCCCGGCGGGAATTCGGAGACGAGCGCCCCGTGCAAGGCGATTCGTTTGGCGAGTTCCCGGTTCTCCGGCGGGTAGGGGACGTCGATGCCGGCGCCCAGGACGGCGACCGTCCGGCCCCCGCCCAGGAGCGCCCCCTCGTGCGCGCGGGTGTCGATGCCGCGGGCAAGCCCGCTCGCGATCACGACCCCCGACGCCGCAATCTGGGACGCGAACCGTTCGGCCACCTCCAGGCCGTAATCAGAAGCGCGCCGGGACCCCACGATCGCGAGCGTGTCGGCGGCGAGCGTGCTCGCGTCCCCCTTGACCCAGAGGACGGGCGGCGGGTCGGGGATCGCGAAGAGCAGCGCCGGGTAGTCCTCCTCCCCGTGGGCGAGGATCCGGACGCCCTCTTCCTTCGCGCGGGCTAGCTCCCTTTCGGCCCACGCGCCGTGGTCGGCCTCGCCCGAGGCGACCCGCTCCGCGAGTGCCGCGCTCACGCCTTCGGTCTCGCCCAGGGCGTCCCTTCCCGCGCCGAGCGCGCCGGCCGCGCTCCCGAAGCGTGCAACCAGCGTCGCGAAGATCCGCGGCCCCAGCCCCTCGACGCGCGAGAGTACGAGAGCCGCCCGGACGGTCTCCATCACGGCGTCCCTCCCGCCCCCGGGAGCTCTCCAGGCGGAGAAGGGTCTCTCGACTCGGGAACTGGCGGCGACTTCGTTCCCGCCTGGGCCTGGAGCGCCTGCTTCTTCCGCTCGATCGTGCGCGAGCGCGCCACCCGATCGCCGCGGCGTTCGACGAAGATCATGACCACGATCGCGACGGTGCAGAGACCGATGACGCTTCCGAGCGCGATCACCCAGGGCGCCATCCATTCCCGAGATGTGTCCTTCGGGAGGGGAACGACCTCGTGGCCCAGGATGTAGACCGAATCGGTGAAGTCCTCCTGCTCCTTTCGGTTCCGGTAGCGCCAGTTCTTGTAGAAGATTCCCGTCACCCGGACGGCCTCGTCCACCTGGACGCCCCGACCGCGTTCGAGCGTCGTGAACGGAAAGAGGTGCTGGTCGATTGTGACGAGCATCCCGCTAAAGACGATCTTCCGGTCGTAGCCCAGGGGCCCCCGGCCGGGGGGGATCTCTTCCTCGTTCAGGTAGACCAGGCGCCCGATCACGGTCATCGGCTTCCCGCGGTTCTCCCGCCAGCGATCGCGGAACCGCTCGAGCTCCTCCTCGTCGAGCTTGGTGTACTTCGAGATATAGAGTTTGTCGCCGAGCTTCGGATCGGCCTTCTCCTCGATCTCCTCCCGCTTCTCGTGCCGGTCGAGCCACCAGAGGAGGAAGTAGTACGAATCGGTGTGGATCTTCGCCGTCTGGTCCTCGATCGAGGCGAGGTATTCGTCCAGCTGATCGGCGGCGAAGTTGGGATGGACATACCCCGAGACGAGGGCCTTCCCGACCACGAACGGGGAGTTGTACGGCTGGTCCTTCTTGGTGAGGTATCGGTACATCTTGTAGAACGCGCCCCGGAGCGTGACCTTCGCCTTCTCCGGGAAGTCAGGCTTGGCCGCGACGGCGAAGGTGATGACCCGCCCGCTCTCGTCCTCGTGAATCTGCCCCCAGTGGCAGGCGGAGAGCCCCGGGACCGCGCCGGCGGGGAGCTCGGCCTCGCGTGTCCAGCGGAGCTCCCCCGTCACCGAAAGAACCTGCCCGCGGCACTCCCGCCAGACCCCTCGCTTCGAGTTCAGGATTCTCCTGTAGGTTTCCTCGTTGATCCCGCGATCGTCGATCTTCTGGGGGATGTAGACCAAGTCCAGGAGGCCGCCCTGGACGGCCTCGGCGATCTCCTTGTCGGAGAGCGACTGCTGCTTCCCCAGGAGGTAGTAGAGGCCCGGGCCGCGCCACTCGGCGATGAGATCGCGGACGGCGTCGAGGATCTTCCTCTCCCTGGCGAGGTCGGGCGGGAGGGCCCTCGCGCCGCTCCCTGTTCCCTTCGCCACGAGGACCGGGAAGTCGCCGGAGCCGCCGTTCGCGACCGGCGTCTTCCGGTACTTGTAGAAGGCGCCCTTGACCACGACCTCGTCGGTGACCTTCGCGTCGCAGTCGAGGGCGTAGACGATCCAGACCTGCGTGTCCTGGTGGACGATCCAGAGCTCCTGGAGCGCGCGGATCCCGCCCGCCGAGTCGGGGAAGGGCTTCACCTCCTTCTTGAGGATCTTCCCGTCGAGCTCCGCGAACCGCCCGCGGTTCTTGCTCCAGAGCGCGCTGTACGCTTCGCGCGTCTCCTGGGAGAGGTTCGCGATGTTCGACCCGCAATGGAGTTCGTCCGCGACCAGCGGGTCGGCCGTCCGGTTCACCTCGTCCCAGCCGATCCGGGAGACGTACTCCACGAGGAGGTCAAACGCCTCGCCTTCCAGCGCCTCATCGCCGTCGGAGACCCCCTGGAGCGCCGCGAGCACTCTCGCGTGGAACTCTGGCGAAAGGGGCTCGACCGGGGGCTCGCCGTCCGGCCCGCCCGGCGCCTCCGGGCCAGGTCCGGGCTCGTCGGTTCCTGCGGAGCCGGCCGGCTCCCCGGGCGAGACGTCTTCCTCTCCGGGCGCTGCCCGCGGGGCGTCCTCGATCTCCCCGGCCTTGCCGGACGAGTCGTCCTTCTTCCCCATGAGCCCCGAGACGACGATCGAGCTCGTGAGGAGAAGGAGAAGCACCATCGCTACGAGGAAGGCGAGTTCCTTCCGGCTGGCGATGGGTCGCGGCTTCGCGGGATCGAAGGGCTGGCTCATCCTCATCGACTCTCTACCCCCAAGCTTCTAGAACGAGCGGAAGCATAGCACGGTTCGCCGGACCCGGGCGACAACTCGGGCGACATCCGCGTTTCTATCTCTCCGACCGCAGGGCGCGCGGCATCGAGAGCAGGAAGTCCGCGATCGCCCGCGCGGCGGCCTCGTGGCCGGCGGCGGAGAAGTGGCCCTCCTCCGGGACGTAGAGCTCCAGAGGATCGCGGCCGCACTCGAGGAGCAGCCGGCGGAGATCGAGGCAGGGGATCCCGTTCGCGCGACAGTGCTCGGCGAAGAGCCGGTACGGGCGCTCGAAGTCGATCCCCTCCAAGCGGGCCTTCTCCGGATGGCGGGCGACGTCGAGATCGAGCGTCTCAGCGAGAAGGACGACGACGGGAACGCTCCCTTGATTCGTGCATTCTTCCGCCACCCGGACGAGGAGCCTTCGCGTGATCTCCTCGGCCTCCTGGAAGTCGGCCGGCGGCTGGGCGAGGTATTGCGGCGGGATCTCCCCCTCGGCCACGAGCTCCTCGGGGGTCCTGCCCATCAAATTGTCGACGAGATTCCCCCCTCCGAAGCGGGCGTTCGCGGCCTCGAGGCGGTCGCGGAGGAAGTAGAGAAGCTTCGAGTGCCGCGCGGCGCGCACGAACAGAGAGGGTTCGGGGAGCTCCGGGTAGACCGGTTCGATTCCCCCTCCCTCGGAGAGTCGGTAGAACGGGCGGACCTTCTCGGGTTCGAGAATCTCGCTATTGTTCCGGATGTCGTTGTGGTGGAGGAACCCGAGGACGACCGCGTCCGGACGATACCGGGGTCCGAACGCCTTGAGGACCTCGTACTCCTGGGCCGTCCCATAGCCCGAAAGGCCGTAATTCATCGTCTCGGCTCGGACGCCCTTCTCCGCGAGGATCCTCTCGACCGCTCTCGGGAATGTCTCCTCGATCTCGACCTGCCTCCCCTCCGTGAAGGAGTCGCCCAAGAAAAGCACTCGCGCCACGCCGGCCTGCCGCGCGGGCGCGAAGTCGGCGTCGCGAAAACCGTCGGCGTTGGACTCTACGGTCGCGCGGGAGTGCGCCGTCACGTACGGGAAGCGGACGTGGGGACGATAACGCCACCCGAACTCGCGGTGGTACTCGAAGCGCGAGGTCTCCTGGTCGGTGAAGAGCCGTACGGCCACTTCGCCGACGAAGAAGGCGACCAGGCTCCCGCCGAGAAAGGCGATCGCCCGGCGGCGCCACCGGGCAAGAAATCGAGACCGCTTCTTCCCCTCGGCGGGAGTGGAGGACACTACTCCTTATCGGCCTCCCTCGGGACCGGGCCGACCGGAGTCCGGAGGCGGCTCGGGGGAGGGCGGGGGCGCGACGAGCATCGGTTCGAGCCGCACGGCATAGCGTTCTTCGAGGCGAGCGGTGAAGAAGTAGGGGATGATCCCGAAGAGGATGAGCACGAGCGAGACGTCGGCCCGGTACGATTTCTGGAGGATCATGTCCCTGGGGTGGAATCCATTCGCCGACACGCGGATCGTGTGGCTCTCGGGAAACCCGCTGCGCGCCTCGACGATCTGTCCGTTGACGGCGATGCCAGGGTCGAGCGAATCGACGACGACGTTCGTCGCGCCAGGAGCCTCGACATCGATCTGGGCATGGTGCCTACAGCCCGCGCTTGCGATGGCAAGACAGAGAATCCAGATCGTCCCGCGCGTCGCACGAATTCGGTTCATCTTCGCTATCTCCGCGTCCAGCGCATGCTTCCACAATCGAGGGGCGGGATGGTATCCCGTGCCGAGAGGAGAATCAACCCCAGTGTTGCATAAGATCGGCCCGAGTCCGCATGCAAAGGCCCGCAGGGCCTTGGCATGCGGACGTTCAGGCGAGCCGATTTCGAGTCACCAGCGGTTGCGCGAGCCGCAGGCGGGGCCGGAGGCCCCGCCGAGGACGAGCAAGACCGCTGGTGGCCGAAAGCGGCCGCCTGACGGGGCGAGATTATGCAACATTGGGGTCAAGGGGAGATGCCCGCGGCGATCCGGAATGTTGGGGCTACTTCACCGCTGTGCCCGGGGCAGCCGCGGCGGGGGCGGCGCGCTTCGCGCGCCAATCCTCGAGACGGTGGACGAAAGCCTTCTTCTCGGCCGCGATCCGGGCGACGGTTTCGCCGAGCTTGGAGTCTGTGGCGAGCGGGGCCGCCGCCTTCTCGAAGGAGGCGAGGTCGGCCTGGAGGCGCCCTCTGGCTATGCGGGCGAGGTAGTCGGCCTCGACATAGTTGAAATAGAAGTCGAGGAAAGGAAAGTTCCCCGCGGAGAGCTCGGGTTTCCCGCCGAGCTCCTCGATCCGGTCGAGGACCTCGAGCACGTGGGATTCGTCCTCCCGGATCGCGTTCGCGAGAAGGGCCTTGAGATCGGGAGAGAGATCTTGCCACGGGAGGGCGAGGTCGGGTCCCATGGATTCGCGGAGGTAGGGGAGGAACCCGCGCGCGAGGACCGTGAAGCAGGCGTTGAGGCGGGAGACGCGGGTCGAGGTGTCCATCGGATTACTCCTGGGCGCTCGAGACCGACCCCTCGGAGGCGCCGGCCACCCCGGGGGGGAAAGAACGCTCGGGCATCTCAACGGCGACACCCTTCACCCATCGAGCGGCGGGAGCGAAGAAGGTTCCCAGGAGGATGACGCCCGCCGTGAGGACGAGGACCACCCCGTTTCCGAGCACGGGAAGCGAGAGCGCCGGGGCTCCCTCCTCGCCTTTTTCCAAAAACATGTTCTTCACGATGCGCACGTAGTAGTAGACGGAGACCGCGGTGTTGAGCCCGGCGACGATCGCAAGCCAGTACATCCCCGCGCCGATCGCGACCTGGAAGAGGAGGAGCTTCCCGACGAAGCCGCCGGTCGGCGGGATCCCGACGAGCGAGAGGAGGCAGATCGTGAGCGAGACCGCTGCGAGCGGCGCGCGGGCGCCGAGCCCCCGATAGTCGTCGATCGACTCGCTCCCGAGGCGATTGGCGAAGAGGATGACGACGGCGAAGGCGCCGAGGTTCATGAAGAGGAAGGCGAGGAAGTAGTAGCCCACGGCCTGGGCGGCCTCGGCGTAGCCTCCCTGGATCGCCGCGACTCCCATGAGGATGTAGCCGGCGTGGGCGATCGACGAGTAGGCGAGCATGCGCTTGACGTTCGTCTGGAAGATCGCGGCGAGGTTCCCAAACGTCATGGAGACCGCGGCTACGACGGAGAGGATCGTCGCCCAGTCGAGGTGGTGCGTCGCCTGTTCGACGTCCACGAGGCCG
Organism: Planctomycetota bacterium; assembly: GCA_016209595.1. Classification (GTDB taxonomy): domain Bacteria; phylum Planctomycetota; class JACQVV01; order JACQVV01; family JACQVV01; genus JACQVV01. The sequence goes on from JACQVV010000306.1 coordinate 6,589, forward strand.
ACTCCCATGTTCATCGCGTAGAGGAGCCGCATGAGGCCGGCGAAGCCCGCCGCCTTGGAGCCGACGGAGAGGAAGGCCGTCACGGCGGTGGGCGCGCCCTCGTAGATGTCGGGCGCCCAGAAGTGCATGGGCACCGCGGAGATCTTGTAGGCGAAGCCGGCGAAGACGAGGACCCCCGCGATCACGAGGACCGCCTCGTTCACGCCGCCGACCGCCCCGAGCGAGGACAGGGCGGCGAGCGACGTCGAGCCGGTGAAGCCGTAGAAGAGGGAGAGGCCGTAGATCATGACCGCCCCGGACACCGAGCCGTAGACGACGTACTTCAGGGCCGCCTCCGCCGAGTCCTTCCGGTGCTTCCGGTACACCACCAGGATGTACGTCGGGATGGATACCGTTTCCAGCCCGATGAAGAGCATCAGAATGTCGGTCGCGGAGGCGAGGAGGAACATGCCCAGGACGCTCGTGAGGAGGAGCGCGTAGTACTCGCCCATCGGGAGCCCGTCGAGCCCGCGGTCGAGCCAGGAGAGGAAGACGACCGCGATGGTCGCGAGGACGAAGATCGCCTTGAAGTAGACCGCGAACGAGTCGCTCGCCACCATCCCCTGGAAGAGAAGGGTCGGTTCGTGGGAGGCGACCGAGGGGAGCGTGAAGAGGGTTGCGAGAAGCCCGGCCAGGGCGAGCCAGGCCATGTGCTTCTGTCCGCGGCGCGGCACGACGAGCGTCACGAGGAAGAGGACGAGGATCGTCGCGACGAGCGAGCCTTCGGGCAGATAGAGCCACGCGTCCGCGGTGAATTGATCGCGCAGGCTCTCGAAGAGCCCGGGCGAGACGTCGTAGTTCGAGGACTGGAGATCGACGGGCATCGGGAGATCCTTCCGCTATGGGTGCGCGTAGAGGCCCGCGCTGGTGAGCGGGTGCTGAACGATTTCCACGATCGCCTGGATCGTCGGATCCATGTAGTCGAGGATGAGGGCCGGCCAGACCCCGAAGAGGACGCAGAAGACGGCGAGCGGCACAAGCGCGATCGCCTCGCGGAGGTTGATGTCGTGCTCGTGTTTGTATTTCTCCGGGGTCGTCCCCAGGAAAACCCGCTGGATCGACCAGAGGATGTAGCCCGCGGTGAGGACGACGCCCGCGAGCGAGACGTAGACGAGGATCCGCGCGTAGGGGAAGCCGTGGTAGGCGGCGCCCGCCTCGAAGCACCCGAGGAAAGTGAGCGCTTCGCTGATGAAGCCGGAGAGGCCCGGGAGGCCGAGCGCCGTGAAGAAACCCACGACGGCGATCCCGGTGAAGTAGGGCATCTGATTCCCGAACCCGCCCATGTCGTCGAGGTTCCGGTGGTGGATCCGGTGCTGGATGCAGCCGACGAGACAGAACATCATGGCCGACGAGATGCCGTGGTTGAACATCTGCAAGATGCCGCCCGTGTACCCGGCGACCGTCCCGGCCGCGAGGCCGAGCAGGATGAAGCCCATGTGGCTGATCGAGCTGTAGGCGACGAGGCTTTTAAAGTCCTTCTGCGCCATCGCCGCGAGCGCTCCGTAGACGATATTCACCATCCCCAACCCGCCGACCAGCCAGAAGAAGAACGTGCTGTTGGCAGCCAGAGGGAGCATGGGATACGCGACCCGGAAGAGGCCGTAGCCCCCCATCTTGAGCAGGACCCCGGCGAGCACCATCGAACCCGCCGTCGGGGCCTCGACGTGGGCGTCAGGGAGCCAGGTGTGGAAGGGGAAGACCGGGACCTTGATCGCGAAGGCGATGAAGAGGCCTGCGAAAAGCCAGTGCTGGACCCCGCGGGCGAAGCCGGGGGCCGTGGACATGAGGGTGAGCATGTTGAACGTGGCGGGCTCGGACTCCGTGTAGAGGACGAGCATGGCCACGAGCATCAGCACGGAGCCCACGAGCGTGTAGATGAAGAACTTGATCGCCGCGTAGATCCGCCGGGGGCCCCCCCAGACCCCGATCAGGAAGTACATCGGGAGGAGCACGATCTCCCAGAAGACGTAGAAGAGGAAGAAGTCGAGCGCGCAGAAGACCCCGATGAGGCCCGTCTCCATGAGGAGGAACAGGATGTAGAAAGGCTTGGTCGCCTTATCCATGTACCAGCTGTAGACGAGGCAAAGCACGGTCAGGAAGGCCGTGAGGAAGACCAGCGGGATCGAGAGCCCGTCCACGCCGACGAAGTAGTGGATCCGGAAGGAGGGGATCCAGTTCGTGAACTCGACGAACCGGACATGGCTCGCCTGGGTGTGCCGCTGGTCGGCTGTCCCCGTCGCGAGCTGAAGCTCCAGGACACGGTCGTAGGCATCCTGGTCTAGGACCGGCCGCTCCGCCTCCGGGAACCCTCCGAAGAGTGCGAGCACGTCCTGCTGGAGCCCGGAATCCCTCCAGCTCGCCCTGTCGCGCGCCGCGCTCCGGATTCTCTCGCGTAGCCGGAGGAGGTTCCAGTCGCGCTCGGTGATGGGGACGTTCTTGAGGTCCGCGGCGTGAACCGAGTATTCCTCATCGGCGACGAGCCACTCGAGTGCCGGCTCGGGGAGGTCGCTCTCCTCCTTGTCCGCGGTGGGGACCGCCTCGGCCACCGCCGCATCGATCTTCCTGCCGAGGACGGAAAGCAGGTTCTGGCTCTTGTGATGGGGGTTCGGGTCGGTCTGGTCGTCGTCGTTGTAGTTCATCACGACGATCGAGACGACCGCGAGCGTGGCGAGCGACCCCGCGAGGCAGAAGATCCGCACGGCGTTCGCGTACCTTGCCGGGATGAAGATGGCAAGGAGCGCCGTCACGAGCGGGATGAAGATCGAGAGCGTGAGGAGCATCGGACGAGAACCTCCGAGTCGAGCGAACTACTTGGCGAATGTGCGAACCACGATCGCGACGAGGAAGATGAGGCCGATGAGGAGGATTGACATGGAGAGGTATTCCTGGAGCCGGCCGGTCTGGGTCTTTCTCGCCTGCTCGCCGCCTTCCAGGACGGCCTCGCCCGTCATGCGGACCGTGCCGTCCACGGCCCAGTAGTCGAAGCGGCCGGAAACCCAGCTCATCCGCTCGACCAGCTTCGCCGCGGTGTCGATCAGGAAGTCGAGGACGTACTTGTCGAAGAGCCGGGCGAAGTGCTTCGCCCCGTGGACGCCGGCGAAGAACGTCTTGTAGTAGAACCAGTCGATCCAGTAGAGGTTGGCGAGCACCCTCTTCGCCCACTGGAGGAGCTGGGTTCCGGCCACGAGGTCCTTCGACTTCCAGGGGCCGATGAAGAGGAGCCACCCGAAGAGGATGCCGAGCGCCGCGACGCCGATCCCGGCCGCGAAACCAGGCCAATGCGCCTGGTGCTCGGCGTGGTCCACGAGCTCCGTGAGCGCGGGATCGATCTCGAGTGCGGCGGGCTCGGGCGCCACGATTCCTCCGCCCGAGGCGGCGAGATCCGAGCGGCCGGCCGAAGCTCCCCTGGGGAGCTCGAACTGGCCGCGCTCCTGGAGATCCCCCCGGACCTGGATCGTCCAGTCGTAGAGGGCCTCCGCGTTCACGCGCTTCTTCATCCAGTCGGTCGTCCAGGCGAGCTTCGAATCCGAGGCGACTCCAGGGAGACCGATCCCGCCCGCGATCACCGCGGCCACGCCGAGCACGCAGAGGGGCGCCGTCATGACCCAGGGAGACTCGTGGGCGTGCTCGTACACGTGGTGGTCCTTGGGGTCGCCGTGGAACGTCATGCCGACGGCGCGGATCATGTAGAACGCGGTGAGGAGCGCGGCAAGAATCCCGCAGGCGAACGGGGCATAGTGATACCAGGAGCCGCGGAAGATCCCGAAGGAGAGCGCCGCGCCGAGGATCGGCTCCTTCGACCAGAAGCCGCTCATGAACGGCACTCCCGCGAGCGCGAGCGTTCCCGCGAGGAAGGTCCAATAGGTGATCGGGAGCTTCTTCCGGAGCCCTCCCATCTTCCTCATGTCCTGCTCGTGGTGGCAGGCGTGGATCACCGAGCCCGACCCGAGGAAGAGGAGCGCCTTGAAGAAGGCGTGGGTGATGAGGTGGAACATCCCCGCCCAGAGCGCGCCCACGCCCAGGCCGATCATCATGAAGCCGAGCTGGCTGATCGTCGAATAGGCGAGGACCTTCTTGATGTCGTACTGGACGACCGCGATCGTTGCCGCGAGAAGGGCCGTGATCCCTCCGGTGAGCGCGATGAAGGTAAGCGTCTGGCTGTGGTAGAAGTCGCCGTGGAAGAACCCGGGTCCGGCGAAGAAAGGAAAGAGGCGCGCCACCATGTAGACACCGGCGGCGACCATCGTGGCCGCGTGGATCAGCGCCGAGACGGGCGTCGGCCCCTCCATGGCGTCGGGCAGCCAGACGTGGAGGGGGAACTGCGCGCTCTTGCCCACCGCGCCGAAGAAGACGAGGATCCCGGCGACGGTGAGCGCGGGGAGGCCCCACTTCATGTAGGGATCCCCCGCGGCAGACTGCCAGATCCCGGCGGGGTTCTCGACGGAGTAGAAGACCGTCTCGTAGTCGAGCGACCCCACGTAGTAGAGGACGAGCATCATGCCCAGGAGGAACCCGATGTCCCCCACGCGGGTCACGATGAAGGCCTTGTTCGCCGCGTTCTGGGCCGACTTCTTCTCATACCAGAAGCCGATCAGGAGGTACGAACAGACGCCGACGAGCTCCCAGAAGATGAAGAGGAAGAAGAGGTTGTTGACGAGCACGAGCCCCAGCATCGAGAACGTGAAGAGCGACATGTAGGCGAAGAAGCGCGGATAGCGCCTGTCGCCCGCCATGTACCCCCAGCTGAAAAGGTGGATGAGGAAGCTCACGCCCGAGACCATGGTGAGCATCGTCACGGCCATGTTGTCGACCGTGATCCCGAGGTTCACCTTGAAACTCGAGGCCGACGCGAAGCGCGACACCTCGAACCAGGTGTGCTTCCAGACGACTGGCTCCATGCCCTGGCCCGGGTAGACGCGCGTCGCGAAAAGATAGGCAGAGAGCACCGCGGCGACGAACATCGCCCCCGTGGGAAGCCAGTCTCCTCCGGCGGGAAGGAAGCGCCCGAAGAAGATCTGGATCACGAACGCCACGAGCGGCAGGGCGAGGACGAGAAGCGATACCTGGATCACCAGGTCCGCGTTGGTGAGTCCCATGTCGAGCGGCTCCTCCTATTCCTTGAGGGTGCTCACTTCGTCCACGTCGATCCCCCGGAAGTGCTGGTAGATGTTGAGCACGATCGCGAGGGCCACGGCGGCCTCTGCCGCTGCGAGCATGATGATGAAGATGGTCACCACCTGCCCCTTGACGTTCCCGGTCGAGAAGCGGCTGAAGGCTATGAAGTTGACGCTCGCGGCGGCGAGGATGACCTCCAGGCCCATGAGCACCGCGACGCCGTTCCGGCGAACGATGATCACCGCCACCCCGATGGCGAAGAGCGCGGCTCCCAGGAGGAGGTAATGGACGAGGCCGATGTCAACGAGCACCTTCCACACCGCCTTTCTGCGCGCCTTCCACGCCCCCTCTACGGGCGATCATGGTCGCCCCGACGAGCGCGGCGAGGAGGAGCACGCTCGCCACCTCGAAGGGCAAGATGAAGTCGGTCATGAGGGCCTTGCCGATGGCGACCGGCGTCTCGTCGAGGGCGGGCCCTACCGAACCCACCACCTCGTCCACGCGCCGTGCCGCGAGGGCGAGCCGCGCGCCCGGAGCGGCGGAGTAGGCGTGGACCGGGCGATCCTCGTCGGCGATCGCCTCGATCGCGATCACCTCGGATCGATTCGCCGCGTTCTCGTAGAGCGCGAGCTCGACCTCATCGGCCGGTTCGCCACCCAGCGACTTCGGGAGTTCCGCTTCTTCTCCCAGGAGAGCGCGCACGGTGCGAACCTCTAGGACGCGCGTCTTCTTCTCGAACGTGGCGACGGGCGACTTCCCGGCGCGCGCGACGAGAACGAGTTTGGCGCCGATCTCTCCCTCGATCCGGCCCCAGAGAGCGCGGCGCTTCTCGTTCCCCCGTTCGTCCCGTGCGACCGCCTCGGCGCCGGGCTCGCCGCCCGGGAGGGTCTCCCTCGCGAGCTCGACCAGGGCGAGCCGGACGAGGTCCCGCGCGACGTACTTTCTGTCCTCGTCCTCGTCGTCCTTCGTCCCTTTCTCGCGGGCGAATCGGGCGAGAATCCTCTCCTCCTTGTCCCGCACGACGATCGCGCGGCCGCCGTCCTCTTCCTCCACCCATCCGTCCAGGGAGTGGGGGTCGGCGGGCTTCGCCTCCGGGTCGCCGGCATCGCGGGAATCTCGGGAAAGGAGGTAGACCCGCTTCTCATTGCCTGCCTTGGTGTTCCACCCGACCGTGCAGATCACGTAGACGAGTCCGGCGAGGACAAGGCCCGCGCAGAGGGCGCCCGGCACGACGAGGCCGACCGTCTTCGCCCGCCGGACGAGGATCGGCTCGCGGTTGGTGAGCATGACGCCGAAGAGGATGAGGATCAGGATGCCGCCGACGTAGATCAGGATCTGCGTGAAGGCGAGGAACTCCGCGCCCAGGAGGAGGAAGATCGCCGCGAGGGCGCTGAACGAGAGCATGAGCAGGAACGCGCAGCGGACGATGTCCTTGACGAAGACGAGCGCGAGGGCCGGGAGCACCGTCGTCCCGGCGAAGACCCAGAAGAGAATCGGGTAGTAGATGTCGGTGTGCATGGGAAGCTTTCCCCGGCGGACCGGGTGGTCCGTCTATTGAAGGGGGAGGAACCAGACCTTGTGGGGAAGGTACTGCTCCCAGAGGGCGACGCCGACGAGCGAGACGACCGCGAAGGGGAGCAGCACCTTGAGGCAGAAGTACATGACCTGGTCGAGGCGGACGCGCGGAAGGGTCCAGCGGATCCACATCTGGACGAAGACGAGGAACATAGATTTGGCCGCGATCGTGCCGGTGCCCAGGAGGACGCCCGCGGCGCCTTCGAGCCGGTCGAGGGCGGGGATCCCCGTGTACCACCCGCCCAGGAAAAGGACCGATGCGACGGCGCAGACGAGGAGCATCGCCGAGTACTCGGCCAGGAAGAAGATCGCGAAGCGCATGCCGCTGTACTCGGTGTGGTAGCCGGCCACGAGCTCGCTCTCGGCCTCCGGCAGGTCGAACGGGTTGCGCTTGCACTCGGCGAGCGCGGCGATGAAGAAGATGAGGAAGAGGACGGGCATGAAGGGATTGCGGAAGAGGTACCAGCACCAGAACCAGCCGCCGTCGCCGTAGAAGCCGACCCCCTGCTGGCGGGCGATCTCGCGCAGGCTGAAAGACCCCGCCGCCACGATCACCGCGAGGAGCGACACCCCCAGGGGAACCTCGTAGCTCACGACCTGCGTCGCGGTTCGCATGGCCCCGAAGAGCGACCACTTGTTGTTCGAGGCCCAGCCCGCCATGATGACCCCGATCGCCTCGATCGACCCCACCGCGGCGATGAAGAAGATCCCGAGGTTGAGGTCCGCGACCACGAAGTTCTCGGCGAGCGGGATCACGGGGAACGCGACGAAGACCCCCGCGAAGATGACGATCGGCGCCGCGATGAAGAGGGCCCGGTCCGCCTGCCGCGGGATGATGTCCTCCTTGGCGATGAGCTTGATCCCGTCCGCGACCGTCTGGAGGAGTCCGTGGGGTCCGACCTCCATCGGCCCGAGGCGGCACTGCACGTGTCCCGAGACCTTGCGCTCCAGCCAGACCGCGAAGAGCGAGTAGACCGTGAGGATGGCGAGGATGAGCCCGCACCCGACGAGCATGAGGAGGGGGGCAAAAAGCCAGTCGAGGCCTTCGGGGAGCCCCACGAGGCGTTCGATCTCGCCCGCCAGGTTCACGGTGGCCGGGAAGAAGAGGTGGTTCATCGGTCGACCTCACCCATCACGATGTCGAGCGACCCCAGCA
>JACQVV010000307.1 GCA_016209595.1 Planctomycetota bacterium
CGCCGCCAGGCAAGGCGCGCCGACGAAACAACCTAACGGAGTCGGTTGTTGAGGAGGCGCAACGCAGCCTGGCGGCGCCGCAGCCGGCCGAATGTAGCAGTTATTTCCTCACAGCCCCTTAGTCCCGATCAGCCCACCGGACGCTCGCGATGCTCGGCGATCCCGCTTACCCGGCGAGGACTCCAGTCTTGTTCAGGCCCGAGAAGTAGTTGGAGATCGCAAGGGTCTTCGATCCGAACTGGTTGACCAGGGCCGTCGATCCACCCAGCGAGGTCCACGATGCCTGGCTGCTCACCTTCTGGAGCGTCAAGGGACCGCCCAGCCGCGAGAACCCGAAGCCCTCGACATCCTGCTCTTCCTTCGGGAGATCGCAAATCTTCGTCCGCGCCATCGCCAGTCCTCCAAGGATTCGTGTGAGCCGACTCCTACATCATGCGCTCATTCCCCGGCCGAGTCAATAGACCGCCGCGCCCAATCGTCGCGATTCTGGTGACGCACGCGAATCGATGGGGTAGCATGACCACATCGAGATACGATCCATCGAGTACTTGGAGGCCGGACCATGGCAGCCGAAGTCACCGCGAACCCGCTCGGTACACGACTCTTCGAGGGCGTCTCGATGACGCTCGGAGAGGCCATGAAGCACTTGCGCCTGTCCGGGCGATGGTGGATGGAGCTCGTCTGGCTCTCTCGGGTGTTCGCGCTGCCCGAGATGGCGAAGGAGTCGGGGGTCGCCGTGACGGACGACGAACTCCAGCGGGCGGTTGACGCCTACCGGCGCGCCTTGAATCTCCACTCGTCCGCCGACACGCAGGCGTGGCTCGAGCAGAAGGGGTTCACGCTCGATGACGTCGAGAACCACGTCGAGATCTACGTCCTCGAGAAGAAGCTCCGGGAGCGGATCCCGCAGCCCCGGATCGAGGAGTTCTTCTCGAGGAATCGCACGAACTACCGCTGGACGACCCTCGACGAGACGACGCGCCAGCAGATCCTGGACATGCTCCTCGAGGAGGACGTGGAAACCCACGTGACGAAACGAGGCATCAAGAAGCGTCTGATCTGGGCCTGACGGCGGTCGAGAGGGGACTCTCCCCCTTCGGCCGCAGGACGCGCGACGCCCTCGAAACGACCAGGCGACGGCACGAAGCCGGGCAGAGAGGATGCGATGGGCGCGGAGCTCGTTCCCTGCGCGGGCCCTAGGCCGGCGGGCGACTCTCCTTCATCGTTGCCACGATGCCATCCAGTGATGGAGCGTGAACGATGCCGCTCCGACTTCGCCACTCCCGTCCCACCCGATCGGATAGAACCGCTCTCGCGCGTGGATGGTGACTTCCCCTCGTCGGAGATCCCGTTCGACCGCCCAGCCGGCGAGCGGAAGGCCGTCTCCGGCGAGCATGTAGGTCATAAAATGGGGGCCCGAGAGGTTCGCGGCTTCTCCGCCATCGAAGATTCGAGAGTATTGAGAGAGGCAGCGGGCCAGGAACGGATTCCTCTTCCGACTTCCCATGATGGCGTTGTTGACGATGGCAACCTCTCGATCCGGGAGCCATTCCCCGACTCGGCAGAGGCCGACGCCCTCGAACCCTGCGAAGAAGTCGGTCTCGAGAAGGTCGTCGAGGGGCCGAAGCACCTCCATGTCGGTATCGACGTAGATGCCGCCGTGTTCATGGAGGATCCACAGTCGCAGGTAGTTGGAAGCGTTGGCCCACCTCCTCCGCTCCAGGCAGAACTCGAGGTACGGATCGCGCGGGATCCGGCTCTCGTTCCATTCTTCGATCTCGAACCCGGGACAGTGCTCGTGGAACGACCGGAGGCATCGTCCGAGGATCGCTCCCCGCGGGCTCCCTCCGAGCCACACGAAGTGGAGCTTCCTTTCAATCATCGACTCGACTCCGCTTCGGTGTATCCTGTTCTCAAGATGGCGCTTCCGGATCTGTGGATCCACACCGTACCACGAGTCTACGCTCACGATGAGCGTTCTCTCTTCCTCCTCGGCCAGGGGCACGAGATGCGCTGCTCCGCCATCAAGGAGGAATGGGAGGCCCGCGGCGGCCGCGCCGAACTCCTCTTCGCGCCTCCGCCGGGCACGATCGCGGAGGGGGCGGTCTACCTCGTCGATGGGCTCGGGATCCCCGCCTACGATCTCCCGCGCCGCGAGGGGATCTTCGTGGCCAAGTTCGACGATTTTGGCCGGGTCACGGACGCCGATCTCGTCATCAACTACTCGAGCCACGCGGACTCGCCCTACGGCCTCCTCGACTGCCTGTATCGGGATCTCGACGCGATCCGGCTCGTCGGTTTCGAGTACTATCCCCTGCGAAACGACTTCCGCGGCCTCAAACCCGAGGAAGGAGACCCCGAGGTGATCACGCTCGTTCCCGGGAGCGCACCCTTCCTCTCGACGGAGTTCGCGGCCAGGCTCGAGTCGACCCTCGTGCCGCGGCGTCGAATCCGGCGACTGGACGGGCTGAAAGGAGACGAGTTCGCGCGCGAACTCGCGCGTGCTTCGATCGTCCTCACCTCCGCGTCAGGCACTGCGCTCGAATCGTGTCATCTCGGGAAGCCGACCGTCCTCGTTCAGACCGCGATCAACCAGTTTTACCTCCACATGGCGCTGGTCTCGTCCGGCGCCGCGATCCCCTTCACGCTGGCGAGCCTCGCGAGGCTCGCCAGCGATGCCGGGGAACAGGCCCGCCTTGGCTCCCGGGCCTGCTCGCTCGTGCCGCCGGGTGGGCGCGAGAGGATCGTCGACTCGGTCGTTGCGGCGCTCGAGGCTAGCAGCCTGTGGGAAAAGTGCTTTGAAGACGAGCGCGAGCTATTTCGGCCGAGATCGAGGCGCGGACCCGCTTCGCGGGTACCCCCCAGGCGTAGCCCTGCTACGCCGCGGCCGAGCAACGAAGAGATCGGCCGAAAGAGCCGCGCGCAGCCCGAATGACTTTTCCCACCGGCTGCTAACGCGGCATGAAGGTCTGCCTGGTCGTTCTTCCCTTCACGCCCAGCGTAACCCCCTCTCTGGGCGCGAGCCTACTAAAGAGCGCTCTGCGGCGCGACGGAATCGAGTCCGCGATCTTCTATGGCTCCCTCGAGTTCTTCCGCTTCTACTGGCCGGAGGTGGTACGGGCCCCCGAAAGCGAAGGGGCGAGGTCGCCTCGAGGATTCCGGAGCTACGGCACCATGGGCCCCGTGGTCGACTCCGTCCTCGTCTACGAGCTCCTGGCGGGGAGCGAGGACCTCGGCGAGAGTTTCTTCGCGGACGCCCTCTGGGATCGTGGAGGGCACGAGGAGTTCCTCGCCCGGGTGGAGACTCTTCGTCGTCGGCTACGCGGGATGGGGCAGTTCACGGAGACCGCCGCCGACGAGATCGCGGACACCATCGAGCGACAGGGACTTCGAGCCCGGGAGTTCATCGACCACTGCCATGTTTCCCGCGATTGGGGCGCCTACGACGTCATCGGTTTCTCGACCACCTTCAATCAGAACGCCTCCTCGCTGGCCCTCGCCCGGCGCATCAAGGAGCGAAACCCGGAGATCCGGATCGTCTTCGGGGGCGCCAACTGCGAAGGCTCGATGGGAGAGGAGATGCTCGCTTCGTTCGCCTGGATCGACCTCGTCGTGCAGGGAGAGGCGGAGGCGACGCTGCCGGCTCTCGTTCGCCGCCTCGGGGCGGGGAAGAGCCTCGAGTCCTTGCCAGGACTCGTGACACGAGGTCGGGAAGGGGTCTCGACCGGAGGACCACCCCCGCCGCGCGGTTCCATGGACGACCTCCCCCTCCCGGAGTTCGACGACTACTTCCAGCAGGTCCCTCGGCCCTACCTTCGCCTCGAGGGCGCGCTACGGCTGTCCCTGCCTGTCGAGACCTCGCGGGGTTGCTGGTGGGGCGAGAAGCACCATTGCACCTTTTGCGGCCTCAACGCCGCGACGATGAGGTATCTGTCGAAATCCCCGGACCGCGTCGTGGCCGAACTCCACGCTCTCCGGGAGCGACACGGCGTCTCGAAGTTCTACACAGTCGACAACATTCTCGATCGCCGCTACCTGACCGAGGTCCTGCCGCGGCTCGAGGGCCAGGGGTTCGATCTCTTCTACGAGACGAAGTCCAACCTGTCGGAAGACGAGGTCCGGCTGTTCGTCCGAGCCGGAATCCGGTCGATCCAGCCCGGGATCGAGAATCTCTCGAGCGACATCTTGACGCTGATGAGGAAGGGTGTGCGGGGGTACCAGAACATCGAGACCCTGAAATGGTGCGAGATCCACGGGGTCCGGCCGGTCTGGTCCTATCTCTACGGATTCCCCGGCGAGAGGGAGGAGTCCTACGCCGAGGCGGTTCGGCTCATGCCCCGCCTGGCGCATCTCCCTCCCCCCAATCGCCCCGTTCCCGTGACCCTCGACCGATTCAGTCCCTATTTTGAGAGGAGAGACGATTTCGGATTTCGAAACGTGCGCCCCTGGAAGGGCACGGAGGACTACTATCGCGGGCTGAGCCGGGAAGCGCGGTTTCGTCTTTCCTATCACTTCGATTCGGATCTCCCCCAAGGGAACAGTCTTCCCTATGCGGATCGGCTCTGGCAAGCCGTGCTGGCCTGGATCCAATCCTTCCATGCCGGCGCCTCCTTCTTCCAGCTGCGCGGGGAGCGAGTGACGTTGCTCGTCGACACACGATCGGGCGGATCACGGTCCTTCCTTCTCTCGAACGCGGGACACCTCGTCCACGACGCCCTGCGGCGAGCTCGGCCGGCCGAGCGACTCGACGGGTTTCTGACCGCGCCGAGCATGGTCGAGGCGCTCTTCGGCGGCCTCTGGTACGGGGAGCGCGACCTCGCGCTCGTCGAGGAGGCTCGGAGACGCGGCGCCGAGTTCCTCCCTTCTCCCGAGGACGGCGGGACTATGGAGCCTTTCCTCGCGGTGCTCGAGGAACGCGGAATCGCGCTCGCGGTCGACGGCCGCTGGTTGGCGCTCGCGGTCGATTGTCTGGACTTCGAGAGAGCGCGAGTTCTGGATCTGGATCGCTTCGTCGATAGGGCGCCGATGGATCCGGTCACGGCCGAGCGAGGCGGAGTTCCTCCTCCATGAGGTGGACCGCCCGGCGCGCCTCGACGACGGAAGGGATCGACGTCCGCTTCCCCCAGTAGTCGACGAACTCGCGGATCCCTCGCTTGGCGAGACCCAGCGCCTCGTAGATCGGGGCCCGAAGACGGTAGCGGGCGTAGTCTGGAGCGTAGTGGACGTGGTGCTCGACGACAACGGCGGGGGTGAAGGCCGCGCGGCACGAGGCGCGGGCGAGGTCAACCAGGAACGGCACGTGCTCGGCGACCTTGAGTTCCTCGTCCCAGCGTACCGCCTCGAAGACCCTCCGTCGGGCGAGGAGGAAGTTCATGCAGGTCCCGACCTCCTTCCACGGCGGGACCTCGTCGGAGACCGGCGACGTGTCCGGTCGATGTTCGAGCACCCCGTCGTGGAGGTGGAGCCAGCCCTCAAAGGACCAGCGTCTCCCGGGCGGGATCTCGACCGCCCCGGCGACGAGCCCGAACTCCGGGTGCTGGAGCAGGAACTCGAGCAGGATCTCGATCCTCGTCGAATCGCCGTAGACGAAGTCGTCGTCGTGGAAGAGGAGGAAGGGTTCCCGGGTCTCCCGGACCAGCCGATTCCGTCCGGAGGAGATCCCGGAATCGAAGGGCAGTCGGATGGCTGTCGCCCGGGGAACCGAGACCGGCTCTCGACCGTCGTCCGCGACGTAGATCGCCGCGTCGGGATACTGGTCGAGAATCGACTCGACGAGGCGTGTCGCGCACGCCGGCCGATCGAAGGTCTTGACGCAGAACGCCACGTTCTTCATAGATCGCCGGGGCGACCTCCGCGCGCCGAGAGCCAGCGGACGATCGCTTTCCGGGAGAGTTCCGGGTCCGCGCCGCACGGCTGATTGTTGCCCCAGAGGGAGTCCTCGGCGCGATGGAAAAAGGTCCGGACGAGACCCGGGACGACGCGCACGTGACCCTCGGGAGCCGCGCGAGCGGCTTGACTCTCGGCCCGTCGAGAACACGTGGCGATCCACCAGTCGACGTCCGACCACGAGCCCGGGCCGGGTCTTTCGGCCTCGAGACACGGCGCTCCGAGTCTTCGAGTCGGAAGGGGCATCACCGCGAGCCAGTAGTTGCGATGCGCGTGGAGGTGGGTCGCGCGGCAGCTCCTCTTGGTCCGGTAGAGGATCCCGCCGGGGGTCGATCTGGTCGAGACGGCTTCGTGCTCGGCCGCGTCGTGCCCCGTCACGAGCGGCGCGTCCTCGGGGTGCGAGACTTCGGCCATGACCTCGAGGAGCACGGAATCGACGTCGACGTCGTCCTGGAAGTACGAGACCCACTCGATCTCGGGATCGGCCAGGAGGACGCTGAGCCCGACGTTCAGCGCGGCGGCGAGTCCGCGGCGGGTGCCGGGGATGGGCAGGTACTCCGCTCGCGTTGCCTCGACGAGCCGGCGGTGGCGTTCGCGACTCCTCGGGTCCGCACTGTCGTCGACGACGAGAGCGGGGCCCTGGAGGGCGAGGATCTGGGGGAGCGATCGCTCGAGCGCTTCGGGACGGTCGCAGCAGGTGATGAGGATGGCCGTTCTGGCGGTGCCTCTCATGGGATCGGGTCCGCAAGGAGGATTCGGGACAGGCGTTCCCAGATGGAGTAGCAGGCCGCCGTGGCCTCGACCTCGACTCGCACGCGAGCCTCGAGTTCGGAACGCTCTCCCGGGGTTGCGGGGGCCTTCGGGGCGAGGGAGGCCAGCCGCTCCCCGGCCCATTCCAGGGCGTCCCTGATCGTCGGGGCCCGGCTCCCCTCGGTCTTCAGTCCCTCGCCTAGCCCGGCGAGCGAATCCGTCCTCCACATCGCCGAGCGGACGAGGTGCATGAGGGCGATGGCGGCGACTTCGTCGAGGAACGCCCGGCGTCGCGAGGTGGGCGGTCGGGGACCCCGGCGGTGGACGACGTCCTCTCCGAGATAGGCGAAGAGCCCCCGGCCGTGGGCGTTCACGAGGAGCTGAAAAAGCCCGTCTTCGCAGCGGAGGTCGGTCGGAGCGAAGGGGACGTCGCCGAGAACGGCGAGGTCCGCCGCGTAGCACGTGGCGCCCGCAAGGACGTGCTCGAAAACCGCCGAGTGGAAGTCGCGAAAGGTCCAGACCCCTCGCTCGTCGACGGCCTCGGCCAGGAGATCGGGTTCGCCGCTGATCTGGGGGGCTGCCATGACGATAGGCTTGTCGAGGACGGGACCGTCGGTCCGGGCGAGGTATTCCTTCGATCCGTCGCCGAGGTCCCGGATCTCGATGCCGCTCGCGGTCGGGAGGCTCGCCTCGGCGGGGAGGCGCCCGATCGGGCCCAGGATCGCGCCGAGGAAGTCGTATCGCTCTTCCCGGACCGCTTCGGGACGAGCGAATTCGCCGTAGCCGAGGACCCTCCGGTCGCCGTTCGCCGGCGGCTCGGGCGCTCGTCGCGGGGCGCCCCTGAGGCTTCGTGGCATCACGTCGTCGTCGATAGAGACCACGCGCCTCCCGGCCAGGGATGCGTGGGCGAAGTTCCGGTTTCCCCCATAGCCTCGCCCGAGGACCGCGGCGACCGAAGGGGGATCGAATCCGAGTCGGGACGAGAGGATCTCCGCGAGGCGCGCGCGTTCCTCGCGGCCGTGGTAGCGCACCCCGTCCCGAGCTCGCTCGAGGGCGACGGAACGGGTCTCGTCGAGATCCGACTGATCGAAGATGTGGATTGTCACCTCGTGACCGTACTCGCGCCTCTGGGCGACGAGCTCGTCGAGAAGAAGGGCGACGTTCCGCGGCCGCCCCCGAGTCGGGATAGCGACGGCTCCGATCAAGCTCTCCCCTGACCGGACGCGTCCCGCTGTTGTCGATGCCGGAGCCCCGAGGAATTAGGATAGCATGTCAGCGTACGATCCCACGCACGAAGGCGAGAGGAGACGAGACCGATGAACTGCTGGCATTGCGAACGACCTGCACACGGCACCTGCGCGTTCTGCGGACGCGCCGTCTGCAAGGCCCACGCGCAGAGCCTCCCGAACATCCTCGCGCTGTACACGGGGACCGGCGGCGTGAAGAAGGCCATCGTCGTCGGAAACGCTCTCTTTTGCGGTGCATGTTCGCCCAACGAGACTCCGGTGGAGATGAAGGAGCTCGACTGAACCGTCTGAGCCCGTCTCACCAGGCTCGCTCGGGGACTCGAGAGTCGGAAGCGACGAACTCGAACAGCTCTTCACGCGTCCGTCGCTCGGGAAGGGAGAGGGCGGATCCTCTGTCGGAGACTAACCAGCGCCGGGCTCGATGGAGATTCAGACGTTCCTCGAGGAAATCGCTCCCGGAGAGGCCCGCGGGGGACGGCTCGGCCCGCCGCTCGACCCGAAGACCGATTTCGGCCAAGCGGTCGAGCGTCGAAAAGACCCACCGATCGTCCGCTTCGCCAAGGCCGAGTTCGCCGAGGAGCTCCCACAGGAACAAGGAGCCATTCGTGGTTCCGCACGCCTCGTCTCCCAGTATCTTCGTTGCCTTGGCCGCGGACGACGGGGAGTCGAAGGCCTCTAGGATCGCGAGGTCGACTCGGTCGAGGAGCCAGGCTCGTCCTTCCTCCTCGCGCGTGTCGACGAGGATTCCGCGGTCGCCGATCCTCGCCACCGCGAGCCTCGCGCCGGCCCGGTAGCGGTCGCGCCAGCGCTCGATGGCCGACGCGACCGGACCCGCGATGAATTCGTCGAGACCCTCGGGTCGAGGCTGCGCGTAGTCGTACTTGAAGAAGACGGCCAGCTCGCGGACCATCGCCGCCTCGAATGGGTAGACTTGGCCGTACTCAGGGGCGGGGCGTAGCTTCGCCATCCCGAGCGCCTCCGGACGCTCGAAGAAGGGACTGAAGCGTTCGCAGATCACCGGCACCAGGGCAAGTGGAGGCGGGAGGTGATGGAGCGCAGGTATCCGCGCCACGATGTCCTGGTAGTCCGCGAGGGTTTCACCCGGGAAGCCATAGAGGTGGGTCCACACCGTCTCGATTCCGAGGGTGAGGCAGTTCTTGAGACATTCGACGTTTTGCAGGAACGTCGTTCCCTTCTTCATGAGAGCGAGGACGCTGGACGAGAGGCTCTCAATCCCGGGCTGGATGCGGTCCACCCCGGCCTCCTTCATGATCTTCATCTTCTCGTGGGGCAGGTTCGCCTTCGTCTCGAAGTAGAGGGAGACTCTCGGCCGCCGGGCGAGCTCGGGGAGCACGGAATCGAAGTAGCGGAAGTCCATGATGTTATCGACGAACATGATTTCCCGCGGAGCGAAACGGGTCCGAACTCTCTCAACCTCAGCCAGGACTCGTTCCGGGGACTTTCGCCGGTAGGCCATGCCCTGGCCGTTCAGGCCGCAGAACGTGCAGTGGTGCTTCTCTCCCCACCAGCATCCGCGGGAACCCTCAAGGGGGAACTGTTCCAGGACCTCCGAAAGTCCCAGACTCCGGGCCTGGTCCACAAAATCGTCGAAGTTGGGGAAGGGCGTCGCGTCGAGGTCGCGAACGAGTGGGCGAGGGACCACTTGCCGGAGGTTGTGACGCCCGACGAGCCCGGGGGTCTCGAACGGGTTCCCGTCGCCGCTCAAGAGAGCGCGGGCGAAACGAGGAAACGTCTCCTCGGCCTCCCCCTTGAAGGCGTAATCGAGCTGCGGGAAGGCGGCGAGGAGCGCGCGGCTCATGTCCCCGTCGGCGTTGGGACCGCCGACGACGATCGCGATCTCGGGGTATCGACGCTTGATGAGAGCCGCGAGCGCCATCGACGAGAGCGTCTGGTTGAAACAGGAGGTGAACCCGACGACAGCATAGTCCCGCCACGCGATGGCGGCCATGCAGTCCTCGAGGAACTCGGGGATGCGATCGGCCACGTCCAGAGCGAATCGGACGCACTGGGCGACCTCGTCGTCTCGCCCCTGGAAGCGGCAACCGGTTCCGAGCATCGCGTGGGCGATCGGGGGGGTCATGAGTTCGGGGAACAGCGTCCTGGCGAAGAGCCAATCTCCCACGACCGCAAGCGAGCTGTAGGCCGTGAGGTGCTCCATCCAGAGGACCCCCTCCCGCCCTCGAGGGAAGTACTTCGCGAACATCGTGAGCCCGAAGTAGCGGACGTCGCACTCGACCCCACTTCTCGTGAGACAGGGTTTGAGGCTCGCGAGGCCCATCACCGGCGAGATACCGTAGGGCATAGCCACGAGGAGGACCTTTTTCACGCGATCTTCGCCGGCGCCCCCGGAGGCGCGCCTCCAGGAACGGGTGCCCTGATCCGTATGAAGTAGCTCTCGACGAGCACGGTTGGAGGGAAGGGAATCCGGCAGATCGCCAGGTCGTGGACGCTGATCCCCCACTCCCGCATTCGGTGGAAACGGAAGAACTCCTCGCAAGGTCGGGGCAGCTCCCTTGCCTCGGAGGAAAGATCGACTCCGTCGACGGGATCCCCGCCTTGCCACATTCGGTGTCGGAATCGGCCGAGCGAGAAGTCGTAGTCGTACCAGACGCCCCTGGCGTCCGCCGCCCTCGAGAGGTGCTGAGCGCGGTCGGGACCCAGGAAGTCCGAACCCGCCTCCTCGAACAGCTGTGTCCAGGGCGAGTGCAGGGTCCGGACGAGCCCCACGTAGCACGAGGCCCTCGGGAGCCCGCTCTCGACCGGGAGGAACAACGGGTCGTGCCCCATGCGCTCCAGGGCGGCGAGGATCCCATCCGCCGACGTTTCGAGAAAAAGCCCCCGGCGCCGAAGTTCGCATCGGCTACCCTCGGGCCGGAAGAATCCGAAGAAGCGTCTGGCCTCCTTGGCATCCATCTCGGGAGGGACCTTCAGGGGATGGGGAGGGTGGACTCCGGCACGAGACGGACCCCGCGTGCGGTCAGGACGCGCCGTTCGGGATGCTGGAGGTAGAACGCCTCGATGTGTTTCATGAGCTCCTCGCGCGAGTAGGACTCCAGGAGGACGCCGCAGGTGTGGCACGGGTGCGTGTACCGATCGGGGAGCGCGTGCCCGCAGTCGTGCAAGTACTTCGCCAGCGCTCGGGGTCCCTGATGGTACATGAAGTCCACCATCGGGTCGTTCCTCATCCGATCGAGGACATCGTCGAGTTCCTCGCTGAAGAGCTGGCCCAGAATCTGGCCGGGGAAGTTCACCCAGCTCGAACAGCACGGGGAGAAGCCGCCTTCGGGGATGACCGTGGGGTTCCTGCCAACTGATTCACAGGGATCGTCGGGTAGGAGGTCCACGTGGCGAGGTTCGCCTTCCTTCCCCAGGAGGATCCTCCCGCGGCCTTCGGTCGCCATACCCTGGTACTGGACGAGAATGCGAGACTGGACGATGTGGTCGGCGAGCTCGACGGCCCGGAGGCGGTCGCGCAGGGCGACCGCCTCTTCGACGAAAATCGTCTCGGCCGGATCGATCCCATACCTCTCGAGGAGGCCCAGGAGTTCTCGGGGCCACGACGTCCGGAGCGTCTCGAGAAAGCCACGGATTCCGGCCTCGTCTCCCACCGCGGGCAAGGACCCACCGTGGGCGAGGATCTCGGTCACGTGGGGCCGAATGGGGACGTCGTGATCGTGCTCGACGACGCAGGCGATCTCTCTGAGAAACCCAGCGTCCCCGAGGGCCTGGAGCGCGACATGGATCCGTTCGGCTGAGACATAGGGGAGATGGTAGCGGTCGATGGAGAGGTGCATCCGACCGAGTCCAGCCTTCCGGAAGGCCCCGGCGATCTCGGCGGCGGCGGAGGGTCGCGTCGCCCAGTAGCCGTTCGTGATGATCTCCGTCTTGAGCCCTAGTTCCGTGCATTCGCGCACGAGTTCGAGGATCTGCCGGCGGTGGATCAGGTTCTCGCCGCCGGTGAAGATGATCCCCGTGATGTATCGCGATCGCGCGGCCATCTGCACGATCCGCCGCGCCTCTTCGAAGGGCATCGTGCGCCTCACTCGAGGTCCCGCGTGAGTGATGCAATGGTCGCACTCGGCGGTGCATCCGAGGGTATGGAAGAATGCGAGATTCATCGGCAGGTTTCCTGAGAAGCTCCTGGATCCAGGTGAATCTCGGGGCCGTTCCTGGCGAAGGCCTCCGTCTGGACCGCCTCGAAGGTCGATGGGCGACCCGCGAGGAGGCGTAGCTGGATTCCGATCAGGTGTCCAAACCGGATGCCCAGGGACCGGGCGTGCCGTTCTACGCGTTCCCCCGGCGCCAGCGCTTCGAGCGCCGGGTCCCAGTCCGGCAGGTAGCGGAGATTCCTCCCGAGGTCGAGAAAGTAGTCCTCTGGCAAGAGCCGCGAACCGAGAAACTCGACGCGAACGTGCCGCCCGGTTTCCGATCTCGCGAACCCTTCGAGCCAAGGGAAGAGGGCGTGATCCTCGGAAGAGGAGTAGACCTCCGTGACGGCGTATAACTCGCCACCCGGCTCGAGATGACGGACCGCGCCCTCGACGACGCGGCGGACGAGAGCGTCTCCGGTCGGACCTCCGGTGCCGTGGATCGCGAGTCCGATCTGGTGTGGAACCGGAATCGCGGGCGG
This sequence comes from Planctomycetota bacterium, assembly GCA_016209595.1. GTDB lineage: Bacteria > Planctomycetota > JACQVV01 > JACQVV01 > JACQVV01 > JACQVV01. Next base: position 12,535 of record JACQVV010000307.1, read on the forward strand.
GTCGGCAAGGATCCGGTCGAACCTCTCTCCGGCCACGGGGCGATAGAGGTCGCCATGACGGCAATGGTACTCGACGCCGTACATCGCCGCGTTCGCGCGAGCGACCTCGACCGCCTCTGGAGAGAGGTCCGTTCCGCCCACGCGTCTCGCCCTCCCTTCGATCGCGGCCAGGATTCCCGCGATCCCCCCTCCGCAGCCTAGGTCGAGGACGGACCCGACGCCATCCCACGCCCGCGTTCGCTCCACCAGCGCGACCGTGTCCAGGCCGAAGTAGACGGCGACGGAGCCCTCCTCGGTCCGGGCGTGCCGCAGGCGCGAGACGATGAACGGGAGATCCTCGAGGAGCACGATCATGTAACGATCGCTCCTCACGGTGCCGCCGGCGAGGTCGACGAGGCCGACCCGGGCGAGATCCTCGAGCAACCCAGGGTCGAGGACTAGCTCGACTTCGGCGCGAACTTGTTCCTGACCGAGGAAGAAGAGGGCGACCAGGGTCCAATTCTCCTGGGCGAGCTCCGGAGGTCGCTCCATGGAAGCGCATTCGCGGGCGAGGTGGCGCGCCATATGGGCCGGCTCGGGATCCGTCAGCCTGGCGCAGGCGCGAGCGTACCCCCACTCCTCGAGCGCGCGACGGAATCGCCGCAGCGTCGGGAGGTGATCCGGGCGGATGCGGATCAAGGCCGGGACCCGCCCGTCAGGCCGTGGCCGCGGCCTGCGAGTCCGACCACGTGATCGGCGCGCCGGCGACCTTCTCGTCGGCGAGCCCGACCCGTCGGTGGAACATCCGGTACTCCTCCATGATCTGATCGCGCGGGAACCCCGGGAGGTCGAATGTGATCCTCCCTCGCGAGGCTTCGTCGTCGTGATCCTTGGAGAGGAGCCCCATCTCCTCGGCGGCGCGGCGAAGCTCGGTTCCGGCGTAAGGGTTGCAGACCGAGAGATAAACCTGCCGTGGCCTCGCCCCCTTGACCAGTTCCAGGGTCTCCTTGTAGTCCTCGTAGGTCTCGCCAGGGATGCCGATCATGACGTAGAGGTTCACCGCCAGCCCCCGGTCCTGCGCCTGTCCGACCGAACGGAGGAGATCGGCGTTCGAGTAGTAGCGCTTCAGGAACTTGCGGATGCGCTCGCTCCCGGATTCGAGCCCGATGTTGATGAACGAGAAGCCCGCTCGACTCATGGCGGAATAGAGCTCCGCATGATCGCAACGGGGCGTGATCCTCATGTTGGTTCCGAAGTCAATCCGGCGCCCGAGGTCGTTCCAGAGGCGCTCCAGATGCTGGCAGAATCGCAGGCAGTAGTCCGTCCGTACGTTGAAGGTCTCGGATTCGAAGTAGATGCGCGTCGCGATCGGGATGGTCTCGACGATATGCTCTATCTCGCGCATCACGTTTTCAGGCGAGCGGAATCGAACGTACTTTCCCTCGCTGATTTTCTGGAAGGCATGATTGCAGCAGTAGGTGCACTGGAACGGGCAACCGCGCGAGACGAGGATCTGCTGGGCGAACCCGGGGAACTCGATCCAGGGATCCCACATCTTCCGGTCCGGGAACGGCAGGGAGTCGAGGTCCGGCATGAACTCGCGGGTCGGATTCTTCTCGATCTCGGACCCTCGGCGGAACCAGAGGTTGCGGATCCCGGACGGCGCCTTGCCTTCCTTCAACTGCCCGACGAGTTCGAGGGTGGGGCATTCCCCCTCTCCCAGGCAGATGGCGTCGAAGTCCTGGATCGTCTGCTCGGGCGCGAGCTGGATGTGAGGGCCTCCGGCGAGGTTGAAGACGTCTTCGCGCCGCGACTTGACGTACTTCGCGATCCGAACCACGTGCGAGTACTCGCGCTGGACGGACGTGTAGCAGACGAGACGTGGATCGAACCGGTCGAGAACCCCGTCGATGACGCCGGTGTCGAGTTCCTTGTCGAGGCTGGTCGAGAGGACGAGGATCTCCGTTTCGCAGCCGTTCGCCTGGAGGAAGGACGCGAGATACGAGACCCCAAGGTGGGTGTGCCAGGTGAAAGGGAGCGGTTTCGCCCGGGCCTCCGAGAACCTCGAGAAGCTGCCCGATCCTCTCCGGAGCTCGATGGGACGTTCCTCGAACGTGTAGACGAACAGCACGCGCACCGGGCGCCCTCGAACGAGTGGAGATCCTCTTTCCTGTTTCCTGCGTCGAAGAGGATATCCTGCGTCGTCCACGGTGACAAGGGCACGGCGCCGCGTCGCCCTCCCCGGCCGCGACCCATCCGAGAGGATCGAGACCCGGTGGTAGACTCCGGAAGCGATGAACGAGCCCCTCCTACACGAGCTGGAGGCGATCTATTCGGGGATCGAGCCTTGGGAGGGGTGCGTCCCCCGGGGCTTCGGCGCGAGTTTCCTCGGCGTCCTGACGGATCTCTCCTTCGTCATGCGGGGGCCCGAGAAGGACGCCCGGTTGGAAAACGCGCGCTCGGATCGCTACGAGCGAACCCGGCTTCCGTCGCGAGGGGAGCCCGAGTACTACGAAACGGGGACCGTCCTTCGCTCCGCCTCCCTCGCCCGGGATCGGTTCACGATGATCGAGCTGGGGGCCGGCTACGGGCCCCACCTGGTCTCCGCGGCGGTGGCCCTCCGGCGATGGAATCCGTTGCCAGCCCTTCTCGTCGGCGTCGAGCCCGAACCCACGCGCTTCCAGTGGATGTGCCGCCACTTCCTCGCCAACGGCGTCGAGCCTTCGAGCAACCGACTTGTCCATGCGGCCGTCGTCCCGGACGCGGTCGCGTCGCCCTGGGAGCTCTTCCCCGAGGGCGTGCCCGACTGGCCGGCGCACGCGATCGCGTCTCATTCGGACCCGATCGAGAACCAGCGCCTGATCGACCTGGTCCAGATCGGCCTCGGCATAGAGGGCGAGATCGACGAGGGTCCCTACCGGAGAGAACGCTTTCGGCTGAGGCCCGTCGCTGCGATCGACCTGGGATCGATCCTCGACGACCTCGAGGAGGTCGACCTGGTGCACATGGACATCCAGGGGAAGGAGGACGTCGTCCTTCCGGGCGCGATCGAAAGGGCCACTCGAAAGGTCCAGACCTTCTGCATCGGGACCCACTCGCGCTCGATCGAGGATGGCCTTCGGAATCTCTTCCTTGCGAATGGCTGGCGGCCCCTCGCCGACTTCGCGGGCGGCGTCGTGCACTCGGTCCGCCGAGACCGCCTCGATCTGGTGGGAAAGGACGGCATCCAGATCTGGGAGAACGATTCCTTCTCGAGGGGATCGCCTGGGGGCGGTCGCTGACCCACGCCGCCTTCTGCTTCGACTTCGACGTTCGACGTTCAGAGTTGGGCGTTCGAGGTTCGTCCCTTGGTCGGTGCGAGGCGCGGCCTCGCTAGCAGGCCGACTGTATAGTCATTTGGGCTACGCGCGGCGCTTTCGGCCGATCTCTTGGTCGCGAATCCTCGCCGTATCCTCCTAATACGACTGCGGTTCGCTCCTCGATCTCGGCCGAAATCGCTCGCGCTCGCCTCCGAGGCACGTTATCCACGGGCCGCTAGACACCTAGAAGAGGGCCCACGTTGAAGAATGAGTCAAGTTTGGGACCGCGTCGGTCGTCGTTCTCGTGGTCGTGGTCGTGATCGGTAGTTTCGTCGTTCCGCCGGCCATCGACCACGACCACGAAAAGAAAAGGGGGGTGCCTTGCAGGGCTGGGGCGGAGCCCCGCTAGACATGCTATGCTTGATCCCGGCATGAGTGCGAGAGAGTCCTCGTTGACGCAGACCGATTCGCAGCCCCTGATGGAGCGTCTTGTCGGGGTTTCGTCGATCGTCGAGCCCTTCCTCACCCTCTACTTCACGTCGCACTGTAACGCCGCCTGCGCGCACTGCATCGTCGAATCCGGACCGAGGCGGAGGGGACGGATGTCGATCGAGACGGCCAGGGCCGCGATCCACGGGGCGAGCCTCATCGAGAAAATGAAGCTCCTCGTCTTCTCCGGCGGAGAGAGTTTCCTCCACGCGCCCGAGGTCCTCGAATTGTGCGAATGCGCTCGCCACCTCGGCATGAAGACTCGCATCGTCACCAACGCGTTCTGGGCGAAATCCCCGGAGCGGGCCGCGGAGGTCCTGGAACTCCTCGCTCGCCGAGGGCTCGGCGAGCTCTTCGTCTCGTTCGACGAGTTCCACCTCCCTTGGATCCCTCCCGAGCGTGTCCTCAACGTGTTCCGCGGCGCGGGACTGGCCGATCCGGTCGTCCCCTATGTCCTCTATTGCACGGTCGTGCGTGCCTCCCGGTCGGCGCTCGAGCGGGTGTCGTCGTCGAGCGGTTTCGCGTGGCCTCGAATGGTCGCCGAGACCCTCGAGGCATACGGGTTTCCTGTCGAGAAATGCGTCCCGCAACCCATCGCGCACGAGATCGTGGCCAAACTCCAAGGCGAGGCTCGCGAGAGGTTCAAGCGCGAGATGGTCCGGGAACGCGCCTTGATCGCCTGGCAGGACCTGGCTCAGGGCGGCCGTGCCGCGCGCGAACTCAGGAACGAGTTCGCCGGAGATCTCGTGGGAGGCGAGGCTCTCGCGGCATGCCCGCTGTCCGGCGTCCAGGCCACGCTCGCAGCCGATGGGAGGCTCTTCCCGTGCTGCTCGGTCTGGACGAACTGGCCGGATCACGGCTTCGGCAGACCTCAGACCCCAGACGAGTTCGCCGGGCTGCTCGAGGCGATGAGAGAGGATCCCTACGTCCGGTTCATTCGCGAGGTCGGGCCGCTCCATCTCGTCGATCACTTCCGGAACCAGGGCGGGTTTCCTTCGGAGCGGCCGACGAATATCTGCCATGCGTGCGAGTCGCTGCTCGCGAATCGTTCGCTGGACCAGTTGCGGGCGGCGGCTCGCGAGGCGAGCCGCGCCGATCCCCCCTGAGCGATGCTCGAGTTTGTCGGAGCCCGGATCCTGGCCGACGAGGACACGGTATTCCGGAACACGTGGAATCCGGCGTTTGGCCTCTGGAAGCCGGAGTACCGCCGAGTCGACGCGAGTCTCGCCGAGCGCCGGGAACCGGTGTTCGAGGATCTGCTGGAGGTCGAGGAGAGGCCGGCGCCCACGCTTCCTGTCCTCTGGAGAGGCTACGCCGAGCCCGGCGACAGCCTCGGGAACGTGACATGGCGATCGCTCGAGGCGCTCCGCCGTCTCGGCCTCGCAGGGTTCGTGAGGTTCCTGCCGATCCAGGATCCGGCGAGGGAAGTCGTGCCAGGGGATGCAGAGCGGCGCTCGGAGGAACGCCGCGGCGAGTTCCCGTGCGCAAATCCTGAGAGTGCGACCCGGCCCGGGACGGAGCGCCTCGAGTTCCAGGTGCCCGGACTCTCGCCCTCAACCCTTCCGGCGGGTTCGTGCGTGCGTTTCCTCTATGGCGAATTCGGGGCCTTCCTCCCGCTTCCGTACGCTGCGCGTGACATCCTCTGGGCGCCGTCCCGGCACGTGGAGGAGAGCCTGCGGCGGTCTTTCCCACGCCATCGGACGATCCGCGTCCCCCACGGCGTCGACCTCGGGCTGTTCCACCCCGCGGAATCGGAGCGGGAGGATTCCTCTCGTCGGGGCATGCCCGGGTGCGGGCGACCTTTCCGTTTCCTCTACGTCGGGACCACGCTCTCCCGGAAGGGTTTCGATCTCGTCCTCGACGCCTACGAGGCGGAGCGCTCGCGGATGCCGGACTCGGAGCTGGTTCTCAAACTCTCCCCGACCTGGTCCGGCTTCCGCTCCCTTTTGGGGAGAGAGGGAGCCCCCGGCATTCGCGTCGTCGAGGATCACCTCAGCGAGGGGTCGCTCGCCGACCTCATGCGGTCCTGCGACGTCCTGGTCGCTCCGGCGAGGAGCGAGGGATTCTGCCTCCCCGTCCTCGAGGCCATGGCGTGCGGAATCCCCGCCATCGTGCCCGACGGGGGCGCGACGGACGACTTCTGTCCGGACGATTGTCGGTACTCGGTTCGGGCCGAGCGCGCCGTCTCGCGCCGGCACCTGGACACGGTTTTGACCTGGCTGGAACCGAACCTCGACTCGCTCCGGGCCGAGATGCGGCGAGCCCATGCCGACCCTTCGGAGGCTCGCGCCCGTGGAGCCCGCGGAGCCCGATTCGCTCGCGCCTACTCGTGGGAAAATGTGGTCAAGCGCCTTCTCGAGGAAAGCCTCCGGGTCCCAGGCGAGGACTCCGCTCGAGTCGTCGATTCGCGAGATGGCCGCGTCGCCGATCAGTGGCGCGAGGGGGCCGACCTCGCGTAGTAGTCTCGACAGACGGTGCAGGAATCGCAGTTCTTCCGGCAGTGGAGCGTCGACTCGTAGAACTCGCGCGTGATCGGAATCGGCTCCCTCGGACCGGCCGTGCTCATCCCGATCTCGTGGACATCCCATCCCTCCCCGCGGAAATAGGCCTCCACGACCCCCATCCAACGAGCGGGATCGAGCAGTGTTCCCCGTCCGGAGACCTTGACCACGTCGAAGAGTCCCTGGAGGAGGTCGAGGTGCTGGGGGAGGATCCAAGCCCCGGTGAGTCGGCGCCACGGCTCCTCTTCCACGCACTCCGCGCAGAGCGGGCGCGCGGCGATCCCGAGGTTCATGGCCTTGAAGTGCGCCTCGCGCCACGGGCAACGAACGAGGCATCCTTCGTTCACGAGGATCTTGATTCGGCCCGCGAACACCCGCCTGAGGGCGCTCAGCCTTCGATGGTCTCGCACGATCCAGCTCGCCGGGACCAGGACGTCCGCCCAACCTCGGATCGATTCCACCTGGGCAGGCTCGGCGATCTCCATGAGCGTGGACGCGCAAATCTCGAGCCCCGCGAAGGCGCGTCGAGTCTCCCGCATGAGGTCGATGTCCCTGACGACCGCCCCTTTGATCAGGAAACGCGCCCTCAGTCCATCGAGGATCGGGAAGACTCGATCCATGGTCTCCCCCAGGGGGAGATCGAACGCGGGAGCGTTGAGGAGGACGGTCTTGGGGAGTTCGTCGATCTCCAGGAACTCGAGGACATGGTTCGCCGGTTGCAGCCATCGGCCCGAGCCGAAGATGGAACGTGGCAGGGGAAAGTAGACCTCGTCGAGGTGCTCGCCGAACCGAGCGATCGCCGATCTCCAGAAGGGGGCGGGCTGATCGATGTAGGGGACGCTGATCCGGTGCACGAGCGAATCGTCAGGGAGATCGGGGAAATCCGCCCGAGGCGTGGGTCATTCGACCCGTCCGCCTGCGCGCGGATAGCGGAACGCGTTCATTCGACGCGAGCCGCTCGTCGCGACCCGTTCGACAAGCAAGGATCGCACCGCTGCCCTGCCGAGAGCGTCGAATCTGAGCTGCGTCCGGGCGCCCAATCCGTGAACCGATTCCTGCGCCGAGCCTCACCGCGAGATGGCGGGCTCTGCGACCAAGGACGGGTCTCGGTGGGAAACGAGGCGCCAGTCGCGGAACGGCGCCAGGATTCGCAAGTCCGTCACCTGCCGGAGATGGAATCCGCTCTCCGGGTCATCTGCCTCGTGAACGCAGATCACCTTCGGCGCGACGCTGAGGCGTTCGGCCGTCAGGAACTCCCCCGCGGGGAGTTCGACGTTCATGACCTCGGGCTTTCCGTCGACAAGTGCCTTGAGGAAGAGTAGGTTCGAGCCATCGAGCAGGAAGGTCGATTCGGCCAAGGCCGCGTCCGTGATCGTCTCGTCGGGGGTGCAGATCCAGCTCGTGCACATGTAGAAAACAGTCGGATCGTCGAGGCGTGTCATGTCCTGCAGCGAGGGTCTCTGGTGGAGCAAGATTCCGCATCCCGGCGCGCGACTTTCCATGCCCTGTCTCCTGGTACCTCGAGTTTCAGCGTTGGCGAGTTTCTACCCCAAAGGGAAGTTTGGCGCAAGAAAGATGCGCGATTTGGCCCTTGACGCACTCAACCGGAGCGTCTACCCTTCTCGACATCGGGATGGGAGGAGAAACGCACAGGTCCCAACCCCCCCCCCGCCCAAGGAGGAAAGATGGACGCAAAGATGCTTGCCGAATTCCGCAAGAGAGTGATCGAGGACGCGGGTTACCGTAAGAAGTTCTGCGACGACCCGGTGACGGCCCTCAAGGATGTGGGAATCGACGTGCCGCAGGGGACGGCGATCCCGAAACTCGATCAGAAGGACCTAGACGACCGAATCTCCAACCTTCGAGCCCAGTTCGGCGCGAAGATCGGTACGCTCTACAGCGCCGACTTCTCGAAGAAGATCTCCGGCGGCCAGCTGGATCTCGTGAACAAGGCGTTCAATTTTGGCGCGGCCTTCGGCGGGATCGGACCGGTCGCCGCGCGGGCGTCCGTCGCGGCTACCGTTCAGTGGTGATCTGAGACCGTAGAGCGACCCGGAGCCGCACCGGGTTTCGATTCGACCGTTCGGCCCCACGGACTGGTGACCGACTACATCCTCCACCTGTACGACCTCCCTTCGGCGGAGTCCATCGTCGTCAGCACGAGGAGAATCGGCGTCGAAATCCGGCGGGCCATGGGTCCCGAGAAGCGGGCAGTCTGCGGCTGGGTCGAACGCGAGTTCGAAGTCCTGTCGTGGGTCAGCGAATGCGAGATTTCGTTCGCGCGGGTCCCGGTATCGTGTTTCATCGCGATCGCCGGAGGGGCGGTGATCGGGTTCCACTGCTACGAGGCGACGTGCCGGGGATTCACTGGACCAGGAGGGATCGCTCGCGAGTTCCGCGGCCGGGGGATCTACCTCGCCCTCCTGGCCGAGACCATGAAGGCGATGCAAGTCGAGGGGTACGCCTACGCGATCGTGGGGTCTCCGAACGAAGCGACCGTTCGAGCCTTTCGCAAACTCTACGGGAGCGCCCTGGTCGAGGTCCCTGGCTCCGATCCCGGATGGCTCCGTGGGATGGTCCGTCCTCGGCCTCCGGAAGGCCTTGACACGAAGTCCGAAAACGGATATGCACCGGATCTAGATCGTGGGTGACCGATCGAGATGAACCGAAGAACGAGGAGGAGAGCGTGATGGATGCCAAGGTTCTGGCCGAGTTTCGCAAGCGCGTGATCGAAGACGCAGGCTACCGGAAGAAGTTCTGCGACGACCCGGTGACGGCCCTCAAGGATGTGGGAATCGACGTGCCGCAGGGGACGACGATCCCGAAACTCAATCAGAAGGAGCTGGACGATCGGATCTCGAACCTTCGAACCCAGTTCGGCGCGAAGATCGGTACGCTCTACACGGCCGATTTCTCGAAGAAGATCTCCGCCGGCCAGCTGGATCTCGTGAACAAGGCGTTCAATTTTGGCGCGGCCTTCGGCGGGATCGGACCTGTCGCGGCGCGGGCGTCCGTCGCGGGCACCGTTCAGTGGTGATCTGAGACCGTACAGCGACCCGGAGCCGCTGTGGCCTCGTGATCCACGGCCTCGCGTTCTACTACACGCTGCGGTGCAACGCGACCTGCGGGCATTGCGGCGTGTGGTCCTCGCCGGACCGATCCGAGACGATGGATCTCGGTCGCGCCGAGGGATACCTCCAGTCGCTCGCGCAACTTCCCGCCCGCCCGGACAGAGCGGTCGTTTTCCTCGGCGGGGAGCCGCTCCTCTTTCTCGAGGAGATCTGCACCCTGATCGACCGCGCCACGCGCCTGGGGTTCCAGACCCAGGTCTCGACCAACGGCTTCTGGGCCTCGACGGCGGAGCGTACTCGGGCGACGGTGGAGCGGCTGCAGCGGGCGGGCCTGACCCACCTCGCGCTGTCAGCGAGTCCATACCACACGGAGTTCGTCGATCCAGCGAATCTGGGGCGGGCGCTCGCTGCAGCTCGGAGTACCGGGATCATCCGGAAGCTCCAGATCATCACGCATCGAGCGGGGCCGGCCGAGTCGGAAGTCCTGGAACAGATCGGTCTCCCGGCCGAGGAAGTGCAGGACGAGGTCGTCTACCAGGCGCACCGCCGCGACCCCGACTTCGACGCGCTGGCTCACGTATTCGTCCGTCGAACGCCCGCTGCGCCGTTCGGACGGGGCGCCTTCCTGAACGGACATGTCGAACGTTTCCCGCTGCACGAGGTCGAGAGTATTCCCTGCTACATGGTGCGACGGTTTCCGCTCCTCTATCCGAACGGGGATCTCTATTCATGCTGCTGTGTCGCGGGATTCTATGAACCCTATCGGATCGGGAACCTGGACCGGGAGCCCCTCGCGGACCTCGAGAGGAGGATGGAGTCGAACCCCGTTTTCGAGGCGATCGCCAAGGTCGGCCCGGTCGATCTCGCTCGCTTCTCGGGATTCGAAGAGAAGACATCTCCGGGGGCCAGGTTCTCCCACATGTGCCACGTCTGCCGTGAAATGATGACCGGCACGGACCCTGCCGAACTCGAGGAGAAGGCGCGAGGACGCCTCCTCCTGTACCAGATCGCCGGAGGTCCCGAGGTGACGGTCTACGACGAACTCCTTTGAGAGCCCGCTGCAAGACAAGCGGTCCAATTTCTACGAGGTGGGCCACGAGGATGACCCGAGGATCCCTGGACTCCGAGCCAGCCTCGTCAGAGGCGGTGCCCCGCAGCCGGGCGGGCGGACGATCGGACGCCCGGACCCGGTCGTCCTGATGGGACCGCCCGTCGATTCTCGGGGTCCCCCTCTGCCCCAGCGAGTCCTGCTCCTCTACCCTCCGTTCGGCTCCCTCTCCTTTCCGAGTATCGGTCTCTCGCTCCTCAAGAGCGCCCTTGCCGGGGGGGGAATCGAATGCGAGATCCGGTATCTCAACTTCGATTTCCTGGACTTCCTGGTCGGATCGTTGCCCGACCGGTTCGCGCTGATCGACGCGATCGGCCAGCGAAACGACTTCAGCGTGGGAGACTGGCTCTTCAACGAGTGCGTCTTCTCTGCGGATCTCCTCGACGGATCGAACGAGGCCTATTGCCGCCTCCTCGCGAAGGACGGAGTCCCCGGCAAGGTGATCGACCAGTTCCGCGAGGTGAAGTCGCTCGCCCCCCGTTTCCTGGATTCGGTCGTGGAGCGCATCGACGGAAGGGGCTACGGAGTCGTGGGGCTGCATTCCATCTTCAATCAGACGATGGCGGGCCTGGCGCTTTCGTGCCGGATCCGGGAACGCTTCCCGTGGATCCCACTGGTCTTCGGAGGGCCCGGGTTGCACTCCGAGATGGGGGTGGAAATCCTTCGCCACTTCCCACATGTCGACTACGTGGTCCAGGGCGAGGCGGATCGTACGATCTGCGACATCGTGCGCGCCCTGGTCTCGGGCCGGGAGATCGCGAGACTTCCGGGCGTCGTCTCCCGCCAGGCTGAGAACTCCGTGGCCGCCGCGGACGGGGGGATCTCGACCACGCCCATCGATCGAATCGGGGACATGGATTCGCTCCCTATCCCGGACTTCGACGACTACTTCCAGCGCTTCGCCGGGCGAGGCTACGAGGCGGTCCTCGAGCCGTTCCTGCCGATCGAGAATTCTCGAGGATGCTGGTGGGGCGAGAAACACCACTGCACGTTCTGTGGTCTGAACGGCGAAACCATGGCTTTCCGAGCCAAGTCGCCGCAGCGCGTCGTCGAGGAAACCCGCTACCTGATCGACCGCTACGAAACGCGGCGACTCATGTGGGTCGACAGCATCCTCGACCACCGCTACTTCCGGACCGTCCTGCCCCGTCTTGCCAGCGAGGTCCGAGCCTACATGTTCGTCGAGGTCCGCGCGGCCATGAAACGGCCGCAAGTCGAGCTCCTCGACGACGCCGGCTTCCGCCTCCTTCAGCCTGGAGTCGAGAGCCTGTCCACGGAAGTTCTCCAGCTCATGCGCAAGGGGACGAGCTACCTTCAAAACGTTCAGTTCCTGAAATGGGCCCGCGAACGCGATCTGGTGTGCTTCTGGTCGATTCTGTATGGTTTTCCCGGGGAGACTGAGGAGTTCTACGTCGCGACCGCGGACCGCATCCCCGCGCTCTATCACTTGTTCCCTCCCAAGACCGCGGTGAAGGTCCGGGCCGATCGATTCAGCCCGCTCTTCTTCCGGCATCGGGAACTCGGCCTCTCGCGAGTCCGGCCTCACGAGACCTTCTCACACGTCTTCCCCCTCGACGACCGATCGCTGCATTCCCTGGCCTATCATTTCGAGTACGACTACGCGGATCGACCGCACGATCTCACCCGGCGGATCGAGTCCTTGATCCAGGGACCCGTCGCGGAATGGAACCGACGCTTCTTCGCCGGACGAGCGAGCCTCTTCTATCTCGAGAGCCCCGGAAGAGTCCTCATCCGCGACACGCGCGAGGAGGGGATCACCTCGTACCACCTTCTCCCGGGCGCGACCCGAGACCTGTACCTCGCTTGCGACGAAGCAACGAGCTGCGAGCGGCTGGCGGGAGAAATGGATCGAGCGATCGACCGCCGCAAGGCGCTCGCGATCGAGAGTCTACTGGGGCTGGATCCGGCCGAGATCGCGCTCGATATCGTCTTCTCCGAAGCGCGCGCCCAGCCCGATTCGCGGGTGATCGAGCATCCGGAACTCGGTTCCGGCGCATCCTTCGAGGATGTCCTGGAATCCCTTCGGCGGAGCCGGCTCATGACTTCGGAGTCGGGCCGCTGCCTCTCGCTCGCATGTCGTGCACGGGGCACGTCTCAGTTCTGGCAGACAAAGGACTCGCGGCGCCAGGATCTCGTCCTTGCGAACGTGGCTCACTCCCGCCGGATCGAGCTCGCGGCGGTCGACGGCGAGTTCCTGGCCTCCCCCAGCATCCTTTGATCCATCGTCGGCGGTCGATTCGAACATCCAAACCTGAGGACTTGTCAAGAAACAACTTCTCCATTTGCGACGGGTCTCGCCGTCGCTGGCTACGTTGCTCCTCCTCGGCGTAGGCCGGGCTATGCGGTCGTCGTCGCGCCTTGCCATCGACGACGATCCCTCGCCGGAAATGAACAACCTCTTTCGTGACAGGCCCTGACCCTCGCGACACGGAAACCATGAGTCTCTGGACACGCGTCCAGGCGAGGACTTCCTCGCTCTCGTTCGCGGCCGGCGACAGTCATCTTCCGGGGGGGCTGTGGAGATTCGCCGAGCGGCTGTCGGGACGCCTCAAGATCGTGAAACTGAGCGCCGACACGCTCGTGCATGAGATGCGAGAGCCCGATGGCGAGGTCTACTATGTCCTCAAGAACCCGAGGGACTGGAAGTTCCTCCGGGTCACGCGCGAGGAGCGGACGTTCTGCGACCTCCTCGACGGCAATCGGACGATCGCGGATTGCGTCGAGACCATGATCGAGAAGGAGAAGGTCTTTCCGTTCTTCTTCATGGGACCCCTCATCGACAAGCTCTACGCGGGCGGGTTCCTCGCGGGACAGACCCCTCCGCTCTTCCAGTCCATCCGCGCCGCCCTTCTCGGACGGAACTGGCGCGTGCGATTCCAGCGGCTCCTGCATCGGACGGTGACGTTCCGCGGCATCGATCGGTGGATCGGCTGGCTCTATCGAGGGTTCGCCCGCGCCTTGTTCTGCCCGGTCGCGCTCGTCCTCCTCCACCTGGTGGCCGCGGCCGGCCTGGCCGGTTTCGTCGCCGGGATCGCCCGCGGCCTCGACGTCTGGACGTTTCCCCACGGCTTCCATGTCGAGATCCCCCTCGTTTTCCTCCTCATCCTCGCGTTCGCGCTCCTCCACGAGCTCGGCCACGCCTTCGCCATGAAATGGCGAGGTCTGGCCGTCGGTTCCGGAGGGATGGACCTGACGCTCCTCATGCCCACGCGCTTCTTCGTCAACACCTCGGACGTGTGGCTCGAGGAGCGCCCCGCCGGACGGATCGCCGTGTCCTGGGTGGGAATCCTCGCGAGCCTGGTTTCGTCCGCGCTGGCGGTAGGTCTCGCCGCGTTTTTCGGCAAGGAGACGCTGGCCGGCAGCGTCCTCGTCAAGGCGGCGGCGGTCAACTACGTCCTCGCCTTCCTCAACCTCAACCCTCTTTTCGAAACCGATGGTTATCACATCCTGACGGACTGGCTGTGCTCGCCCACTCTCGCTCGGGACGCGCGCGAGTTTTGGCGGAGGCGGCTCCCGACCCTTCTGGGCACCCGCCCCTCTCTCACGCCCCAGGAAAGGGTGTTCCTCGTCTATGGTGGCCTTTCCGCGCTCTGGAGCGGCGTGGCCATGGGGATCGGGTTCTGGTTGCTGATCGTGGTCGCTCGCGCCTTCCAGCGATTCTGGGACGCGTCGGGAGTCCTCTTGCGCGGTGTTCTCGCGACCCTGGGAGCCGCGGCGAGTCTGGTCTTGCTTTACAACTTGATTCGCCTCGTGGAACTGGTCGTGGTACGCGCCACGTTCGCCCTCGCCCGGCGGGGCTATTTCCACGACCTGAGAAAGCTCGCGGTCCTCCTCTGCGCGTGTTGGGCGGCCTTCCTTTCCGTTCCGGCGATCCTCAGTCCACTGGGCTGGATCCTGGACTCGAGCGCCCGGCGAGAATCCTACATCCTCGCAGTCTCCATGGCCGGTCTCCTGGTCGGAGCCCACGCCGTACGCAGACTCCTTTCGCACGGCTGGGCCACGGAAACCTTCCGTGTGATCTTGGCCGCCTTCTCCCTGGGGATCGTGACCTTCGGGTCTTCTCTGCTCGTTCGCCAGGGCTGGGGACGGAGTCCGTGGCTCTTTCGCGAGCTCCTCCTTGCGACCGCCGTCTCCCTCTTCGCGGCCTCGAGTCGCTGGCGACGGGAGTTCGCCCGTACCGCGGCGCCGAGGTGGGGGACCTGGTTCCTCGATGACCTCCCGACCCTGATCGGGATCGCTCTCGTCTACCCGGTGTCGAAGGTCTGGCAGCAAGCGTCCCTCTGGAGCCTGACGGTCGCCATCGCTACCTCGCTCCTTCTGGCGCTCGGTCTCGCGAACTCGATTCAGACGCTCTCCCGGGCGTGGGAGAGCCGATTGAGCCTCCCCCTGGGCCTCTTCGCGACGGGGATGGCGTCTTGGTTCCTCGGCGCGTTCTTCGCGACTCCCGACGCGGGGGGCGGGATTCCCGAGATGGGAATCTGGGCGCTGTCGGCCGGCTCCGGGCTGTTCGCGTCCGCGGTCGTCCTCATGCGCATCACGTTCGATCGCTTCGTGCCCGAGCGCGAGCCGGAGACCGGCCATCTCCTCCGCGGCGACGGGGAGAAGCTGCGGCGATCGTTCGCCCTCCTCGCGGATCAGGGCATCCGGATGATCCGGGACTGCTTCGGTGGCGCGCACGCGCGCGCTCTGGTAGGCGAATACAACAGCTTCCTCATCGCCAGACACTACGGGATCTCGATCATCGACTGCGCCGTACACGACGAGGTCCCCAGGGGCACTTCCCTGAGCGATCTCGGGAAGATTTACTCGGACTGCGTGGGCGCGTTCACGAACCTCGTCGTCCGATTGGGTGGCCGGCGTTTCGCGGATCGCCTCATCAAGAACGTTTACGACTCGCTGTACTGGGACGAACGAGAGCTGGCGACCCTCTACCTCTTCGACGGGAGCCGCTGGGACGCCCTCGACCGTCTCGTGGCGATGCGCGACCCCGATCCCGGAGCTTTCCTCCGGAAGGTTCCCCTGTTCCAGGGCCTCGGAGAGGCCGTTCTCGACGGTATCCTCCAGACCTCGACCCTGCGCTCGTTCCGCCCCGGCGAGACGGTCTTCTGGGCCGGGGAGGAGGGACTCGAGATGTTCGTCGTCCGATACGGCGTCTTCGACGTCTACGACGGGAAAGGCAAGTGGCTCAACTCCCGATCAACCTATGATGTTTTCGGTGAATGGGCTCTGATTCGCGGGGAACGTCGCGTTGCGTCGATCCGCGCCCGATCCTCTGGCTCCTGTCTCTCAGTCCACAAGAAGACGTTCGAGCAGGTCCTCCGGCCTCTCTTTGCCAGCGGCGAAAGCTTCGACCACCGCGTGGCCGATCTCGATGTCCTTCGCAGTATGCCTCTCTTTCGGGGCGTCGATCCGGGTCTCATGAGCGAGGTCCTCCGGCGCTGTGAACGCCGTCCGTTCAAGAAGGGAATGGTTCTGATGCGGGCCGGAGAAATCGGACGCGAGATGTTCATCCTCCTCTCCGGAGAGGTCACGGTGTACAAGGAGGATTCGACCGGGGAGAGACTCGGGATCGCGCAGCGCGCGCGCGGCGACCATGTCGGCGAGATCGCGCTCGTGCGAGAGGTTCCGCGGACCGCGACGGTCGAGGCGATAGAGGACGGAGAGGCCCTCGTCCTCACGAAGGACCTGTTCGAAGAGTTTTTCAAGAAGAACGAAGCCCTGGGTCTCTTGACCTCCCATCGCCTGGCCGTCATGGAGCACGCTTTCAAAGAGAGGGCTCGCGTCTGACGACGCCCCCCTTCGCCGATCTCATGCGGCCGGGCGCTCTCGAAGCGAGCCTCGTCGCCTCGACGATCGCCGCGGTCCCCTCCGAGTCTGCGATCTGGTTGACCTTTGACGACGGCCCCTCGCCCGGATCGACCGAACCGATCCTCGACGTGCTCGAGAACCGATGCGTGCGGGCCACCTTCTTCGTCTGCGGCGTCATGGCGGAGCGCTATCCGCAAATCGTGGCGCGGGCCTCGGCCAGCGGCCACGAGATCGCAAACCACGCATGGAGCCACGTGCCCCTCACGCCGGTCGAGGACCGCGAGCTGGATCTGGAAATCACCAGGACTTCGGACGTCATCGAGAGAGTGACAGGAACCCGCCCCAGACATTTCCGACCGCCGTATGGAAGACTCGATCGACGCGTGGTCGACCGCGCCCGGGCCGCGGGACTCGAGACTGTTCTCTGGAATCGGTTGGGCTATGATTGGACAGGGATCGGCGCCGAGGCGATCGCCGAGCACATCCTCACCGGCCTCAGGCCGGGAGAGATCCTCGTCCTGCACGACGGGTGCGGAGATCGGTGTTGGGGCGGCCCGCTCCCTCCTCTCTCCGTTGACCGAGGGGCGACTCTCGAGGCCTTGCCGAGGATCTTGGACGGGATTCTTGAGCGGCGCCTCGACGTCCTCTCCCCCGACCAGATCGGTCCCGTGCCACGCGTGGGACGGTGATCCTCGAGGGGTCTCGACGCAGTTCGGGCGACTGGAGAGGACGGAGTTCTACCCCGCGCTTCCCTCGGCCCGGGTTGATCCCCCATCAGCGCTCGATGGCCTCGCGGCAGGCGCGAAGCTCGTTGCCGGCTCGGGCGAGCTCGCTCTGGTCGAGCGGCTCTCCGCGCACGGATCCGGACAGGATCTCGCCCAGGATTCGCGCCACGTCGGCGAGGCTCTTGGCGTGGGCAGGGAGAGAGATCGGCTCGCTCGCGTCCGTGAGGGCGTCCCGGATCTCGGCCACGGCCTGGGCCTCACGGGCGGCGCTCCTGGCGTCGAGGCTTCCCGGGTCCTCTTGGAGCATCCGCAGGGCGCCCTCGAGGCGTCCGACGAGCGGGCCCAGGGCGCTTGCCGTTGCCGCCCGAGCCGCCCGGATCTCATCGTCCGTGCCGAGTCGCGTCACAACGCGAATCGAAACCTCCTGGGCGTGCTCGAAGGCGACTATGCCCGGCTGGAGCTCCGGTCGATAGGACAGGCCGACGAGGTAGTTCGACGGCGGAAGGCTCCGGGGACAAGGAGCGACCTCGATCTCGAACGCTCCTCGCGAGGTCAGGCGAACAGTCGTTCGGTGGAGCACGGCCGCGGGCTCTTCGGCCGCGGAGAGGGTGAGGACGAGCGTCGTTCCGGGAGGGAAACCCGATCGGAAACGGACTCCGATCCGCGTGGCGAGGCCGTCGGAGACGAGGGACGCCCGGAGGTCGGCGAGCGGTTCGGCGAGCCGTTCCGCCGTGACGGCATCCTTCCCCTCGCGCCCGGGAAATCCGGGCGGCTCGGCGAGGTGGACCCCTGTCGAGGGAGCCGGCTTCTCGACGAGCTCGCCCTGTCGCGGCGCGGGGCCGGCGGAGAGCGGAGCCCTGTGCGGTGCCGCCGGCTCGTCGCTCGTCGCCGGATTTCCCGGTCTCGCGGCGCCGCCGCTGGCTGGCGTGACGACCTCCAGGGCCGCAACCTGAGCCGCGGAAAGATCCGGGGCGTCTGTTCGCGTGCCCTCGTTCCCGGCTTGCTGGGATTCGAGTTCCCCGGTGGCGTTCGGAGCGGGTCGGGTGAGTTCGCGGATCCCGAAGACGGCGACCCCGGCGACGAATGCCAGGATGAGGACCGCGCCGGCGACTCGCCGGGTCGGGCTCGCCGGCGCCTCGTCAGGGCGAGCGGCGCCCAGGGGGGGCGGCCGGGACGGATCGAAGGACGCCGCCGCCTCGCAGACCGCGTGGCGGTAGGCCCTGCGGACCTTCTCGGCGGAGGGCCGATTCGTTCGCCCGACTCCGGCGGGCCGGCCCGGCCCCGATTCGTGCTCGCGGCGCGCCTCGGTCCGCAGCCCCTGCACGATTTCAGGATCGAGCTCGCCCTGGCGGACCAGGATCTCCGGAAGGGAGCCCGCGAGTCCCAGAGCCCGAAGCTCGCGCTGGATTCTGAGGATCTCGTGCAGCCTCCCGGCGTCGAGCGCCTCTGTCTCGGTGGCCCGGCGGAGGAGGAACCTGCCCTCGGGCTCGAGCGAGTCGATCTCTTCCGGGGGCGGCGGCGGGAGCCTTCGGACCGCGTCGAGGCGCGCGGTTTGCGCGCGAAGGACGGCGGCCAGCGCCTCCGGCTCGAGGTACGACAGTTCGACGAGGATCTCGCCGAGGCGCTTGTTCACACCGAGTCCGCGAGCCAGGAGCTGCACGGTGAGGGCGCGCGCGAGCAGGTCGGGTAAGAGGAGGCCCATGTCGATCGCGACTTCGCCCAGGCGCGTCCGGTTCGGCGAGGCGGCCGAGTCCGCGAACGCCCGCTCGAAAAGGGCCTCGTCCCCCGGTCGTGTCTCGCTGCGGCGTCCGCCGGAGAGGCGCCCGACGCGCTCTCTCGCCCCCTCCTCGATCTCTTCCCATTCGAGGTCGCCCGTTTCGAGGAGCAGCTCCTCCGGCCGGCGCTCGATCCCGAGCTCGGCGAGAGTTCGGGCGGCCCGAGCGGCGCGCTCCAGGGCCGGTCCCAGGGAGGGGTCACAGGCCACTCTCGCGGCGACGGCGCTCGTCTCGAGGGGGGACAGGTGGCAGGTCCGGATCTCGTAGGGCCGGCCGAGGAGCTTCCCGAGATCCCGTTGGGCCCGGGCGAGCTGCCGGAGGCGGCACGGGTCGTTGCGGTATCGATCGAAGAGGATCTGGCCGAGCGTGGGGAAAGGGGAGGGGGCCGCTGGCGTCTGCCGGGCGACGGGCGACGGGCGACGGGCGATGGAACCGCCGAACCCCGAACCCCGACCCCCATCGCCCGTCTCGCGGATCAGGCGGTGGACCAGGAGATCGCGTTCGAGATTCTCTCGGGTCAGGGCGCCAGCGAACAGGGCAAATTGCCCGAAGAGCCAGTCGGGCAGGGAGACATCCTGAGGGCACTGCCGGGCGAGGAGTTCGGCGGAGGAAGCGATCGAGAGGCGTATCGGGGGCGCCTCGATGGCGAGTCGAGCGATCTCGGCGGCCTGGTGGGAAAGGACGTCCCGGAAGTCGTTCTCGCCCAGGACTCCCTGGATCCAGAGCACCTCCAGGGGTCCGAGGTCCAGACCGTGCTCGACCAGGCGGGTCGAGAGGTCGACCGCTCGGGACAGCAGCTCCTCGTGGAGCCGGCCGGAACCGAGAAGGCGCTGGAGAAGGATGTCTTCCTCTATCTCGGACAGTTTGAGGACCCGGAGGACCGTCCGGTCGGGCGCGAGTCTCCCGACCTCGACCTGCGCGGCGAGGATCGCCTCGATCTCGGCCCGGGAGAGGCACCCGAGCTCGAAGAAGACCTGCCCGATCGGGATGCGGATTCCCAAGTCTCTCTCGATCCGATCGGTGAGCTCCAGGGCGTCCGCCGCCTCCTTCTCGGTGACGAGCCCGTTGTGCACCGCGATCCGCGAGAAGCCCAGGGCCGGGAGTTCCTCGGCCACCACGGGGGCTCGGCGGCACTCGTCGGCGAGGGCGCGGTCCACGTAGCCCCGGTCGACGAGGAGTTCGCCGACCCGGCGGAGGATCCCGAGGCGGGACAGGTCTTCCTGGAGCTGGAAGCACTCCTGGAACGCCGCAGCGTGGACGATGACGTCGCGCCTCACGCGCTCGAGGAGACGGGACTCGGCTGCCCGTGAGAGTTTGAAGAAGTCGACCGTCGCGTCCGGGCCGAGTATCTCTGCGGCGCCTCCCTCCTGGAGGAGGATCGGCCGGATCCGCGCGTTGGTGGCGAAAACGCGCTCCAGGATCATCTGGCCGAGCGTGTAGTCGAGCCAGAACTCGTCCCGGATTCGTCTCTGGAGGGCGCGGCAGTCGTCGAGCTGTCGAGGGGTGAGGACCTTCCGGCGAACCGCGATCTCGCCGATATCGGGCGTCTGGATGAATGAACTCACGATTCCTCCCAACGCAAGATTTGGGGCGCACGGGAGAAGGCGACCGTCACGTCGTCCACGGCAGGGCTCTCGTAGAGCGGGCGCTCCGGTGGAGGTCCCTGGAAGACCAGGCCGTAGCGGACCTCGCCCTGGATCCTCTGCCCGACCGAGACCCCGGCGGGCTCGTCGATCGCCGCAAAAGTGACGCCTCGATCGGAGAGGACGAGCGAGACCCGCGGGCCCTCCCACTCACGAGGTTCTCGGACGGTGAAGGACGCCCACAGGACGCTGGAGTCACGCGGGATGGGGAGCGGCGCCGAAACGTACGCCGCGTTCCCGCCGGAGTAATACCGCCCGGCGAGGTAGAGCGCCGCGGGCAGGTCGGGTCCGGCGGCCACGGGGAGCGAGACGAGCTCATCGTAGGTCGCCTCGGCGCTCGAGCCGGGCAGTCCGTAGTCGGCTCCGAGCCGCTCCCCCAGCCGGAGCAGATTCCCGGGCGTGATGGGGGCGGCAAGGAGCTCGTCCTCGGAAAGCGCGTAGGCGTCCAGGAAACCGGCGACGGCCTCCGGGAGCGGCATGCCGTCCACGTACACCGCGATTCCCTGTCGCGGACCTTCGGCGATGAAATCCCACATGACGGCGAAGTGGGTCCACCGATGGGGCGGCGGCGCCCAGCGGGAATAGAGGAGGCGCTCCGCGCGCGGGTTCTCGATCTCGCTGCGCTCGAACTGGAAACCGAACGTGCCGGACCAGGTCGGGGTCCAGTCGCCGACCCGGGCGAGCTGGAAACTCTGCGTCCCCGACTCGCCAGAACGCGAAAGGGCGAGGAGATGGTGCGTGCGGTTCGACGGCCCTTCCGCCCGATTCGGATCCCATGAGGGTTTCAGCCAGAACGCGATCGTCCCGCGCAGGGGTCCGACGTTTCCGGGCGCGACGAAGGCGGGGACGGCGTCCACCTCGGAGTGGAGCCCGTCGGGCAGGAGGGCCCCGGGCGCTCCGGCCGAGACGATCGGCGCCACCATGGGGCCCAGCGTGTCGAGCGAGGGGGCGAGCGGACCGCCGCCGAGATCCGCATCTAGAGATTCCCGGGTCCAGCGGGCGAGCAGGCGATCGCGATAGGGCACGGCTCCCAGGACGATGCGGGACGTGGTGACCGGGGCGAGCGAGATCCAGCCATCGGCGTGCTCTGCCGCGGGCAGGTGAAGGCGGGACGGACCCTGGTCGATCTCGGCGTCCGGCTCCGGGAAGGTGACCAGCGTGGGCAGAGTCAGCGTCTCGAGAACGATCGGGACGAGATAGAGGCCGTCGTAGCGGCACACGACGCTCCCGCCCACCCCGTTGGCGCGCAAGAAGGCGTCGGAGTCCCCCAGACCCTTGGCCATCGCGCCGCCGAAGAACTCCACGCTCCCGTCGAGCTCGAACTGCTCCCCGGCGTAGAGGACTCCCTCGATGACCGCGCCCGGGTTGCCGCTGACGCTGATGTCGGTGCCGGCGATCAGCGTGAATCGCAGCGAGGCATCGGGTTTCACCTTCGGTGTCCCGCTGAGCGCGATGTGGCCTGTGGCGACGACCGTGAGCGTCCATCCCGATCCCGGGGTGTTCGAGCGGATCGAGACGTTGCCCTCGAAGTAAAGCGTGCCGGAGAGGGTGGGGCCGGAGCGCCAGTTCCAGTCGCCATCGTGGAACTCGAACCCCATGAACGACCCGTCCCCGACCAGCCGCCCCGACGCGTCGTACACCTTGCCGCTCGCTGAGAAGACGAAGTCCGCCGCGGAACGGAACCGGGTAGGGGAGACGAGCGGGACATCTTGTCGCGGGTACGATCCGCCCGAGACTCCTCCTACCCGGCATTGCGGCCCCTGTGAGTACGTACCCCCCGCGGTTGCATCGTTCTGGACGTAGGTCGTGCCGAGGAGCTCGAGATCGGCGTTCGAATGGATGCTGCCGCCCTGGCCGAGGATCTCGACCGAGCCGTTGACGACGATGCTCTCCTCGGTCAGGATCGCGACGCGCAACGCGTAGAGGGTCGGCTCCACGAGGTCGTAGGTCGAGGCCTCCCCCTGCAGGAACTGGGCCTGCGAGGTATGGCGCACGATCGAGTAGACCTCGACGGCCGTCTCGATCCGGGCCCGCGCTCTCACGATCCCTCCCTCGGCGGTCACGCGGCCGATCGACTCGATCTCGAAGACCCCCATCGACGCGAAGCAGATCTCGGTCGTGGTGGCGACGAGGTCGAATTTGTCGATCCGCCGGTAGACCGGGAGGTCGGGGTTGGCGCGGTGCGTGTCGGTGTTCGGGTCGGCCATGGCCAGGATCGCCTCGGCCTGGGAGGCTTCAAGGTCGCCCGCGCGGACCTGCATGTCCAGGAGGTCGCGGAATTCGGTCCACGTCCGGATGGGCGCGGTCTCCCGGCGCAGGGCGAGCGCGCGGGCGAGGCGGGCCGCCTGATCGAAGCTGACGGGGCGGGTCCTTGCGGCCCGGCCGCGAGCCTGCCACGCCGCTCCGCCGGCCGGATCGCGGGGGATCTCCTCGTCGACGACCACCGCGGAGAGCCCGGCGAAGACGGCCGTGAGGACCTCGCTTGGCGCGGTGTTCACATCGATCGGGCTCCTCGCTTCGAGCCGAGGCGCTCCCGTCGGCGTCCGCCCGCGCACCAGCGATCCGGCGGGGGGGTGCGAGGAGTCCGGCACGGGCGCGAGGACCGCCGGGTCGCGCCAGGCGTGGCAGGTCACGAAGTCATCCAGGAGCTCGAGATCCCGCTCGGTGACAGGCCTGCCGGGCATCCGGAGCAGGTCCCTCTCGTCGTCGAATCGTCTCGACGGGAGCGAGTCGCGATAGGCGAGGACCTCCTCGGCCTCCGCCGGCGAGAGCGGTGGCTCCACGGCATCGAGAGCCCGGGAGAGCGAGGCAAGCATCCTCACGAGGGGCTCCTCCGATCGCGGCCGCCGCGGATCGGACGGGGCGTTGAGGTCGATCATCGAGGTGGCGTCGAGCACCCGCAGGACGTAGGTGTCGCCTGCCGGCTCGTACGTTCCGGAGACGATCCCCGAGTAGGGTTTTCCCTGCCCCGCGGCCGCGATCGCTTCGTTCCAATCAGCCGTGCTGCCGGCGAGATAGGAGGGAAGGGTGGCTTCCTCGAGCGGGACGCCGTTCCCGGCCGCGAGACCCGCATGTCCCCGGTAGAACCAGGCAGCATCGGGACTGTCCCACGGCCGGGTGGAGGCGGCCCGGATCGCCGACAGGGCGTGCTCGATCCCCGCCGACGCGGCGAGCCGGGCGCGGACCTCGTCGACCCTCGTCGCGGAGGCCTGGCTCTCGAGAGCGGAAAGCCGCGCGAAGGCGAGGCCCAGGACCGAGAGGACCACGACCGCGCCCAGCGTCACGAGAAGGGCGGCTCCATGGCGGCCGCCTGCATCGGTGCGGCGCATGCGAGACTCCCCAACCGGACGATCTACGGGCGTGCGGGAGCCTCGGTCGGAGCTGCCAGCAATTTGTCTATTCGCACACCCTGCCCGGATCCACGTTCCTAGCATCGGGTCCCCCAGGATCGATGTTATGGATGCGATCGTGCCACGACTATGTGGGTCGTCCGGTGGGTCCGACTCACCGTTGCGGATCTCTCCGGCGCCCGAAGACTCGAATCGATCGTGCCCCCGAAATCGAGTATGAGATCCGGCGGAGGTTCGGCAAGGACGGAGAGCCGAATCGAGGAATGGAGACTCCGCCCGGGGGGAGCGCCGGGGGGATTGGCTACTTCCGACGCGAGAGAGCTGCGCGGACGCGTTCGACGTCGAGCGCGATCTCGCCGGCCAGGCGCTCCAGGGCCTCCACGGCCTCGGCGAATTTCCCGAGCTTCGAGAGGCGCCGAGCCTCGTCCGCGATCTCCTCCCGGCGCTGGGCGTGGAGCGCCACGACCTGCTCCACCATCCGGCCGGGAGGTGAAACAACGTAGGATTGATGCATCGCGGGCAAATCGTCAAGTCGCCGTTCCGAGAATGGCGCAGGTTTTTTGCCCCGCTTGAAGACGTGGGGTATCGTTCTCCGGCCCCCAAGCAACCCGACCTCTACATCTACGTCTACCCACATGAACCCCGTCGGGAGGGTGGCCTTGAATCCGCGCTTCGCTCGCTCTGTTCTCGCCCCGTCCGTTTTCCTTCTCCTCGCGACTCCGGCGGGCGGCCAGGGGGACGTCCCGCCCGCGGGCGCGTGGATCGCATCCCTCGCGAGCGACGACTACCACGAGCGGGTGCGGGCGGAAGGGGAGCTGAGGCTCGCCGGTGCCGGGGCGGTACCCGCGCTCCGGATCGCCGCGGACTCCTGCGATGCCGAGGTCTCCTACCGCTCGCGGCGAATCCTCGCCTGGATCGAGGAGGACCGGGCGCTCCTTCAGACTGTGCGGGCCTACTCACCCTGGCCGGCTCCCGAGCTCTGGCGGCGCTATTCCTCGGGGGGGACGGGGAGGGCCGAGGCCCTCTGCCGCGCGGTCGGCGAAGCAGGGGAGTGGCGAAACGCGGTCGCGGTCGCGAGCTTCTTGGACTGGCGAGGAGATGCGGACGCGATCGAGCGCGAGTTCGCGCGCCTCTACGCCTCCTCCCCTTCCGGGATCGAGCGCCAGAACGTTCTCTTTCTCGTGGCCCACGCCCATCCGCAGGGGAGGGAGTTCTGCAGAGCGGTCGCGGACGGAGTCCTTCCCGGAGACGAGGACGACCGCGCCGAGGCCCGCCTTGCCCTGGCGATGGGCGGCGATGGCGACGCGAGGCGCGCGCTCGAGTCCAACCCGCGGCCGTCGGCGGCCTTCCTCGGCGACCGCGGGGCTGTCCCGGATCTCGAAACGTACTTCCGCGAGGTCGAGGACCCGGGGGACCGCGAGCGTCTCGCCGCCTACCGCGCTGCGGAACTCCTGCTCGGACAGAGCTACTTCCACCAGATCGAGTTCCTGTTCCGCGAGGCCGGAGGCTACGGCGAGTCTCCGCTCCGCGAGATGCCGTTCCTGGAGTCCTCCGGCGATCGGGAGCGCGCCCGGGCGTTCGTCGGCGGAGTCCGCCTCTTCCTGTCGCTCTTCCCCGGCCATCCGGGTTCCGACAACCTGGCGCTCCACGCGGCGGACCGGTGCATGGAGACGCTCTCCGCGCCACGGGAGGCCGCGATGTGGCTCTTCCGCGCGATCGGGAGCCCCGACGGGGACGTGCGCGGGGCGGCCGAGGCCCGCCTCGCCGTGCTTCTGTACGTCCTCCTGGACGTGCCGGAGCTCGACCGTCTCGCCTTCGAGGTTCGCGCCGGGGAGGAGCGGGACTCGGTGGACCGGGCGCGGCTCCTCGTCAGGTGCCGCGCGGGCGATCCCGAGGGGGCGCTCGCGCTGGCGGCGAAGCTCCAGGGAGGCCGCGTCCTGCCCGCGGCCCAGCTGGGCCACTGGCGCCGCTGGGTCGAGCTCCGGGAGGAGGTGCGCCGCGCGGACCCGCACCGGCGCGCCGAGCTCCTCTACAAGATCGCCGCGCTCTTCTATCACAACCCCGGAATCCTCAGCCCACCCGGGGTCTCCGACACGGTCCGGAGCCACGACTTCCTCTTCGAGTATTTCGACCACGAGCGGCCCGTCGAATCGGCCGCCCGCCGCCTCGACTGGCTCCTCGCGACCCATCACCTCGCCCGCGCGGCGGCTGTCTTCGAGGAGATCCGCCGCGACCACCCCGACGCGAAAGTCATGGACCGGACGCTCTTCTCGCTCGGGCTCTGCTATCACAAGATGAAGGACTCGCGCGCGTTCGAGGCGTCCCGCTGGTACTTCTCCTACCTCGGGAAACGCGGCGAGGCGCACGAACCCTCCGGGCTCACGCGCCGGCACGTGGAAGCGTTCCAGGAACTCGTTCGCCGGTTTCCCGAGAGCACTCTAGCCGACGACGCCCAGCGGAGCATCGAGTACCAGACGAGCGCCGGGAACTACGTCCCCGCGTCGGTGGGGGAACGACGCTAAGGGGCTGTGAGGAAATAAATGCGTCAACACCGAGGCCGAGCGAGGCGCCGCCAGGCAAGGCGCGCCGACGAAACAACCCAACGGAGTCGGTTGTTGAGGAGGCGCAACGCAGCCTGGC
>JACQVV010000308.1 GCA_016209595.1 Planctomycetota bacterium
GGCAGGTATAACTAGTTCCTAGTGCGTCATTCGAGATCGGCCGGAAGAATAACCATGAGGAACCCAGGAAACCAGGAATCGGGCTGGCTTTTCCTGGGTTCCTGGGTTCCTTAGATCTATTTGGCACCAGAAACTAACTAGGGAAGAGCCGTCTGTCCTTGAGTCAACGGAAAGGGTAAGGAGTGTTGCGACCGTACGAAGGGATGTTCCTCCTCGACTCGAGCGTGCCGGAGAGCGAGGTGGGGGCCACGGTCCGCCTGGTCCATGGCCTCATCGAGAAGCTCGGCGGGCAGATCGTCACGAGCCGAAAGTGGGGTGACCGCCGGCTCGCCTACGAGATCGGAAAACACAAGAAGGCGCACTACGAGCTCGTCTATTTCCGTCTTCCGCCGGAGAACGTGGCCACGCTGCGCCATGACCTCGAGCTCTCGGAGCCCGTTCTCCGCCAGCTCGTCCTGGTCCACGACGAGCAGCGATTCGAGAAGTTGCTCGCGGCGGAGAAAGACGCGGCCGCCCGGGCGGAGCAGGAGGCGAAGGCGGCGCTCGAGGCGCCGCGTGCGCGACCTGCCGAGGAGGCTCCGGCAGCGGCCGTCGCAGTGGAGGCTCCACCCCTGGTGAACCTGTCCGAGGAAAAGGTTGGAGTCGAAGGAGAGGAGTAGCCACTTGGCGTCGCTCTACCGAGTTGTAAACGTTCAGGAGAACTGACATGCCTCGGCCGTTCGGGAGCTTCAAGAAGAAGAGCAAGGCGGAGGGCGCCGCCGCTCAGAAGAAGAAGCAGCTCCGCAAGTACCGCGACCGCAAGCGGTGCCGGTTCTGCCGCGCCAAAACGACCTACGTGGACTACAAGGACATCGAGGAGCTCCAGAAGCTCTGCACGGCTCAGGGAAAAATCTTCAGCCGGAAACGGTCCGGGAACTGCGCCAAGCACCAGAAGGTCGTCAAGAACGCCGTGAAGTACGCTCGCTTCCTGGCGCTCCTGGCCTACACGGAGTAGCGAAAGGAGGGATTCGCGAGGTGAGGATGAAACTCCTCCTCAAGGAGCACGTCGACAAGCTCGGACGCCGCGGTGACGTCGTGGAGGTGGCGGGAGGCTTCGGTCGCAACTATCTCATCCCGCGGGGGCTGGCGGTGCCGGCCACCGGCGCGAACGCCAGGCAGCTCGAGTTCGAACAGAAGAAGTTCGAAGCCGCCGAAACGGTCAAGAAGGAGCAGCTCTCGGGCGTGGCCCGCACGATCGCGGAAACCTCCTGGGCGATCGAGGCCAAGGCGAACGAGGAAGGCCACCTCTTCGGATCCGTGACGTACAGGGACATCAGGGGACTGCTCGCCGCGCAGGGCGTCGAGGTGGATGAGCGAGCGCTCGTGCTCTCCGAGCCCGAGAAGTACCCCATCAAGGAGCGCGGAATCTACCCGTTCAAGGTCCATCTCCACGCCGACATCGTCGCCGAAGCGAAGCTGTGGGTCGTGGAGGAGGCCGAGAAGAAGTCGCCGGACGCCAGAAAGGAGGCGGAAGTCGGGGAGAGGTAGGGGCGGGGAGGCTTCGCGATGTTCCGGGGAATGGGAGCCCCGGTCCGGACCGGAGCGCGGCCGGGAGGGCCGCTCCCGCAGGGCATCAAAACCCGGGAGATTGGGGAAGAGAGACCATGTCAGGGGTCAGCAGTCCAGAGAAGGTCGGAGCGGAGCTCGGGAAGGGCGCCCTTCCGGCCAGTGCGGATGCCGAGCGAGCGGTCCTCGCTTCGGTTCTCATCGACAACGAGTGCCTGTCGTCCGTGGTCGTGCACCTCGACCACGCGGACTACTTCTACTACGCCGCGAACCGGGAGATCTACCAGGCGATGCTCGGGCTCGATTCGCGCAGCCAGCCGATCGACCTCGTGCTCCTCACCGAGGAGCTGGAGGGACGAGGAACTCTCGCGCAGGCGGGCGGCCTGGAGTACCTGGCGCGGCTGGTGGACGAGTGCCCGAACGCCGCGAACGCGGAGTACTACGCGGGCATCGTCCGAGACCGATTCGTCCAGCGGCGCCTGATCGACGCGTCGCGCGAGATCCTCGAGGAGTGTCACCGCGAAGGCGCGGAGGTGGATGCCCTGGTGGACCGCGCCGAGCAGCGCATCTTCGAGATCGGCGAGCACCGGGAGGTCTCGAATGTCGCCTCGATGCGCGAGGCGCTCCGGGAGGCGTTCCGGGCGATCGACGGGCGGTCCGATCGCTTGACCGGCCTGGAGACCGGGTTCTACGACCTAGACGAACTCACGAGCGGCCTCCAGAACTCGGAACTCATCATCCTTGCCGCGCGCCCGTCGATGGGCAAGACAAGCATGGCCATGAACATCGTCGAGCACGCGGCGGTGGACCTGCGCAAGCCCGTGGCCGTCTTCAGCCTCGAAGTTGGTCGCGTTCAGCTCGTGCAGAACCTCCTCTGCTCGCGGGCGCGTGTGGACGCGCACAAGGTTCGCCGGGGCAAGCTGGAAAAAGAGCTCTACCAGAAGCTCACGCTCGCGGCGGGGGAGCTCGAGGACGCACCGATCCACGTGATCGACGAGGCCGGCACGAACCTGATGCGCGTGCGGGCGCTCGCCCGTCGCTTGAAGAAGAGGCACGGCATCGCCCTGATCGTGATCGACTACCTCCAGCTCATGGAGGGGCCGCCCGGACTCTCGGGCCGGCCGGAAAGCCGCCAGCAGGATATCTCGTACATCTCCCGGGGCCTGAAGGGGCTTGCCCGCGAACTCGACATCCCGGTGCTCGCGCTCTCGCAGCTCAACCGCGAAAGCGACCGCCGCGAGGACCATCGCCCGCGGCTGGCCGATCTTCGCGAGTCGGGCGCGCTCGAGCAGGACGCGGACGTCGTCATGATGCTCTACCGGGAGGAGTACTACTTCCCGGACCGCGTGGATTCCAGGGGCCAGGCGGAGCTCCTGCTCGCCAAGCAGAGGCATGGCCCGCTGGGAACCGTGCCCCTCACGTTCCTGAAGGAGTGCGTGCGGTTCGAGAGCCGGGCCCAGCCGTGGAACGAGGTGGGACCTTGACGAGGCGCTTCCTCGCTGCCCTCCTCTTGGTCATGGCCGCCGCTCCCGGAGCGGCGCAGGGGCCGCCCGAGGGTTCGGGGATCGAGTCGGTCGAGTTCCGGGGGAACCGGCGGGTCGGTACCGACTACCTGATGAGCCAGATCCGTAGTCTCCCGGGTGAGGTCTACGATCCGCGCGTGGTGGACGAGGACATCCGGCGGCTCGCCGGGCTTGGACTCTTCTCCAACATCGAGGTCGAACAGCGGCGGACCGCCAAGGGCTACCGGATCACGTTTCTCATGGAGGAAAACGTTCTTGTCCACTCGATCCAGTTCGTGGGGATCGAGGAACTCGACGAGGAGGACATCCAGCCGCTTGTCAAGCTCCGCACCGGCCAGCCGCTTGTCCGCTACCTGCTCCACCTCGACAAGGACCGGATCCGCCAGCACTACCTGGAGGAGGGGTTCCTGTTCGTGGAGGTGGACGTGGACGTCCGCTCCTCGCTCACCGGCGAGGACGTGGTCTTCCTCATCCGCGAGGGCCCCGAGGTCGAGGTGGACGACGTCCGCTTCGTCGGCAACGACACCTTCGACGAGGGCGAGCTCGATGACTTCATGCAGACGCAGGAGTCATGGTTCCTGTCCTCGGAGAAGTTCCAGGAGGAGCGGCTCCGCGAGGACATCGTCACGCTCAAGGCCTTCTACCGGTCGAAGGGCTTCTTCGACGTCGAGGTGAACCTGCAAGACATCCACATCAGCCCCGACCTGGAGGAGGTCACGGCCGTGATCTTCGTGGAGGAGGGGCCGCGGTACAAGGTCAATCGGATCGAAGTCGAAGGCGTCCGGCTGTTCGAGAAGCGGGAGTTCCTGGAGCGTTTCCGACAGAAGGAGGGGGAGTTCTTCGACCAAGAGGACA
The DNA here is from genome assembly GCA_016209595.1 of Planctomycetota bacterium. Taxonomy (GTDB): domain Bacteria; phylum Planctomycetota; class JACQVV01; order JACQVV01; family JACQVV01; genus JACQVV01. Next base: position 3,924 of record JACQVV010000308.1, read on the forward strand.
TCGTGCGGGACAGGGACCGGATCGAGGACGTCTACGGGCAGAATGCCTTCCTGGAAGCGGAGGCGGACGTGGACTTCTTCTACGCGGCCCAGGGGAACGAGGTCACGCTCGTCTACAACGTCACCGAGGGGCGGCCGTATCGGATCGGCCGGGTGGACTTCAAGGGAAACCTCTTCACCCGCGACGACGTCATGCGTCGCTACATCCACCAGCTCCCTGGGCAGTGGGCGAACACGGCCAAGATGAAGGGCGGCGTGAAGACTCTCGAGGCGCTCGGCTACTTCGAGTCGGTCAAGATGATCGTCGAGGATGGCCGGCGGGCGGGCGAGAAGATCCTCGTGTACCAGGTGGAGGAGGGGCAGACAGGGAGCCTTCGTCTGGCAGCCGGCGTCACCTCGAACGTCGGCTTCCTGGGCGACGTCAGCTTCACCAAGCAGAACTTCGACATCGCGGACCTCCCGAAGTCCTGGGACGACCTCTTCAGCGGGGGAGCCTTCACCGGCGGCGGACAGGAACTCAGCCTCCAGGTCCAGCCCGGGACCGAGCTCTTCCGCGCCCGGGCCGGGTTCCGGGAGCCTTATCTCTTCGGGTATCCCTACTCTTTCTCCACGAACCTGCAGTACTTCACGCGAGAGTACGAGTCGTATGACGTGACCCGGCTCGGGGGCGACGTCGGCGTCGGCCATGAGATCTTCCCCCACCTGATGGCAGAGCTCACCTACAGGAACGAGGTCGTGGAGATCGACGACGTGGACGACGACGCGCCGTCGTTCGTCCGGCGCTCGAAGGGGAAGACCAACATCACGTCCTTCACTCAAGCCTTCGACTACGACCGCCGGGACGACCCCATCCTGCCCACGGAGGGCTACCGGCTGGGGCTCTCCGGGGAGTACGCATCGGAGGCATTCGGGGGCGACGAGAACTTCTACAAGGTGGACGCGAGGGGAGAGCAGTTCTTCACGGTCTATCGGACGGAGGAGGGATACCCCTTCGTGTTGGGACTGTCCGGCCGATTCGGCTTCGGCGACGCGGTTTCTCCGACGAAGGAGATTCCCATTTCCGAGCGCTACTTCGCGGGCGGTTCGGGCTCGATTCGCGGATTCAAGTTCCGCGGCGTCGGCCCGATGGAGGCGGGCGACCCCATCGGCGGCGAGGTGCTGGCGCTGGCTTCGGTCGAGCACTCCTTCCCCCTCTACAAGGACTTCCTGCGCGGCGTCGTGTTCGTCGACGCGGGCACCGTGGCTTCCGAGTTCAGGAGCTCCGAGCTCGGACAATGGCGCGTTGCGGCCGGTTTCGGCGTGCGCGTCAAGATCCCGTTCCTGGGCCAGAAACCGATCGCGGTCGATCTGGGTTTCCCACTGCGAAAAGAGGACGACGACGACGAGGAAATGTTGAGTTTCAGTCTCGGCCGGTCCTTTTAGCGGGGCTGGCGCCCCGGCCCGACGAGGCGGCCGCGCTGTTGTTCTTCGACTTGGACTTGAACTGGATCTTGAACTTGAACTAGATCTCGCACGTGGTCACCAAAAGACCAGTGCAAGTCCAAGTTCAAGTTCATGCGAAACTTGACTCATCTGTAAACGAAGACGCCCTTCTAGGCATCTAGCGAGGCTCCGCCTCAAACCGTCGAGACGTATTCGTTCGTTGGCTCATCGAACTTCGAACGTCGAACTCTGAACTTCGAAGTTCGACGTTGGACGTTCAGCGTTCGACGTTCAACGTGTTGCGTTTGCAAACATGCTCGGTTTCTCAAGATTCCCAGGGCGTAAGCGCTACTAGCACAGCCTCCTCCCCTTTCTGCTGCCGGCAGTCCCCTTGCGAAGCAAGGGTCGCGCCACCGACCCCCTCCCCCTCTCGAGGGCCCATCCATGAACCGATTCACGCTGTTTCTCGCCCTCCTCCTCGCCTTCTTCGGCGTTCTCGCCACCCAGTCGATGCTGGGTGGGGGGCTCTCGCGAACCCTCGCCGACGGCGAGGATAGCCCCGGAGGAGGGGCCCCCGGCGCGGCCGAGAAGTTCGCCTTCATGGACGTGCGGGCCGTCTTCGAGAAGTACGAGAAGACCCGGGACCGCGAGAAGGAGATCAACGACGAGTACCGGGCCGGGATGGAGGAGATCCGCGCCCACAAGCTCGATCTCGAGAAGAAGAAGCAGGAGATCGACCTCTTCGGTCCCAACTCGCCGGAACGCCGGGAGAAGGAGAGGGAGTTCGCCCTCCAGGCGTTCGAGATCCAGTTCAAGGAAGAGTGGCTCAAGGAGCAGGTGAAGGACCGCCTGCGGAAGAGCACCGAGGAGATCTACGGCGAGGTCCTCGCTCGCGTAGCGGACTTCGCGGCGAAGAACGGTTTCCGCGCGGTCTTCAAGATCGACGAGGAGGCGATCGACAGCGACTCGGGCGACGAGCTCAAGCTCAAGATCCACACGCGGACCGTCCTCTACCACCAGAAGGGCGACGACGTCACCGAGGCGGTGATCGCCTTCCTCAACGAAGAGTACCGGAAGGGGAAGTAGTCTCTTGCCGCGGGACCCCAAGAGCCTGTCCAACAACCGAACCGAGCCCGGCGCACCGCCGCGCGCCCGGCGACGGGGGATTTGGGGATGAGCTCCGAAAGCCCGGACGCGCTCTCGCTGGCCGAGGTCGCCGCCCTCGTGGAGGGGCGCGTCCTGGGCGACGCCAGCTTCCTGATCCGCGGCGTCTCCGGAATCCAGGAAGGAGGGCCGGAGGACATCACGTTCCTGGCCAACTCGAAGTACCGCGGCGAACTCGCGAGGACCCGGGCCGCGGCGGTGCTCATTGGCGAGGCCGACGTCCCCGATGGGTTCGTGCCCCCGCCTTCCCTCGTCGTGGTCCCCGACGCCTCGCTCGCGTTCAGCCGGGTGATCGAGCGCTTCGCGCCGCCGCCGCCGCGGCCCGCGCCGGGGATCCACGCGGGAGCGGTTGTGAGCCCCGAGGCGCGCGTGGGCGAGGGTGTTTCGATCGGCCCTTTCGCGGTGGTCGAGGCCGGAGCGCGGATCGGGGCCCGCTCGATCCTCTACCCTGGCGTCTATGTCGGGCACGGCGCGCGGGTGGGGGAGGACTGCGTCTTCTTCCCGAACGTCGTGGTCCTCCATGGCGTTGCGATCGGGAACCGGGTGACGCTCCACCCCAACGCGGTCATCGGGAGCGATGGGTTCGGCTACGTCCTGGTGGGGGCCCGCGCGATCAAGGTCCCCCAGCAGGGGATCGTGGAACTCGCGGACGACGTAGAGATCGGGGCCGGGACGACCGTGGACCGGGCCCGCTTCGAGCGAACGTGGATCGGGCGGGGCTCGAAGATCGACAACCTCTGCCAGATCGCGCACAACGTGCAGATCGGAGAGTCGACCTACATCGCCGCGCAGACAGGTGTCGCCGGTTCGAGCCGCGTGGGCTCGGGGACGATGATGGGGGGGCAAGTCGGCGTGTCCGGTCACCTCAGGATCGGGGGCGGGGTCAAAATCGCGGCCCAGGCGGGAGTCTCGCGCGACATCCCCGACGGCTCGATCGTGGCGGGCCACCCGGCCATGCCGGCGCGCCAGTTCTGGCGTATGATTGCGATGGCGAAGCGGCTCCCGGAGCTAGTCGTGGAGCTGGAGAAGCTGACCGAGAGGGTCGCGAAGCTTGAAGGAATCGCAGAAAACGATTCGTAGGCCCCTCGAGTTCGAGGGAGTCGGGCTCCATACGGGCGAGTATTGTCACGTTCGCCTCAAGCCGGCCAAGCCCGACACGGGAATCGTCTTCATCCGCGCCGACCTCCCCGACAAACCCCGGATCCGGGCGCAGATCGAAAACCTGTCGCCCCGCCTGCGGAGGACGTCGCTCCGGAACGGAACGGCCGAAGTGCAGACCGTCGAGCACCTCATGGCGACGCTCTGTGGGCTCGCGATCGACAATCTCGAGGTCGAGATGACCGCGAGCGAGGTTCCCGGAGCGGATGGGTCTTGCAAACCGTTCCTCGATCTCATCCAGGACGGGGAGATCGAGGACCTCAAGGTCGAGAGCATTCCGGTCGACCTCGAAGAGCCGGTCTCGGTCGTCGAGGAGGACGCGACGGTCGTGGCGCTGCCGGCGCGGGAAGGGCTTACCATCTCCTACACTCTCGACTACGACGTCCCCTCGATGAAGGGGCAGTTCATCTCCATCAAGGTGACCCGCGACAGTTTCGCCCGCGAGATCGCGCCGGCGCGTACGTTCTGTCTGTACAGCGAGGTCGAGCGCCTCCGGGCCATGGGGCTGGGAAAAGGAGCCAACTACGACAACACGCTCGTGGTCGACGAGAAGGGGGTCATCAACAACACGCTCCGCTTCCCGGACGAGTTCGTGCGCCACAAGGTGCTGGACCTTATCGGGGATCTCTATCTGCTGGGGCGGCGCTTGAACGCCCACGTCATCGCCACGAAGAGCGGCCATCCCGCGAACGCCGGGCTGGTGAAGCAGATCGTCGAGAGGAAGAAGGCGTGGGAGAGCCGTGCCGAGAACCAGCTCGACATCCGGGAGATCCAGAAGATTCTGCCGCACCGCTTTCCGTTCCTCCTCATCGACCGGATCGTGGAGATGGACGGTTACAAGAAGGCGGTGGGCATCAAGAACGTCACGATCAACGAGCCGTTCTTCATGGGGCACTGGCCAGGACGTCCGGTGATGCCGGGCGTGCTCCAGCTGGAGGCGATGGCGCAGCTCGCGGGCGTGCTCCTTCTGCGCAAGGTCGAGAACGACGGGAAGCTCGCGATCATGCTCTCGATCGATCGCGTCAAGTTCCGGAAGGTCGTGGTTCCAGGCGACCAGCTCCGCCTGGAGGCCTACACGGTGCGGCTGAAGGCGCGCACGGGGAAGGTGAACGCGCGTGCCTTCGTGGGGAACGAGCAGGTCGCCGAGGCCCAGTTCAAGTTCATGCTCGTGGATGCTGACTAAGGGGCTGTGGGGAAACAACTGCCACATTCGGCCGGCTGTGGCGCCGCCAGGCCGCGTTGCGCCTCCTCAACAGCAGGCTCCTGGGTTGTTTCGTCGGCGCGCCTTGCCTGGCGGCGCCTCGCTCGGCCTCTGTGTTGACGCACTTACTTCCTCACAGCCCCCGAGAACCCATCCAAGAACCCTCCAGGCTCGATCGTGCGAAATGTGCGTCCTGGTCGCCCGACCGGGCTCGGCGACAAATCCGCCGTAGAGCGGTTGATTTCCGCCCTCGGGGCGCTATAGTTGTTCGAACTTCTCTGGACAGTCCGGGAAGCGGACTCCGGGAGGCTGGGATCGCCGCGTGGATGAAGGGTGCTTTCGCGCCCTGTGGCCGTGCGGAAGTCCTCTCCCGGGGCCCCGACGGCGTCCTCGTCCGGTGATAAGGAGCCCCAGTGATGCCAGCCGCGAACGTGTCGGATCTCTCGCAGGTCCACCCATTGGCTACGGTGGCGGAAGATGTCGAGATCGGCCCATTCACGGTCATCGGGCCCAAGGTCCGGATCGGGCGGGGATGCCGCATCGCGAACAACGTTACGATCACCGGCGACACGTCCCTGGGGGAGTTCAACCGGGTCTTTCCCGGTGCCGTCCTCGGGACGGAGCCGCAAGACCTCAAGTACGTCGGGGAGCTCTCGTACCTGGAGATCGGCGACCACAACACGATCCGGGAGTTCGCCACGATCAACACGGGCACAGAGGCGAACGACGGCCGGACGATCGTGGGCAACAACAACCTGCTCATGTCGTACGTCCACGTCGCGCACGACTGCGTGCTGGGCGACTCGATCATCGTCTCCAGCGGGGCGATGATGGCCGGTCACGTCGAGGTCCTCGACCACGCCGTGATCGGCGGCGGAGCCGGCGTCCACCACTTCGCCACGATCGGCCGCCATGCCTTCGTGTCGGCGATGTCGGGGCTGAGGACCGACGCGCCGCCCTTCCTGATCTGCGAGGGCGTGCCGGCGAAGGTCCGGGGCGTGAACGTCGTCGGCATGAAGCGCCACGGCCACACGCACGACCAGGTCGCGGCCGTGAAGGAGACCTTCCGGATCCTCTATCGCTCGAATTCGAACTTCCGGGACGCGGTGAAGGAGCTCGAGGACCTCTGCACCGTCTTCGAGGAGGTTCGGGAGATCGTCGACTTCCTCGAGCGGATGGAGCAGGGGCGAAAGGGCCGCTTCAAGGAGCTGACGCGGCCGTATTAGCGGCTCTCGGCGCTCGTATCGCTCCCGCCGTCTCTCTCCCGTCATGAACCCCCTCCGTGTCGCCGTCGTCGGGGTGGGGCATCTGGGGAAGGAGCACGCCCGCGTCTACCGCGATATCGAGGGGGTCGAGCTCGTGGCCGTGGCGGACATCGACGCCGACACCGCCCGGCAGGTCGCCAAGAAGAACCGTACCGAGGCAGTCTTCGACTACAGGAGCCTCGTGGGGCGCATGGACGCCGTGTCCGTTGCGGTCCCCACGACGGCGCACCACGAGGTCGCCGGGTTCTTCCTCGACCGCGGGGTCCATGTTCTCGTCGAGAAGCCGATGACGAGAACCGCCGCCGAGGCCGCCGACCTGGTCGCGCGTGCGGCGCGCTCGCGCAGGAAGCTCGCGGTGGGCCACATCGAGCGTTTCAACCCCGCCGTGCAGGCCGTCCAGCGCATGGGAATCGAGCCCAAGTACATCGAGAGCCACCGGATCAGCCCATTCCCCTCTCGGTCCGCGGACGTGGGGGTCGTCCTCGACGTCTTGATCCACGACCTCGACATCATCCTCTCGTTCGTGCGCGCTCCCATCGAGCGGATCGACGCGCTGGGGATCGGGGTCCTGGGCGAGCTCGAGGACATCGCCAACGCCCGGATCACCTTCGCCGACGGCTGCGTCGCCAACGCCACGGCGAGCCGCGTCTCCCTGAAACGGGAGCGGAAGATCCGCATCTTCGCCGAGAACGTCTACATCTCGCTCGACTACGAGGCGCGGCGGGCGAAGCTCTACCGGAAGAGCCCCGAGCTCACGCTGGAGCGCTTGAACGTGCAACGCCTCGATCCTCGAGCCCTCAAGGACCTGAAGGATCTCATCTTCGGCAAGCTCGTCACCATCGAGGACGTCAAGATGGACGAGCACGAGCCGCTCGCCAAGGAGCTCGAGTCGTTCGTCGATGCCGTCCGCGAGGACAGACCGCCCGCGGTGAGCGGCGAGGATGGCCTCCGCGTCGTCGAGACGGCCGAGGCGATCGTCGGGAAGATCCGCGAGCACCTGACGAGGCATGGGAGGGGACCTACAGGGGACAAGAGGACGTGATCGCCGGGTGAGATCGTCTGCCGCCGGCGCAGGCTTCACGGCTCGCCCGATCGTCAGGGCGTCCCTACCGTCCACAGGAAGAGCCGGCACGGCGAGTCCGAGTCCTCCGCCCCTGCCCAGACGAGAGCGTTCTCGGCCGGGTGCCAGCACCAGGCCGAGATCCTCGAGCAAGCGAACTCGTCGGGGACGTCTGCCCATTGCCGGCCGTCGGTCGAGCCCACGGCCATCCGTTCGCGTCGATCCCCTCGCGCGGCGCGGCAGAAGCCAAGCCATTCTCCGTCCGGAGAGACCGCCGGGGCCCGTCCTCCCCATTCCGGTTCGAAGAGCTTCCGCCAAGGGTTACTGCAAGAGCAGACAAGGCGAGACGGGCAGGCGGTCCTACGGGTGCGTGGAGAGGTGCTCGATCACGCGCGCCAGGATCGAGTCGAGGTCGTGACGGGGCGAGAACCCGATCTTCTTCTTGAGCTTCGAGACGTCCGGAACCCGGCGCACCATGTCCTCGAAGCCCGGGCCGTAGGCCTCGTCATAAGGGACGAGTTTGATCGCCACCTTCGGGTCGACCAGGGCGCGCACGCGCTCGGCGAGCGCCAGGATCGAGACCTCGCCATCGGAGCCGACGTTGTACACCTCCCCATAGGCAGCCGGATCGCGGAGGAGCTGGTCGAGAGCGGCGACCACGTCGGTCACGTCGCAGAAGCACCGCGACTGGGTGCCATCCCCGTAGACGGTGATCGGTCCCCCGGACAGCGCCTGGCCGACGAAGCGGGGAATGACCATCCCGTAGCGGCCGACCTGACGCGGGCCGACCGTGTTGAACAGTCGGACGATGACTACGGGCTGCCTTTTCTCCCGCCAGTAGGAGAGGGCGAGGAACTCGTCGATCGCCTTCGAGCAGGCGTAGGACCAGCGGGAGTGCGTGGTGGGCCCGAAAACCATGTCGGAGTCCTCGCGGAAGGGCACCGCGGCGCTCTTTCCGTAGATCTCCGACGTCGACGTGAGGAGGACGGGCTTCTTCTTCTTGTTGGCGTGCTTCAGGACGAGGCGAGTGCCGAGGATGTTGGTCTCGATCGTGCGCACCGGCTCCTCGACCACGAGCCGCACGCCGACCGCCGCGGCGAGATGGAAGACGGCGTCCGCCTCGTCGATCGTCTCGGCGAGGACGGGCTCGTTCTCGATCGAGTCGATCCGGTAGTCGAAGCCCTTGCGGCCCTTCAGGAACTCCAGGTTCGCCATCGACCCCGTCGAGAGGTCGTCGAGGACCAGAACGCGGTCCCCCTGGGCCAGCAGCAGCTCGGAAAGATGGGAGCCGATGAAGCCGGCGCCGCCGGTGATGAGGAAACGCATGGACAACAAGGGTATCCGAAAACCCCGCGGGCGTCAGGCCCCCGGCGCCGGAACCCATGGCCCCGTCAAAGTCGGCTTGCTCGTACTCGTACCCGTAGTCGTCGTCGTGGTCGTACTCGTAGTCGTTGGCGTTGTCGATCGACGTGGCTCCGGGTTCCGATCACGAGAACGAGTCCGACTCCGACTGCGAGTCCGAGTCCGAGTACGAGTGGAGATGACCCCCGCGGGTCGCGGTTCACGGGTTGGAGGGCTTTGACGGGACTGTGCGCCGGAACCGCCGTGGATCTTGACACTCCAGGGGCGGTTCTGTTACGGTTCCTGCCCACTTCGGAGCCCTTCCACAAGGGGAAAACGATGGCCAGAATCGGGCTTCGCGTACTTCTCGCGGCGGCCGTTGTCGCGCTCGCCCTCGGCTGCGCGTCGCAGGAAGATCAAGACCACCCCAAGGAGAACGCCAAGCCGATCGGGGACCGGGAGCCGATCGACTACAGGCAGGTCGACTTCGCGGACGGTGCGGAGCGCGTGGTCTTCTTCGCGGACCTCGATCGCCACCTGAAGCACTGGAGCGGAGCGAAGAGCGCCGCCGACCACGCGGTTGCGGAGGCGATGGAGCTCGCGGTGGAGGAGATGGTCCGCGGGAACTTCTCCGCTCTCGTCCGGATCCTCCAGGAAGGACAGCCCAACGAGCGGCGGATCGCGGCCATGGCCCTGGGGTTCGGCCGGGACAGTCGGGCGCTCTCCCCCCTCATCGAAGCGACCCGGGACGCGGACCCGGACGTCCGGATCCACGCCCTCCAGTCGATCGGGGTCCTCCACGACCCGGAGACTCCGGTCGAGCCCGTCCTCGCCTGCATGGAAGACCCCGACCCGGGAGTCCGGGCCGCGGCGTGCTTCTGTCTGGGCGGAATCGTCCCCCCGAAGTCGGACAAGGGCGCCCTCGTGCCGCTTCTCAAGGCGACCCAGGACCCGGACGCGCGCGTCCGCGCCCACGCGGTCGTCTCCCTCGGTTTCCTCGGCAACCACATGGCCACGAAGACCGTCGTTTCTAACTCGCTCTTCGACGAGAACTGGCTCGTGCGCCGGAACGCCTGCGCGGCCCTGGGCCGGATCAAGGATCAGCGCGCGGTCGTTCCGCTCGTCGAGCGCCTCGACGACGAGAACGAGGAGGTGCGGCTCATGGCCGAGGAGGCCCTCCACCAGATCACCGACCAGGACTACGGGCGGAACAAGCGGGCCTGGCAGGAGTGGGCGGCAAAGAACACGGCCGAGCTGGAGTAGAGCGCCCCTCCAGGTCAGACCGGCGCGAGCCAGAGGACGAGGACGACCCCCCACGAGGCGAGGAGGAGCTTTCCCTCGCCGGCGAGCGTCTTCGGTCCCCACTCCTCTCCGGAGACCACCCGGGAGACGAAGAGTCCGGAGGCCGAGGAGAGGAGCGCGAGCGCGAGAGCGAGAATGAGGCACGCGACAGCCGCCCGGCCGCGCTCTCCCGTCGCCTGACGGGCGAAGAACATGGCGGCCCCTACCACGGCGAGCGTGAGCGCCCACTGGAGGACGCGGGCGAGCGCCTCTTCCCCGGAGCGCTGGGAGAGGAAGTGGCGGAGCGCCTGGAGCGCCAGCCCGGCGGCCATTGCCGCGCCGTAGTGGACGAGGAGGCCGTCATACAGGTCGGGGGCGCCGAGGAGCGGACCCAGGCCCGTCGGAACGAAGGCGACGAGGACGAGCGCCGTGCCCGGGATCGCGTAGAGCGGCCCAAGGCCGTCCCGCTCACCGCCGATCCCGGCCGTCAGCCCGAGGACCCAGGCCGCGCCGCGCGAGAGCGCGAACTGGGTGGCGGCGAACGCGAGGGCGAGCGCGAGCGCGAGAGCGGGACCTGCTCCCAGGGCGAGGAGCGCGGCGTAGCACCCGGCCGCCAGGGCGAGCGAGACTGTCCATTCGAGGAACGCCGCGCGAGATTCTTCGATCACGAGGTCCCCGAGGAGCGCCGCCCCGCCGCTCGCGAGGATCTGCCCGGCGACGAACGCGAGGACGACGAGGAGAATCGTCACCGCCCGGCTCGCTCGGCCAGGAACGCGAGAACCTCTTCCGCCGCCCGCCGGCTCGCGTCGGGCTTGTCGAGGCGCCGGCGGACCTCGGCGAGGCCCTCGAGGCAACTCGCGCGCCCCGGCCCGCCCCGCGCGAGCGCGAGCGCCGCCCGGGCGACCCTCTCCGATTCGTCCCCGACCATGAGAAACTCCGGGGCCACCTCCCGGCCGGCGAGGATGTTCACCATCCCGATGTGGCGCGTCTTGATCCCGAACGGGCTCCGGGCGACGAGCCTGGCGAAGCGTCCGATCCGGTAGAGGATGACGAGCGGCGTCCCGAACCAGGCGGTTTCGACGGTCGCCGTCCCGCTCGTGACGAGGCAGACCTCGGAGCGGCTCATGATCTCGCGGGCCCCGCCGGCGAGGACGGTCGCGGAAACGCCGCCTGCCGCAAGCAGCGTCTCGACGAGGGGGCGATGCTTCTCCTTGGCGAGCCCCAGGAAGAACCGCGCTCCCGGTATTTCCGCGAGGATTCGCCGGGCGGCGGCAAGTTCGACCGGAAGAACCCCCGCGATCTCGTGGCTCCTGCTTCCCGGGAGGAGTCCGAAGACGCGGTCGGCCTCCCCGAGCCCGTGGCGCCGGTCGAACTCCGGGTCGGGCCGGAAACGGGCGAGCTGGTCCATCAGGGGGTGTCCCACAAACCGCGCGTCGATCCCCCGGCTGCGGTAGAACTCCTCCTCGAAGGGGAAGATGACGAGCATCCGGTCGACCCGGCGGCGAACTCGACCGAGCCTCCAGTGTCCCCAGGCCCAGAGCTGTGGGACGATGTAGTAGAGGACCGGGATGCCGTGGCGCCGCGCGTACCGGGCGAGGTAGAGGTTGAAGCCGGGGTAGTCCACCAGGATGAGCGCGTCGGGGCGAATCCGTTCGAGGTGCGAGTAGGTCTCGTCGAGGATCCGGCCCACCTTGGGGAGTTTCGCCAGCACCGGTAGGAACCCCATCACCGCAAGCTCGTCCACGAGAGGATAGAGAACGCGTGCCCCGGCGGCGGCCATGCGCCGTCCACCGAGTGCCGCGACGGCAAGTCCCGGATCGAGCCGGAGAAGCTCGCGCACGAGATCGGCGGCGTGCAGGTCTCCCGACTCCTCGCCCGCCACGATGAAGACCGAACTCCCTCGCCGGCCGGCGTCCGTTGACACGGACGGGGACGGGGTTAGGATGGGTTCCGTCATGCGCTTCGTCTCAAGGGCGGCGCTCTCCGCGTGTCCGCTCAAGGGGAGGGGAACGGCCCCCTCCTCCAACTCGGAACTCGGAACTCGGAACTCGGAACCGAAAACAGCAGGCCGGCTCTGGTCCCAGTTCCGCATTCCGCATTCCGCATTCCGCATTCAAAGGGCCCCCACCCCTTTTCCTGCAAGCCTTCGGATTGCCATCTCCGGCGCGTCTTGTCGAGGTCTGATGGGTTGCCTCGCCGCGACCCTCTTCCTGACCGCGTCCGGCTGCTCGAAGCCGGAGGAAGAGGGTGGCGACAGGGTGCCCGCGCCGGCCGGAGCGCAGGACCTCCTCGCGCGGCCCTCCCGCATCCGGGCCGCTGCCGTTCTGCTCGCCCTCTCGCGGGCCTACGAACCGGAACTCTCGCACTTCGCGGGTCGCCGGGATTCGACCCGGATCGCGGGAAAGGAGATCTTCCGGGGGTGGGGCGACTGCAAGATCGTCGTCCGGGAGCTCGTCATCGAGTGCAGGGAGTATACCCTGAAGTTCCTGGAACTGGAGGACGGCGTCGATGCGCCGCCCGCTTTCGACCTCCTCGCCTCGGGAGGAGTCGAGCTCGTGTCGGGCCCGGAGACGTCGCGTGCGGATCTCGTCCGCGTCGAGAACGGGTCGATCTCCTACGAGGGGGAGTTCTGGACCGATGTGGAGACCAAGGTTGGCACGATCCAAGGCCCGTAGATCCTGGCTCCGGACGCTCGTCCTCACCGCCCTCCTCTCGCTCCTCCTCGCCGCGGGCGGGGCGGCCGCCTGGTTCCTCTTCGGGCCCACGACGCTCTCCGTCGAGTCCAGTCCGCCGGGCGCGACCGTGAAGCTCGACGGCGAAGCCATCGGGGAGACGCCCCTCGAGGCCTATTCCCTCTGGCCCCCGCGCGCGGTGAGGGTCGAGGTCGAGAAGGCGGGGCGCGGAAGCGAGGTCCGGCACCTCGCGGCCTCGCCCGGCGTCCGCGTCGAGATGCGCTTCCTTCTTCCGCCCGATCCGCGAGAGCCGGAGGTGAGCGGCCCCGCCCCGCGGCCCGCCGTCCTCACCGTCGTCTCGTCTCCGCCAGGGGCCGAGGTCATTCTCGACGGCGAGCCGTCAGGAAGGAAGACCTCGGAAGAGGGGGAGATCGAGCTCGCGCCAGGCTTCTACACCGTCTCGGTCTCGCTTGAAGGCTACCGCTCGCCCGAACCCGTGAGCGTTCACCTTGAGCCGGGAGAGCGGGAGCGCATCCACTTCACGCTGGTCCCTTCGACCGGGTATCTGTCGATCGTCTCGGACCCTTCCGGCGCCTCGGTGCGGATCGACGGCCAGGATGCCGGGCGAACACCAGTCGAGAAGCACCCTCTTGAGGAGGGGGAGCACGAGGTCCTGGTTGCGCTCGAGGGATACCGGACGCGCCTGGAGGAGCGCTTCTTCGTCCCCGGCGGGAGGCTCAGGCAGCTTTTCGCCCTCCTGGAACCCGTGGCGGGCCGGGTCCGCATCCAGACCGAACCACTCGGGATGCGGGTCCTTGTATGGGGCACCGGCCGTCCCGGCGAGCGGACCCTTGAAAGCCCCTTCGAAGGGGAGCTCCCCGCCGGCAGCTACCGCGTGCGGATCGAGGACTCGACCCACCTCGACCACCTGCCCCTGGAATCCTCGATCGACGTTCTCCCCGACCGGACGAGCGCCTTCCGGTTCCATCCGATTCCCTACTGGAGAGAGGGGTGGGATTCGCCCGTCGGGGCGCCCCTCTCCGAGCCGCCGGTCCTCGCCGACATTGACCGGGACGGGAACCTGGAAGTCGTGGTGTCCGACCGGGCCGGCCGCCTCGCCGTCCTCGACTCCCAGGGGGAGCTCCTCGCCCGGTTCGAGATCGGCTCGGGCGCCGCAACGGCCGCCGCGGCCGCCGAGATCGACGGGGACGGTTACCTCGACCTCGTCGCCGGGAGCGAGGACGGGAGGCTCGCGATCGTCTCCGGGCGCACCGGCCGCGTGGCGAGGCGCCTGGAGATCCCCGGGGGGGGCGCGGTCGTCTCCCATCCCGTTCTGGCCGATCTCGACGGCGACCTCGTCCCGGACGCCGTCGTCGCGCACGGGGAATCCGTGAGCGCGTTATCCCTCTTGACCGGCGAGGTCCTCTGGACGGCGGGCGTCCAGGCGGCGGTAACGGGCGGCCCCGTTCTTCTCGCGGACGCGGGGGGCGACGGTGTCCCCGAGTTCGCCCTGGCCGCCACCGACGGAAACCTCCGAGTCCTCTCGGGAAGGGACGGGTCGGTCCTCTGGGAGGGCCATGACGGTGAAGAAGGCGTCACGCCCGCTGCCGTCGCGAGTTCCGCGGGAACCCAGTGGGTCGTGGGGACCGAGGCCGGTGGGACGTTGGCCGCCTACATACCCGCCGACGGGACTCTCGCGTGGTCGGCCGCCATCCGGCCGGGAGGACCCGGATGCCTCTCGGCGGGGGAGGGATACGTCCTCGTCGCGCGCGGGGCGGAGGGCGTGAGCCGCCTCGACCCGGCGTCCGGCGAGATCATCTGGACTTTCGTGCCCCCTTCGGGGCCGGCTTCCCCCTTCCTCGTCGCCCCCGTCCTTGCCGATGCGGACGGCGACGGCGACCCGGACGTTCTCGCGGCGACCGCCCCGGGCGACCTCTACGCCCTTGACGGCGAGAGCGGCGAGCGAATCTGGTCGCTCTCGGCCCGTGGCGGGCTCGCCGCGCCCGCGGCCGCCGCTGATCTCGACGGCGACGGGCTCCTCGACGTCGTCCTCGCCTCGGCGGCGGGCTGGGCCTACGCGAGACCCGTCGAGCCCCTCGGCGGCCACCGCGTCTTCGCCACCGGAGTTCCCACCGGCGGGGAGGGGATAACCCTCGCCGGCCTCTTCGTCTTCGGAGCTCGCGACGGGCAGGTCCGGGCGATCGACGCCCTGACGGGCGAGGAACGCTGGACCCTCTCGACCGGCGGGGAGGTCTACGCCGCTCCGCTCCCCGCGGGCGACTTTCTTGCAATCGGTTCGTTCGACCGCGTCCTCCGGCTCGTCCGGCCCGAAGATGGAAGCGTCGTCTGGGAACGGGAACAGGTCGGGCGGATCTACGGCCTCGCGTCCCCAGGAGACGTGAACGGTGACACGGACTCGGATGTGATCGTCGTCACCGACGAGGGGGTCGTTTCGGCGCGCGACGGATCGACCGGCGGCGAGATATGGACCTGGCGTGCGGGCTCTCCCGTCCGCGCCGCTCCGGCCTTCGCGCCCGCGAGCGACACGGTCCCCGGCCTCGTGGTCTTCGGGAGCGAGGGGGGGAGGCTTGTCGCGCTCCGGGCAGCTTCCGGCGAAGCGCACTGGCAGGTCGACGTGGGAGAGCCCGTCGAGGCGACGCCGGTGTTCGTAGAAATCGGCGGGACCCCCGAGGTCGTCTTCGCCACCCGAGGAGGGCGCGTCGCGAGCCGGATCCTCGCCGACGGCGGCGCCGGCGGCGTCGAGTTCCGCGCGCCGGACGCCGTGACGGGGCGGCCCGCCGTGGTCCGAAATCCCCGCGCCCTCCTCGTCGCCGGCGCCGGCGATGGATCGCTCCTCGCCTGGAACCTCGAAGGGAAGGCGCCCGCCTGGCGCACCGCGCCTGGAGGTCCCATTGTCGCCGGCCCGGCCGTCGTGGAGGAGGGAGCGGGCGACGGGGAGGACCTCCTCCTCGTGCCCGACCGCGAGGGGCGCGTCCACCTTGTCGGGGCGAACGACGGCCGGATCCTCGGCAGCCATCCCGTCCCGCCCGGCGTCGTCGCGACGCCTCACCCCCTCCCGGGCGGAACCCAGGCCCTCGTTCTCGCGGCGGACGGAGCGGTGCACCTCTTTCCGATTCGCCGCCCTCTTCCCGGCGCGGGAGCCGACACGTCCGCTCTGCCCTTCACCCGCGACGAGCTTCGCCGTCGCGGCATCGCGGGAATCGCCGGGACGCGCGAGGAGGCCGCCCGCGATCTCGCCCGCGCGATCGCCGCGGGCGCTGTCGATCCCGCGGCCGTCGCCGCGCTCGCCGCGACGGACCCCGCGTCCCTCCGCGCGGCCCTTGTCGAGGCGGCCCTGAAGAACGTCCCCCTCGAACGGCTCCTCGTCTCGATCGTTCTCTCCGGCGGAAAGATCGATCACCCCGGCCCCCTCGTCGCCGTGCCCCTCCTGGGTCCCTATCTAGCCGGCCGGTTCGACGAGGTCGCCGCCGTCGCCGAGACGCTCCTGGAAGACGACCCCGCCGACCCCGACCGGCTCCTCGCCCTGGCCCTTTGCCGCGCCGCCCAGGGCCGGACCGGCGAGGCTGTTGCCCTCGCGCGCGGCGTCACGGCGCCCTCGCCCGAGTCGCGGGAGCTCCTGGAGGAATGGTCGCGTAGTCTTCGCTGACCCGCCTCTCTCGTGGCCCGTCAAAAAAGTGCAATTCTCCTCTTGACGCGCCTCTGGGTGGTCGCTACGTTACTACGCATCAAGCGAATCCTTCCTGGAGGGTTCCCGATGCGTGTTCCTTCCTTCCTTCCTTCCTTCCCGGTGCTGTAGCTTCGGTCTAGCCTCCGTTCTTCTCACCGCCTCCGCCGCGTACGGTCAGGCTTTGTCGTCCAGCGGCCACTTCAACCACGGCGCGCTGGAGATGGGCCTTCCAAACGAAGGCTTCATCTGCGCGCGCATGCCCGAGGACGCTCGCAAGACCGATCCCATCCCCGATAGTGAGTGGTTCCAGGGTTCGGTCGCGGTCGCTGACTACTCCAAACCGGGAGGCGACCTCACCGGCTGGACTGTCACGTTCAGGGCCTTGCTCGATGGCAACGGGGACAACACGTTCCTCATCGAGGACCCTCGCACGCGCCGCCTCACCGATGTGCTCGAGATGCCTGTCGCCGCGACCGGTGCGTTCGATGTGCATCTCGTGTCCACCGACTTGATGGGCACGAGCCCGTTCGTGATGGAGCTGACACTGCCCGAGGGCGGCGCCGCAATCGAGGTGTTCCGTGGGCCTGTCCACAGCTTCGTCCTGGACCCGCAATATACCATCGAGACCGACTTCGAGCCGGGAAGGATCTTCCCTAAGGACACCGATCTCTCCAAGTACGTCACCTATACGGAGGGACCGCGCGGGGATCGCGACCGCTTCGAGCCCATGAGCCCAGCGGCGGCGCTCACGCTCTCCCTGACGCCCAGGACCACAGCGGACGAGGTGGATATCCGCGTCGCACTGGTCCACTCGTTTGCCCTGCACGACATCGACTTCCGGAACGACACGGCCCGCGACCTCTGGGGGCGACAGGTGACCTGGATCGAGTTCGTCTTCGCGGCCGAACATGAGGTGACCGTCCTGACGTTGATCGGAGGCCTGAGACCCGATGCGGGCGAAGATGCAGATCTTAGCGTCTCGATCTCGGTGAGCGCCCTCCACGACCTTGACGCCTACCTTGATCCCGTGCGAGAGCGGGCGAACCTCTTCCAGTGGTACTGGGTGCGCCTTGAAGACAGTTTCCTATACCAGGTGACGCCGTGGGCGGGGTTCGACCTACTGCGCCACCCGACGCCACCGCTCCAGACGGACACGCGGCGCCTGGCGGACGTGGTCCTGCGCAGGACGATCAAACACTTCATGGTTCGGGACGATCCGCAGGTCACCCCGTTCCGCTACGAGGCGAAACTCGATGCGCACTTCGAGGGCGAGGACGCACACTATCTCGGCGTCGTGAGGACATCCCGTCTAGTGGTCAGGATCGTACCCTTCTGTTTCTGGTGGGGCTATTATCGTTGAAGCCATCCGCCCGCATCCGTGTTGCCGGAGCCTCCGCGCTAGTCGCTCTCGGCGCCGCGGCTCTCCTCTACGCATGGCATGTTGCCCGGCCCCGCGAGATCGACGTGGTAGATCCTCCTTCGGTTCCTCCCGGCGCTGGAGTGGGTCGGGAGGAGGGACCTGCGAGGGAGGAGATAGCCGTTCATCCGGCTCGCCGGCCGCCCCATCACCTCGACGATGTCGATGGGCTCCAGTTCGCGACGGACTTGAGCTTCGAGACGTACTGGTTCGCCGCGGGCGTCCGGAGCGAGCTTGGGGAAGGAGACTGGCATTTCGCGAGCCGGCTCTCATGGAACGGCACCCGAGGCCAGGCTGGCCTGGAGATCCTCGACGCCGGGGGCACCGGGCCGTCCGCCGGGGGCGCGGCAGCGGTCGCGGACTCCAGGGGCACGACGCTTGGCTTTCGCCTGGACCGGGACGGACGAATGGCCGGGTTCGCGCTGGCGCCCGAGAGGTCTGACAAGACAGCTTCGATCGTTCGCGCGCTCGCGCGGCTGCACGTCCCCGTCGTCTTTTCCGAGGGCGGTCGAACCACCTGGACGTTTGCATCAGATCTAGACGATTCCCTCCTGGCCGCGGTCCATTCGAGGTGGAGCCCATCGGCAGGCGCCTCCCTCGCCAGCCCGGGCTCGATGGTCGTCAGGGCGACGTGGGGGTCGTGCCAACCCACGGGCTCTCAGGATTCGTACGGGGCCGGGTGGCCGCTCCTGGAGATCGAACACTTCACTGCCGTGGCGCTCGACGCAGGGGGCGCGTCGAGGATCTACCGGGGTTCGTTCCTCTTGGGGCCCGATGGGTTCCCCGTGGCTGGCGAGGCCTGGTATGCCGAGGTGACGAGGAGCACGCGCATCACGCACGTTGGGATCGACGCTCGCGCGTGGATCGTTCGGAGAGGCTTCGACGCTCGGGGGATCCGGGAGACTCTCGAAGCCCGGGCGGCGGGGGCCAGAGAACGGCTCCTGGCGAACCTGCCGGCCGTGGACGCTCCTCCGCCGGAGGAGATGTTCGCCGAGGACGACCGTGCGCTCGAACCGCCTCCCGAGATCTTCCCCATCGCCATAGTCACGGACACCGTCGCGGACATCCTGGCTGTTTTCGAAGAAGTCTGGCCGAGAATCCAGGATCCGGAGTTCCGGGGGGTCCTCAGGGAACTTGCCCGGGTCGCCGCAGGGGATCCCGCTGTGCTCGACCGGCTGCTCCAGATCGCCGAGGCCCAAGGGGATCTACCACAACGGAAACTCGCCGTCATCGTCCTGGGCCTTACGGAGCGCCAGGATGTCCGTCTGAAGCTCTTCGACCTCGCCGAAGACCCCGACGAGGAGCTCGCTCTCCGGGAGCTCGCGATGGACTGCGTGTTCGCTAAACGTGATTCCGGGCTTGTTGCTATCGGCGAGGACAGGCTCCAACCGGGCACACAACCCGTTGGGGACCCCGTCATTCTCGACCGGGCGATTCGTGCCACGCAGCGCTCGGATCTTCCAAAGGCCGTTCTCCTCCAGGCACTCGCGGGCCTCTCGGCCGCTCAGGAGCTCAGCAGCGAAGGAGTGGACAACCGCGCCTCCCGCAGGCTCCGCGAGGCGTTCGAGTCCATGGATGATGCCGAACTGAAGCGGCAGATCGTCGCTTCGCTCGCAAGCTTCCCGTCGCGCGAGAACGTCTCGTTCCTGGTCGAGTTCTATCGGTCCCACGCGGGCACGCCGCTCGCGACGGAGGTCGCCCGGCACATGAATGCGGGGATCGTCAACAACGCCGAGCTCAGGGACTGGATGAGCGAGGTCATCCTCGAACTTGCCGGATCGGCAGCGCGTCCCAGGGACGCCGAGCAATTCCTGGGAAAAGTCGCCCACACTCCGGCCACGAACGCGAGGATTCTCGCTCTGGCCCGAGACGGCATTCTACAGCCGGCCCAGCCCGGGGAGAACTCGAACGAGTTCTATCAGGTGCGTGAGGGCATGGTCTCGGTGCTCTCGGGTTTCGCGACCGATGAGGAGTTCGCGCCGAAGTCGCGTGCGATCCTCGCCGATCTGAGAGAGCGGATGGCTGGTGACCCGCGCATGGCTCAGCGACTCGATTCCGCGCTGGCTTTCGTTGACCGGACTATTGAAAGGATGCGGCCGCACTGGGAGCGCACGCGGGGCCGCTAGACCGAGAATCTGCTGGGAGACTGACAATGGCTCAGATGCTCTACGAGGACGATTCCAGTCAGAGGCACCTTGACCTCGTCCGGCGCCACCAGAGGCGGTGCCGGAAGACGAAGGGTGCGGCCGGCTACGCGTCGAAGATCGAGCCCGCGCGGGCGGCGCTCGAAGAGAAAGTCGCCGCCACCCGGCGAAAGCGCGAGGCCGAGGAGGACGCCGGGGACGACCATGGGCTCGCCGACGAGCTCCAGGACGACAATGTGACGACCGTGTGGGATCGTGCCGGCGAGTTCGACCGCGACAATCCCGGAGCGGGAATGCAGGCGAAGCTCTTCCCGAGCGGAAGGAGAACCGACGTCACCGAGGCGAACATCTGGATCGAACCCGACGAGGTGGACAAGATTGTGAGCGTGCTCGCGGGCCTCCCGGAGGACCACCCCCTCCGGCCCCTCGCCGAGCCGCTCGGCGAGGCAGCCCAGGGGAGCCGCGCGGCGGGCGAAGGGGTCGGGAAAGCCCTTCGGCAGCGGAAGCTCGCCGAGGGGGACGAGGAGCTCGCGGCGGCGGACGTCCGGCGGGCCTACGAGAGGAACTACCTCAACGCCCGCGATGTGCTGGGGAGAAAGGTGGCCGAGCGGCTCTTCGTGAAGAACAAGCGCCGGGCGAAGAAAAAGGGGTCCGAGGGTCCCGCGCAGTAGCGGCGGAGCCGAAAAAGGCCCGGGAGGACTTTCCGAAGGAGCTCCGGGGAGGACGGGAGCCTCCGGGAATACTTCCGGGAGGGGTAGGCGGCCCGCCAGCCGTGCCGGGACGCGCGCCAGGCAGGGCGGGGTGGGGCCGCCCCGGGCTGGGACGTTTTCCGGAGCTGTCCGGACCCCCACTGCGCGCGTCGGAGATCTTTCCCGAGCGCCCGTGGCCCCCGCCGCGCCTCGCGGAAACCTTTCCGGAAGCGCTCCGGCCCCCTGGGATGCCTCCGGAAAGTGTTCGGCGAGAGGCAAGGGGTCCCAGACTCCTGCTGGCGCGCTTTCCGGCGCCTTTTCGTCCCCCGGTGGACGCGCCGGAACGTTCCGGCCACCCTACGACCTGGAGCCCGTGTGCCAATGCCGCCTGGGCCACGCGCCCGTCATGCGTCGCCACGACGAGCTCCCGGTCGGGGTTGGCTTCCTGCCAGATGAGGGCGGTGGCTATGTGGATGGCGTCGAGCGAGCGCACGAGCCCGCCGCCGGGCAGCGGAGGAAAGGGTCCGGCCGCGCGCCTGCGCACCGCCTGCGTGATCGCAACACGGCGCACGCGCTGCAGGAGCTCGCGCGCGCCGTCGAGTGCGAGCTCCAGGTCCTGGGCGTCGATCCGGCGCTCGTGGTGGGCCCGTCGGAGCGCGCGACCGACCTCGACCTCGACGAGGGCACTCGCGACGGGGGCCCTCGCGGTCGCCATCTCCGGGAGCGGCTCCGGCTCCCCGATGAGGTAGCGCACGAGGACCGAGGACTCGAGAAAGAGTTCGGTCACAAGTTCAGTCCTTCCGTTCGGCGTCCAGAATCCGGCGAAGCGCCGCCGCGGACACGCGCTTCTTGAGACGCGGCCGAGGAACCGCGCCCAGTGGTTCGCGGACGAGCGGCTCCCGCACTCGGAGCCCGCGGCCCTCGCCCTCCGCCGGCACGAGGCGGGCGATGGGCTGGCCGTGCGAGGTGACGGTCACCTCTAATCCTTCTCGCGCCGCCCGGAGGTATTCCGAGAGGCGCGCCTTCAGCTCGCGGACGGACACCTCGTTCTGCGCGGTCCGGGTCTTTCGGCGAATCATGACCACATTGTGACTACAACGGGACCCGATGTCAAGGGTGTGGGATTCGTAACCGTTCAGGCCCCCACTGAACGCAGCGAATCTGACGGCCTGCAGAAAGGGGGAGGGGGCCGCTGGCGGCTGCCGGACGACGGGGGACGGAAACCCCGAACCCCGAACCCCGTCGCCCGGAGAGAGTTTCCCTTGCCCTTGTTCTCGCCCGCGTGCAGCTGGAGACGCGGCCCGGGGACCCCCTACATCCTCTCCTTCACCATGCGGATCTTCTCGAGGGTCCGCTCCTCGAGCTCGTGGTCCTTGAGGTCGCGGGCGAGCGAGCGGCACTCCTCCAGGGAGTTGAGGGCCTTGGCGTACTGGCGGTGGTTGAAGTGGAGGATGGCGATGTTGTTATAGGACGTCGCGGCGCCGCGGCGGTCGCCGAGGGATTTCGAGATGTCGAGGTCCTTCTCGTAGTAGGAGAGGGCGTTCTCGTAGTCGCCGCGGGAATCGTAGACGACCCCCATGTTGTTGTAGGTCGCGGCGAGGCCGCGGCGGTCGCCGGCCTCCTCCTGGAGCGCGGCGGCCTTGCCGAACGACTTCAGGGCCTCGTAGAAGTCGGCGCGGGCCTTGTAGACGAGGGCGATGTTGTTGTAGCAGGCGGCGAGGCCTTTTTTGTCCCCGGCCTGTTCGAGGATCTGGGCGCTCTTCGAATAGGCGGCGAGGGCCTCCTGGAACTTCTCCATCTCGAAAAGGATCTGGCCGCGGTAGTTGTAGCTCGTGGCCATGCCGGCGAGATCCTTCTCGCGGTGGAGGATCTCGACCGCCCGGTCGAGGTGCTGGAAGGCGAGCTCGAACTCCTTCCACGTCCCGTGGATCCGGGCGACGTGGTTCATGGTCCGCGCCTGGCCGGCGACGTCGCCGAGCTCCCCCTTGATGTCCATCGCGCGCTTGTAGTACTCGAGGGCCTTGGCGTTGTCGCCCAGGGCCTGCTGGACCATGCCCACGTTGTGGTAGATGTGCCCGATCTGGCCCCGGTCCCCGATCCGCTTCCAGTGGTCGAGGGCCTGGACGTAGTGGTCGAGGGCCCGGTGGAAGTTTCCGTCGGAGTAGTAGAGGGCGCCGAGCCTGTGGAGGGCGGCGGCGAGGCCGGCCGCGTCCTTGAGGCCCTCGGAGATCGCGCGGGCGGCCCGGTAGTGGTCGAACGCCTCCTCGCGCCGATCGAGGGCCTCGAGGTCCTGCCCGACCTGGCAGTGGAGGGCCGCGAGCTCAGGGGAGCGACCGAGCGACTCGCAGGCGGCGAGGGCCTCGGTGGCCGCGCCGAGGGCCTCCTCGCGGCGGCCCGAGTCCCGGTGAAAGCGGGCGAGCCGGCCGACCGCCGCGGCCCGGGCGGCGGGGTCCCCCGCCTCGCGAGCTATCCCAGCCGCCCGCTCGAAGAACGATTCCGCGGCCTCGCGCGATCCGGCGGCGAGCTCGAGCTCGCCGCGCTGGACCAGGATCTCGCCTAGGGCCTGCCGGTTCCCGATCCGCAGGGCGGCCTCCGCAGCGGATTCGAGGTCGCTCCGGGCCGCACCCCAGTCGCGGAGCTGGGCGAGAATCTCGGCGCGGCGGCGGTGGACCGCGAGGCCCAGGGCCTCATCCGCTCCGATCTCTGCGAGCGCCTTCTCGAACCAGTCAAGCGCCTTCTTCGGGCTCTTCTCGCGGAGCTCGATCTCGCCCAGCGCGACGTGAGCGCGCGCGAGGCGCTCCGTGGGTCTTCCGGGAGAAGCGCGGCGGAGGATTTTCACCACGCGCTTGAACCGCCGGTGCGCGGCCTTGAGGTCGTCCGCCGAAAGCGCGGCCTGGGCGGCCCGCGCCCAGAGGTCGCCAGCTTCCTCGCCGGCCGCGTCGGCGCGCTCGGCGAGCCGGTCATACAGGCGGGCGCATTCCTCGAACTGGCAGGTCTGGAAGAGCCGGTCGGCGACCCGCTCCAGGCAGGCGACGGCCGCTGTGCCCGCCGCTTCGAGAAGCCGCGCCGACGTCCGGGCGAACGGGCCCGACTCGGGCTCGGCGGGATTGCTCTCCGCGTGGTCGTCGATGTGGAGGAGCACGTCGGCGAGGAGCCTCTCCATGCGGCGCCCGCCTCGCTCGAGAACCCGGCCGAGGTCGGACGAGCCTGCCGTCCCGATTCTCTTGAGAAAGAGGTGCCGGAGGGCGCCCTCGAAGAGGAAGCGCCCGGGGGCCCGGGCGAGCTCGACGAGGAGGTCGTCGGAGCCCTCGTAGCGCTTGTGCAGAAACCGATAGACGAGATAGTCGAAGAGGGGGACGGACGGGAAGCCGATCCACTCCACCTCGGACGTGGGGCCGGAGGCGAGGCGCCGCGCGAGGACGCCGTCGGCTACGAGCCCGACGTAGGCGCTTCGCGGGTCGCTCTCGACGACCTGGCGGGAGAGGTTCTCCTCGCCGGAGTCGATCAGCCGGTCGGCCGAGAGCCACTCCGCGCGCGCACGGTACAGCGCCTCGACGAGCGAGTCGAGGAACTCCCGGCGCTCGCGAGTAAGGAAGAGGGCTTTCAGAGAATACTGGTCGAGGAGGGTCTCCAGCGTGAGATGCGAGGGGACGTCCCGGTCGTGGTAGGCGAGGGCGATGACCCGCGCGAAGCCGGGATGGGCGAGGAGCTCCCGTGGAGACCGCCGGAGCTCGTGGAATTCGGTGTGTGGCCGGGCGCCCGGCTGGCGGCGCAGGGCCTCGTAGCAGGCCTCGGACTCCGCCGCGTCCATCCGCTCGAGGCGCACCCAGGGGACTTCCTCCTCACCCGAAAGCGTGCGGGTCCTGACTCGGTAGGTTCTGGAGCCGGAGAGCGCGAGGAGGCCGGCGAGCCCTTCCTCGACTCCCTCGATGTGAAAGACGTCACGCAGGGCGAGGATCACCTTCACGCCGGTGGAGAGATCCGGCAAGCCGTCGAGCATCTTCCGGAGGCCCTCCGCCGCGGCCAGGGCGTCCTGCGTCCGGTCGAGGCCGTCCACGACAAGGACCGCCCGGGCCGGACCTCCCTTCGCGAGCTCGGCGAGGAGGCTCGCCCGCTCGACGGGACCGGGAAAGAGACCCTCGAACTCCGCGGCGGGGTCGGGCTTCTCGCGCGCGTCGGCCGGACAGTAGTGGACGGCGTACCCGCGCTGGATCCACTCCGCGGCGGCGCGAGAGAGGAGCGCTGTCTTCCCGATGCCCCTCTCGCCCACCAGGACGAGGAGCGAGGTTCCCCTCTCGGCGAGGAAGCGCTCGATGTGCGCTAGGGCCTGACGGCGAGGCACGAAGACCTCGGGCGCAGCCCCAGAGGCCTTCGCGGTCCGGTCGAGCTCCTCGAGCGTCCGCGCGTTCACGGCCTCGGCCCAGCCCTGGGGTCCGGCCGCCGCGGCCGGCGCCCGCGCCGCACGCTTCGGGGCGAGCCGGTCTGCGAGCGCCGATCGGAACTCCTTGAGGGCCACCGAATGCCGCGGCCCCCGGTAGTGGACGCGCTCCGCCGAGGTTCTCTCCAGATAGAAAACCTCGCGCCCGCTCCGCGCCTCGGCGCCCACCTCTTTCTCGCGGAGGCAGTAGTAGCAGTCGTGGTGCAGGACGAAGGGGTGGAGGGAAAGGGCGCGGCCGGAGGCGCGCTCGACCAGGTGGACGCGGCCGAGCTCGGGGTCTCCCGCGAGCGAGAGGCTCTGATAGGAGAAGGGTCCCGCTCCTTCCAGGGTGAGAGCGCCGGGGCCGAGCGGCCCGCGGTCCTCCAGGTGGACGAGGGCGAGAGAAATGAGCGCGCGGGCGGCCTCGAGGATTCCGTCCAGGAGCATGCCGGCGAAGGCCGCGCTCTCGGCGAGCTTCGCGCGCGGGATCTGGGACAGGTTCTTGGGGAGGTCGCTCCGGAGGTCGAGGACCTGCGTGAGGTGGCCGATCTTCCGCACGCGCTCCTTGCGGTCGACGATCTCGCGGACCTCCATCCGCTTCTCGACCTCGGCCCCATCGTGGAAGCTACGGACCGCGCCGGCGAAGGGACCTTCCACCTCGAACCGCTCGCAGAAGAGAGAGAGGAAGGTCTGGGAGACGCCCGGAGTTCCGCGGAGCAAGCCGTCGAGGGCCCGGGAGAGCTCCTCGTCGGTCGCGGCCTCGGGGGAGTCGAGATAGCATGCCGCGGCGACCAGGGTCGCGTGGCGATGGAGGGCCTCGGCGGCCCGCAGCGTCGCCTCCAGGCGCGTGGCGGGCTCCTCGGCCGAGGCGGCGCGCGCGACATGGACGGCGAGGGGGTGGGGCAGGTTGTGCGCCGTCCGAGGGGGTGGCGAGGGAGTCCCGGGCGGCGGAGCGCCGGGAGGCGGGGGCGTCCCGGCGGGCGGAGCATCGAGGGGAGGAGGTGTGCTCATCGGCGGACGGGAATTCTAGCACGGCGGGGCCGCGGCGCTCGCGCGACCCCGGACTCACGCCAGCGCTACGGACAAAGTCGTAGGGCGGGGGCTTGTCCCCCGCCGAAGCCCGGGGCTAGGCCGAAGACGGCGGAGGATAAGCCCCCACCCTACAGGTTATCGGGCGACTTTGCCGGGACCCTGGGACTCACGCGACGATCGACGGCTCCTTGACAGGGTTTTGCGATCGGCGAGAATCAAGGTGGGAGGTCTTTTCGGGGCAGCGGAATGCGTCGCCTTATACTATGCCTGGCGGTCTTTCTGGGGCTCGCGGGGGCGATTTCCCCGGCCGACGATGGAGAAGAAGGCGGGGTGACGCGCGTCTACGTCCTCTCGGTCGAGGGGGAAGTCGGGCCTTCCATGGAGGCGTTCATCGACCGGGCGATCGACCAGGCGATCCGGGGAGACGCGGACGTGATCGTCCTTTCGCTCGACACGCCGGGAGGCTCGGTGGGAAGTCTCAAGGAGATCGTGGCGAGGATCGAGGAGGCCGAGGACGAGGGAATCCGCACGGTGGCCTACGTTCTCGACTGGGGAGCCTCGGCCGGCGTCATCATGGCGATCAGCTGCCGGGATGTCTACGTGCGATCCGAGGCGACGATCGGCGCCGCCGCGCCCCTCGATGCCGCGACAGGCGAAGCGTCAGGCGAGAAGGTCGTCTCGTTCTTTCGGGAATACGCCAAGGGCCGCGCGGAAAAGCACGGCCGCCCGGGAAACCTCGCCAAGGCCATGGTCGACAAGGACACGGAGGTCTGGCAGGTCGTCGTGAACGAGCCCGACGGCGAGAAGAGGTACTACCTCACGCCGGACGAAATCCGCGAACTCTTCGGCATCCTCGGCGAGCGGCATCATGAGGTCGAGGAGGTCAAGGGGGAGGATGGGAAGATCATCGAGGTGCCGCGGGTCCGGCAAAGCTACGACCAGATAACCTACACGGTCGAGGGGAAGACCGTCACGATCGCGAAGCAGATCAACGCCCCCGGGAAGATCCTGACGCTCTCGGCGAGGGAGGCGGTCGAGTACGGCATGGCGGACGGGATCGCCGAGAACCGCGACGAACTCTACGAGAAGCTCGGGATCTCGAAGCCCCGGGAGGTTGTCCTCGGGCCGACCTGGGCGGAGGGGATCGTGGCCTTCCTCAACCACCCGATCGTTGCGGGCCTCCTGCTCACGATCTTCTCGGCCTGCGTCTTGATCGAGATCTACCACGCCCCGGGGCTGGGGGTCGCCCTGGTCGGTCTCGCGGCCCTCGCGCTCTTCTTCACGAGCCACTTCGTGGTGGGGACGGCGAGCGTCCTCGACATCGCCCTCGTCGCGATCGGGATCGTGCTCCTCATGGTCGAGATCTTCACGCCCGGTTTCGGCGTGATCGGCGTCTCCGGGATCGTGCTCGTCCTCCTGGGGCTCGTCCTCGCGTTCCAGGACTTCTCGGTGCCAGAGGACTCGACCGACTGGACGGCGGTCGTCGGAAACCTCTTCCGAGTCACCGTATCGCTCGCCTTTGGCGTGATCCTGATCGGGATCTCGCTCCGCTACATTCCCCAAACGGGGGCACTGAACCGCCTCGTGAGCTCGGCGACCATGCCGCCGAGCGAGGGCTACAAGGTCGCGCGCCCGGACGAGGCGGAGCTCCTCGGCCGCACGGGGAGGGTCGCCAATCGTCTCCGGCCGGCCGGGAAGGTCGAGATCGGCGACCGGCTCGTCGACGTGGTCTCCCGAGGGGAGTGGATCGACGTGGGAGTCGAGGTGAAGGTCGTCGCCATCGAGGGGCCCCGGATCGTCGTCGAGCGCATCCGGCCTCCGGATGAGAGGGCCTAGAGGATGTCAGGCGGGATCGTCCTCGTCCTGGTCCTCTACGCGGTGGGGCTCGCGCTCCTCGTGGCCGAGATCTTCGTGCCGGGCGCGTTCGTGGGGACGGTCGGGGGAGTCCTCATCCTCGCGGCGATCTACCTCGCCTTCCGGAGCGACGAGCCCCTCGTCGGGGCCGGACTCATCTTCGTCACGATCTTCGCCGTTCCGTTCGTCGTCGTGACGATGCTCCGCCGGATCTCGCTCACCGACGTGCAGCGGGCGGAAGATGGGTACAAGTCGAGCGAATCGGGGCTGGGCGAGCTCCTGTGGCACCGCGGCGTGGCCGAGACGCCGCTGCGGCCGGCCGGGATCGCCCGCATCTCGGGGAAAAGAGTGGACGTGGTCGCCGAGAACCGGATGATCGCGCCCGGGACCGAGGTCGAGGTCGTCCTCGTCGAGGGAAACCGGGTCGTGGTGCGGCCCGTCCAGGCCGCCGGGGAAGAGGCGAAAGCGTGAATAAGGAAGAACCAGGCTTCGAGACCAATGGCTGGAGCCTGAAAACTGAAGCCTGAAGACTGAAGCCTGAAAAAAGGAGGCCGTAGATGGAAGCTCTCTTGGCAGGACTGGTGCTAGCCGAGGCGAACTGGGTCATGATCCTCTTGGGGATCCTGCTCGTCTTCGTCGGGATCGTGGTCCTCGTCATCCTCGTGAACTTCGGCTTCCTCTGGCTCCAGGCCTGGACGTCAGGCGTCCCGGTCGGCTGGATGAAGCTCGTGGGGATGTGGTTCCGCAAGGTGAACGCGAACCTGGTCGTGAACACCCGGATCATGGCGGTCAAGGCGGGCGTCAACATCTCGTCGGACATGCTGGAGAGCCACTACCTGGCGCGCGGCAACATCGTGAACGTCGTCCGCTCGCTCATCGCCGCGAGCCGCGCGGATCTCAACCTCGACTGGAAGCGGGCGACGGCGATCGACCTGGCCGGTCGCGACGTGCTCGCGGCCGTGCAGACCTCCGTCAACCCGAAGGTCATCGACTGTCCGGACGCCGCTTCCGGCAAGCTCACGATCGACGCGGTGGCCAAAGACGGCATCCAGCTCAAGGCGAAGGCGCGCGTGACCGTGCGCACGAACCTCGACCGGCTGGTCGGAGGCGCGACCGAGGAGACGATCATCGCCCGCGTCGGCGAGGGCATCGTCACGACGATCGGCTCATCGAAGTCGCACAAGGAGGTTCTGGAGAACCCAGACAACATCTCCAAGAGCGTTCTGGCGAAGGGGCTCGATGCGGGGTCCGCGTTCGAGATCCTGTCGGTCGACATCGCGGACGTGGACGTCGGCGACAACATCGGCGCCCGGCTCCAGGCCGACCAGGCCGAAGCCGACAAGAGGATCGCCCAGGCCAAGGCCGAGGAGCGGCGCGCGATGGCCGTGGCGCGCGAGGGAGAGATGAGGGCGCTCGTCGTCGAGAACCGGGCCAAGGTCGTCCTGGCCGAGGCGGAGATCCCGAAGGCGTTCGCGCAGGCGCTGAAGGAAGGGAACCTCGGCGTCATGGACTACTACTCGATGAAGAACATCCAGGCCGACACGAGGATGCGCGACTCGATCGGCGGGGGCGGCGGCCCCGAGCAGAGCGGATGATCCTCGCCGAGTCCGAGTTCGACTGCGTCAAGATCGCGATCTTCCTGGTCCTCATCGCGGGGTACTGGGTGGTCAAGGCGCTCTCTGGGCGAGCGAAGTCTCCGGTGATCCGAAAGGACGCCGGCCCGCGGCCGGCCGCGCCCGCCCGGCGCCCGGGCGGGCGGCCTCTCACCTGGGAGGACGTCGAACGGCAGCGCGTCGCGCGCGCCCCGACCCGGCCCGCCGCGGCGCCGCAGCGTCGCGTGGAGCCACCCGTCCTCACGCCGATCTTCGACGAGGAAGGAGAGGGTCCGAAGAGGAGGCTCGTCTCCTTCGACGAGGACACCCCGGACGAGCCTCCGATGGAAGTGGAGGTGGCCGGGCGGCGGGCGGTCGCGGAGCAAGTCCGCCAGGACATCGAGGAGCATCTCGAAGAGCATCTTCACGAAAGGCCGGCTCCCGAGCCCTCGGCGCTCGAGAAGAAGAAGCGGAAGGCACGGCCGGCGCCGCCGGCCCCGGTGAGGGCGGTCGCGGCGCTCGCGCGGATCGAGTCGGAACTCGCGCCGCTTGCGCGCGCTTTCGTCTACCGGGAGGTCCTGGGGCCGCCCTTCGGGTTCCGGCGGCGGCGCCCCGTCCGACCCTGGCTCCAGGGCTGCTAGAGGTCTTGAGGGAGCGGGATCTTCACGAATGAGTCAAGTGTGGGCGCGCAGAATGCTGAACGTCGAACATCCAACGCCGAACGTCGAACTTCGAAGTTCAGAGTTCGACGTTCAGCGTTCGACGTTTGCTGTTCGATGAAGCGACCGACGAACGCGCTCGTCCGGCCTGGGGCGGAGCCCCAGTAGGCGCTAGGGAAGAAAACCGCGGGTAGCGGAGTCCAACGGGAAAATGGAAATCTGGCCCGCCGCGAAGCAAGGGCTCCTGTCCCTGCGGGAGCGAGTGCGCCGCGTGCCCCAGGCCGGGGGTCGCGAGCGCCTCCTCTACGGGCCGGAGATGGTCGTCGCCGTCTCCTGGTTCTCGCTCGCGACATTGCTGGTCACGGCCTTCCACGAGAGCGTGGAGGCGTGGTGGGTTTACGCGCTCGTCAACCTGGCGCTCGTGACGGCCGCCGTCCTCTTCTCCCGCTACGTGCAGCGCTGCCCGGTCGGCCTGGGGAACTGGATCCGCGCCTTCGGAGCGGTCGGATTCATCCTCTGCGCGTACACCGAGCTCGGATACATCCTCCCCGCGATCCGCCCTACCGACCAGGACGAGCTCCTGATCGCGATCGACCGGTGGCTCTTCGGCGTGGATCCGACCGTCTGGCTGGAGCGGTTCACGCACCCGGTGCTGACCGAGGTCCTCCAGGCGGTCTACGCGACCTTCTACTTCCTCCCCGTGGCTTTCGGCGGCGTCCTCATCGTCAAGGGAAGGCACCGGGAGTTCGACGCGACGATCCTCACGGTGGTCCTCTCTTTCTACCTCTCCTATCTCGGCTATGTTCTCGTCCCGGCGGTGGGGCCGCGCTTCACCCTGCGGGAATACCAGAGCATCCCTCTGGAGGGAGTCTGGTCCTACGGGACGGTCTCCCACGTCCTGAACTCCATCGAGCCCACCAAGAAGGACTGCTTCCCGAGCGGCCACACGCTCGTCGCGCTCGCCGTCCTCTGGTGCGCGTGGCGGTACCACCGGCGCTCGCTGCTCGTCTTCGGGCCGGTCGCGCTCGGGATCGTATTCTCGACCGTCTACCTGCGCTACCACTACGCCATCGACCTGGTCGCCGCCGCGGTCCTCCTCGTACCGATCGCGATTCTGTCGCCGCGGCTCGCCAGCCGATATGTGGGCCACGCCGAGAGGCTTCATGACGACCCGGAGTTGGCCGAGTGATCAAGTTCAACTGCGCCTGTGGCAAGCGCTACTCGGCTCCCGACGAGCGTGCCGGGGGCAACATTCGTTGCCGGGCCTGTGGAGCAGCCGTCACGATTCCTGCGGCCGAATCAACACTCCCTGCATCGAGACCTCCGACGCCGCCCGCGAGCGCACCGCCCGCCAGGACCACGGACGACAGCTCCTCGTCCGGGACTCTCGGGGACCGGCAGTGGCGTCTGCCCGCCGGAAGTGTTCCATACCATGTCGGGCTCGGGATCCTGGCGGTGGGAATCCTCGCGATCACGGCGGCTGGATTGTCCGGGATGGAGAAGTCGGATCGTGAGCTCTACCAGAGTGTCGCCGTCCTCCTGTGCGCCGCCGATCTTCTTTTCATCTGGGCTGTACACACACGGACCGGGAA
>JACQVV010000309.1 GCA_016209595.1 Planctomycetota bacterium
CGCGCCCTCTCATTTAGTTCATCCCTTGCGCCCTCGTGACCCATGTCTCTGCGCCCATCGCGCTTGTTTTGGGCCTGGCTCCCGCCCCAGGTCCGCGTCCCGGACAAGGAGCACCTCGCCCATCCCGCCCGCGCCGAGTTTCCCCCCGACCGGGTACCGGCCGAGCTCGCCGGCCGGGGCGGCCGGCGGCGCTCCCGGCCGGCCGCCGTCCAGGAGAGTCACCGCGGCCCCGGCGAGTTCCCGGATCGAGACCATCGTCGTCGCTCCCTCGACCGGCCCCGCGGGCGGCCGGACGTCGGTCTGGGCGATCGAAGGCGTGGGCACCACCACGACCTCACCGCACCGGGGACATCGGACGCGCCCTCCCGCGCGGTCCTCGCCAGCGGAGAGCCTCTTCCCGCACGAGCACTCGAACCGGATCGCCATCGGCCTTCCTCCTCGCCCGGGTCCTCGCCCGGCATCTAACGCGGACCCGGCGCGCTTGTCGGGCCTCGCTCACCCGCATCGGTCACCGCCGGCCCGACCTCTGGGGAGCATGCCTGCCTCCAGATGTCCGGGCCGCTTGAAGCGCGTAGGAGCGCGGGGTATTCTCCCATTTGATGATCGTTGTGTTGTATGTTCGCCGTGAAGTGCACTACCCGGATGCGGGCGGGAAACTCGAGGTCCGCCGGCCATCGGGCCATCCGACGCGGAATCGGTCTGGAGACCACCCATGAGGTTCGCGCGCATCACGGTCGACCCCGCGGTCTGCACGGGCAAGCCCTGTATCCGCGGTCTTCGGTTCCCCGTATCTCGCCTTCTTGGACTCCTGGCCGCCGGCGAGACGCGCGAGTCCATTCTGCAGGCGTATCCCTACCTGGAACCGCGTGACATCGAGGAATCTCTCGCCTATGCCGCCTGGCTGGCGGACGAGGAGACGATCGAGTTCACTCGATGAAGTTCCTGGTCGACATGCCTCTGTCGCCCGGGCTCGCCACATGGTTGAGGGAGGAAGGACACGATGCGCTACACGCGTTGGAGTCTGGACTCGACCGGGCGTCTGACGCGGAGATACTCGCACGGGCTCGCCTCGAGCAGCGCGTCATCCTTACGGCCGACCTCGACTATCCGAGGTTGCTCGCCCTGACCGGTGCGGTAGGACCGGGGCTGATCCTCTTCCGCGGCGGCAACTACAGTGAGGAAGAAGCCAAACTCCGCCTCGCACGAGCGCTGAAGGCGATCCCCCTGCAGGATCTTCCCTCATATGTCGTCGTCATCGAGAAGGGCCGCATCCGCAGGAGACGCCTTCCGATGGAACCGCCAGAGGCCGAGCGCGGTGAGTCGAGATAGGCTCGGGTGTCCCACTCGCAGGATGTCAGTTCTCCGCCCGCCCCTCTCTGCCAACATGAGTGAGACAGCCGGCCCCCCCGAAATTGCTGTAGCGGGCGAGAAGGCTCCCGTGGATGGCGAAGCGCGAGAAGACAAGGCCCGGGCGTGTCCGGATCGAACACTCGCGGGCGCAGCGGCGGCCGCTCGGGCGGTAGAATCGCGGCTCGCCTTCCCTTGTTCGGAGGTCCCGCCGCGGGGAACCTCTGCGACACCACCGCGAGCGCGCGGAAATACCTCGTGCGTCCCGCTCTGGAGCTGGGGAAATTCGATCTCCATCCGCGGGCCGGAGCGTGCAAAGGAGCCGCCGCCGATCTCCATGCCTTCCGCGAGGACGCCGACTTCGATCGGGATTTCGACGGGAACCCCAAGGAGGACGGAACGACCCGGGGAGCCTACGCGGGCGGCGGGACGGGCTCCGCCTGGCGAGTCGAGCGGGCCCTGAAGCCGCTGCCGGAGTAGGAGCCCGTCCCCTCGTCCGAGGCCCCGGCGAGGTCGAACAGTATCGCCACGCTCCCGAGGCGCCGGGAATCAAACGCCCGCGCGGGCGACCGGAGGCGATCCCCCCGGCCGCCCGCGAAGGACGACGGACACTCTTCTACGGCTGCGGCACGCTGGACTCCGTGACTTCCGGCGTCTCTTCCGTGTCCCCCTCCTCGCCTCCGGCCGTCCTCTTCGTGCGGCGCGGGACAGGGAAGACGATGTCCTGGAGGGCGCGGTCCCGGGGGAACGCCGCGCGCACCTGACCGGCGAGCCGGTCCACGGCGAACGCGTGCTCCTCGCGGACCTTCCGCTCGTTCGCGTAGGCCTCGTGGAAGGCGGTGCTCGCGCGCTCGTTGTCCGCGACGGCTCCCTGGAGCCGAGCCACCACGGATTCGAGCTTCGGCAACCACTCGACCCGGACTTCCTCCGCGCCGCGAGCGACCGAGTTCTTCAACCGCTCGAGGAGCGAGACCGTTTGCGGAAGCTGCCGCGCGCCAGCGGGCGCGACGACCTCCTGGAGACCGTCGGGGAAGATCGAGTCGAACAGAGGTCCGCGGCGGCCCCCCTCCGCGGTCTGGACCGCATAGGCGAACGCGCGAATCGTCCGATCCGCCACGAAGTCGGCGATCCTGAGAATCGCGCGGGCAACCAGGAGGGGAATCCACAGGGCGCGCCGGCTCGCGAGCGCCGCGATCATCGCCTCGGTGATGGACCGGATGGCCGCGGCGAGGCCCGCGGTCTCCTCGAACTGGGTGAGAGCGGTGGCGGAATCGAGACCCCATGCAATCCGGGTCTCCGAACCCGCGTTGATCCTGTACTTCCTCATGGCTAGGCCCTCCTTGAAGTATGAAAGGTTCGTGTCGAGCTTCGGACGAGTTCCGATCTCGTCCGCCGCATCCCCTACAATCAATTCGCGTGCCAGTCAGGAACGCAACCCAACGTTTTGCGGCTATCCCTTCTTCTCCCAGTGGGATCCATCCCGTTCGGTGCTCGCGTGCGGAACTCCTCAACGTGCGGTTGTGCTACGGACTTGAACTTGTTGAAGTAGCAAAACCGCACGGTGGGGCTTCCTCGTCGTGGTTCGGTCGTGCACGAGCCGTCCGGTGCGGCGAGTGGAGCGAGCCCCATCGCGACAACAGCCGCTCCGTGCTCGAAGGGAGGCGAGGAACAGCGCGACGCCTCCCGGTCGAGGGCGGTTTGGCGACGGAGGACGCCGTGTACGGGCCCACTCCTCGCTCCCCGCAAAGCCTTGCACAGCGTGACCCTGCACGCTCGACGCGCCCCGCGAGGCCCTTGGCACCGTGACCCCGCCCGCCTCTCGCGCCCCGCGCACCCAGGAACACCGTGTTCCCGGGTGCGCCCGCTTCCCCGGACCCCGTCTTCCGCTGTGTCCATGGGCGCTCCAGGCGCGCCGGGAGCTCGGCGACACGATATTCCGCGCCCCTGGCGCCGTGATAT
This sequence comes from Planctomycetota bacterium, assembly GCA_016209595.1. Lineage (GTDB taxonomy): Bacteria > Planctomycetota > JACQVV01 > JACQVV01 > JACQVV01 > JACQVV01. The sequence goes on from JACQVV010000309.1 coordinate 3,307, forward strand.
GGTATAGGGTCCATGGCCACCCTCGAGGATCCAGTCGTGCTCGATCTCTCCCGGGGCCGCGTTCCCGTGGGCGGCTCGTGCGTCGAGATCGGATCGACCTACGCAGCCGTCTACCGGACGCTCGCGGGCTTTCCCGAGGAGCCCGCCCACCAGTGGCGGGAACAGGGAGGGATCTCGGGGGAGCGCTACGACTTCGACGCTTCCTTCCTGGGATACCCCCATCCGCACGGGATCGAATTCGTCTTCAAGAATGGCCGACTCGTGAGGATCGAGTCGTCTGACCCGGAAGGGATCGCGACCGGGATCGAGCCCAACTCGAAGGAGCGCGTGGACGAGCTCCGGGCCGAGTGGGCGGAGCGGCTCGGTCCTGCCACGGAGTCGCACGACTTCGGAGAGAACGACCGCGTCTCGCGCTGGCGGGTCGGCCCCCTCGACCTCATCGTCTACCTCGAAAGCCGGACGCCGAGCCTGGGGATCGCGGTGCAGGAGGCCGGGAGAGAGGGTTGAAAAAGCCGATCGAGGCGATCGCGCTGGGTCTGGGGCTGTGGGGGCTGGGGATGGCCGCTCTCCTCGTTCTCGGCCGGGCTGAAGCGGGAGCGCTGCTGGCATGGGTCGCCACGCTCGCGACCGTTCCTCTTCTCGCGCTCGCCGCGCGATTCCATCTCCGGGACGTCCCTCCGGGGGAAAGGGCTCATGCAGGGCTCCGCCTGGGGGCGATCGTCGCGCTCGTGCAGTTCCCGCTCGACGCGGCAGTCCTGGGCTCCATCGAGGCCCGGGGGGTTCCCTACCTCTCGCCTCCGGTGCGTGGGACGATCGTGCCTGCTCTCATCCTTGCCTACGCGTTCATGATCGCCGTGCCGTGGTGGGTCGGGTCGCGAGCCCGGTGAGCGCGGCGGAGTACAATGCCCGACACGGCTCCACGGGAGGAGGTACGAACAGTGTACGTGCGAGGCGCGCTGCCCCTCGGGGCTGCGCTGGTGTCGTTCGCTCTGGCGGGTTGTTCCGCCGCCAAGCGGTGTCACACGCCGCCGGCGGCCCCGAGGGACGAAGCGGAGGACGAGGGGCTGAAGGACGCTGGCTAGGTATGGCGGGAGACCTCCGTAAGGCTCATGGGCATGCTACGCAGAGCGATCACTCCAGAGCGCCTTGGTGGACGCGTGACAGAGGGGGCCGTGGCTCGTGTTGATGTGGCGCGGCCGATCGGTGGGGCGAGCGGCGAGGATCGCCCGGACGCCGAGAACTCGGATCCCTGCCGCCTTCCGCGCCTTCCTGAACTCCTCCTCTCGGGCGGGAGCGGAGCCTGTCAACGAGGGCGAGACGCCGGATCTTCACGATGGGCACGGGTACATCGAGCGGGGGACTTCCTGGAAGGATGGGACGCCAGAACGGCCGGAATCCTACGACCCGCTCTTCAGCAGGCAATCCAGCTCATCGGAGAGTGCCAGGTAGTTCGCCTCCGACTCGTCGCTCATCCGAACGGGCGGGCGGAGCAGGTCGCGCAACTCCCGCGGATCCGTCGCGAGATCGTAGAACTCCTCTTCCTCACTCTCCTTATCCATGTCGATCTTCCGGATGAGCTTGTACCGGGCGTTGCGGATCGCGCGGCTCGACCGGGTCGGCTCGTACCCGTTGGGCGTGAAGTACTCGGCGAAGACCGTGCCGCGGCGGGCCGGGGCGTGCGGGTCTGAGAAGTAGGGCACGAGGCTCACGGAATCGTGGATGCGTCCGTCATCGAGCGGCACGCCCGCGAGCTCCAGGGTCGTCGCGAAGAGGTCGACCGCCCCGACGAGGGCTTCGCACTCGCCGCGCGCCGGGACGTCCGCGCCGCAGGCGATGAGCGGAACGTTCACGCCCGCCTCGTAGACCGTCCCTTTCGAGCGCCAGGGGAGGTAGTCGCTCGCGCTCGCGCCGGTGCCGTTGTCGCCGATCACCAGGACCGTGGTGTCCTGCAGGAACCGCTTGAGCCCGCCGAGCTCGCGGAAGAACCGGGCGAGCTCGGTGTCCATCGCCTCCAGAACGGCGTAGTACTGGATCTTCTTCCGGTGGGATGGCCACTCCCCGAGGGGACGGTCGTCGTAGGTGTGGAGCTCCGCCGGAGGATCGTTGTAGGGAACGTGCGCCGCGTTGAAGGCGATGTAGCAGATCCAGGGGGAGCCGCCCCGCGAGCGGATCCAGTCGCGGGCCGAATCCACGTTATCGGAGGTGACGTAAAGCGAGGAGCGGAAGGCGTCCCCGTCCACGATCTTCATCCAGTGATTGTAGTTGGCGACGTTCTGCGTCGCCCCCGCGAAGTGGTCGTACCCTTGCAGGTTGGGGGCGATGAACCCCTTGACGTCCGGTTGCAGGAAACCGCTGCGATCCACGTAGAGCGATGCCCCTCCCGTCCTGTTGGACAGGTGCCACTTGCCGATCGCGGCCGATTCGTGCGGGAGTCCGGCCCCATCGACCGCCTCGGGGATCGTCACCTCATCGAGCTGGAGCGAGTGGCCTTCCAGGTCCTCGATCACGGTCCCGATCCCGGTTCGGAAGCCGTAGCGGCCCGTCTGGATGCAAGCGCGCGTGGGCGAGCAGAGCGGGTTCGACCACGCATTGCGGAACAAGACTCCGTTCCGGGCCAGTCGATCGAAGGTCGGCGTCCTCTCGCCCGCCTGACCCTCGTGGTAGGCGCCGATCTTGTCGGTGCCGACATCGTCGAGCACGAGGAGGAGCACGTTGTGGGGCTTCTCGTCCTGGGCCGGGAGCCGGGAGTACGAGGAAACGTACAGCGCGGCGAGAATCAAGATGGGCAAGCCAATCGCGCGTCGCATGGGAGTGCCTCCGCGGGAGTATGGAGCGTGTCGCTCCGATCATCGGGCGTCTTCTCGACTGATTCGCAAGGGCCGTGCCGCGCGGCTTCGCGCGATCCGCAGAAGACTGCGAGGCAAGAACTTGGAGAGACGACGGGCCCGCCGCGCGCTCACGCTCGCGACCGCTTGGTTGTTCGAGGATCGAACGGCCGGGACGGGCTCCTAGATCGCCCGGACCCTCTTGAGCGCGCGGACGTTCGCGGCCAGGAAGACGAGCGCGAAGGCGGCGAGCACCGCGAGGTCGGGCGCGATGGCGCCGAGGCCGGCGCCCCGGACCATGACCTGCCGCATGGCCCGGGCTCCGTAGGTGAGGGGGAGGACGCGCCCGATCCACCGGAGCCATGGGGCCATGGCTTCCAGAGGGAAGATGCCGGCGAAGAAGATCTGCGGGATCATGACCACGGGCACGAACTGGATCATCTGGAACTCGGTCCGCGCGTAGGCGGAGAGGAACATCGCGAGCGTCATCGCGGCGGCGGCGAGGAGAAGCGCGACGGCGAGAAGCCAGCCGAACGAGCCCGCGAGCCCCATGTCGAGGAGGTAGACCGAGACCGTGACGAGGAGGCTCGACTGGAGAACCACGACTCCGGCGAAGCCAAGCGCGTAGCCCCCGACCACCTCCCAGCGCCGGAGCGGCGTTGCGAGCATCCGTTCGAGCGTCCCGCTCGTACGCTCCCGGACGAAGGAGATGCCGGACACGATGAAGGTGAAGAAGAACACGATGAACCCGAGGAGGATCGGACCGAAGCTGTCGAAGGGGTCCATGTCGGCGGAGCCGTGGAGGAACGAGACCTCCGGCTTCCCTCGTGCGGCGAGGGGGGACACGTCGCCCGCGGCCTCGTGCAGGGCGAGCATCACTGCCTGGGACTTGGCGGGGTCGCTCCCCTCGATCCGCAGGTTCGGACGCCAGCCGTCCATCGAGAGAACCGCGTCCACCCTCGCCGCGGCGAGAGCGTCCTCGGCCTCGGAGGCCTCCATCGACACGACGTTCGCGCCGTGGGACTCCAGCGCCCGCGCCATGGGCTCGGGAAGACCCACGGTCGCGATCGTGGGCCGGTACTCGTCCCCCTCGAAGATCTCGGAGAGAAGGGTGAGGACGAGGGTCGGCGCGAGCAGCACGAGGGCGAGCGTCCGCGGATCGCGGCGGAACTGGCGGAGGATCCGCCGTGCCACGGCAAGAATCCTCGTGGGGCCGCCCGTCATGGCGCTCGTCCGGCCCGCGCGAAATGGAGGAACGCGCCTTCGAGCGTTTCCTGTGCGGCGGAAGCCTTCAGTCCCGCCGGCGTGTCGAGAGCGATCCCCTTCCCGTCGCGGAGCATGAATACGCGGTCGCACTTCTCGGCTTCGTCCATCACGTGAGTGGTGACGAGGATCGAGACCCCTGCGGCGAGGAGCCGGCGGAGCTCGTCCCAGATCGAGCCCCGGAGAACCGGGTCGATCCCGACGGTCGGCTCGTCGAGGACGAGAATCCTGGGCTCGTGTACGAGCGCGATGGCAAGAGACACCCGTCGCTTCATCCCGCCCGAGTAAGTATGCACGGGGCGGTCGAGGTCGGCGGACATCCCGACGAGCGCGGCCGAGGCCTCGATCCGCGAGGCGAGCCCCGCGCCGGCGAGCCCGTAGAGGGCTCCGAAAAACTCCAGGTTCTCCCGGCCGGTGAGGTCGGCGTACAGGGCGTCTGCCTGCGCCATGTAGCCGATCCTCGGCAGGACCTCGAGGGACGGCATCCGGACGCCGTCCACCTCTACTTCCCCCGAGGTCGGCCGGTCGGCGCCCGCGACCATCCGAACGAGCGTCGTCTTTCCAGCTCCCGAAGGGCCGAGAAGCCCGAGGATCTCTCCTGCCGAGACCTCGAGCGAAACGCCGGAGAGAACCTCGCGCCGGCCGAAGCGCCGGGCGACGTTCGAGGCCCGGATGGCGGGAACGGCTTTCTCCGTCCGTTCGTTCATCGGCTATCGAGCTCGACCCAGAGGTCAAGGATCGCGGGTTCGCCCGGAAACAGGGTCTCGAAAGGGAAGACCTTCGCCTCGCCCCCCTTGAGCTCGCAGCGCAGGGTCTGCCGGAAGACGAGACCCTGGAGCCAGCTCCGTCCGGCGCCGGCCGGCTCGGGAACGACAGCCCAGGCGAAGACGAACGGTGAAGAGACGACGAGTGGCCGGGCGAGGCCGTCCACGACGAGCCCCTCGGGCGCGACCACGAAGGGAGGCGCCCTGCCCCGGAGCCAGCGCCCTTCCCGGGCCGAGGGCGAGCCGGCCGGTGCGATCCGGATCTCGCCGGCGGGTGCCTGGAGCGGAAACTCCAGCACGACAGCGACCAGCCGGGAACCCGAGTCGGGGACGCTCCTCCTGTCGATCGAGGCCCGCACGATCAGGCGTCGCGAGTCCGCCCGGCACTCGAGCGGCGTTTCGAGCGCGGCGCCCTCCTCGCCGACGAACGGCCCGAGCCAGAGCGGGCCGCTCCGGAGCCGGGCCAGCGAGTGTTCGCCCGCGAGGATCTCGCGCCAGGTGTCGGGGAGCGGCCCCTCCGCGGGAATATCAGGCGGCGCGGGGATCCTGGAGGCGGCCCCTTCGCCCAGGGCGAGCTCGACCGCTCTGGCGAGAAACGCCTCGCTCTGCCGCGCGTGCTCGAGAGTTTCTTCCTCCGTGAAATATCCCGGCCAGCCGCCGCCCAGGGCGAAGCTGTGGTCCATCGCGGTCGCGACGGCCGCCTTCGCCTCGCGCGGCGAGCTGGCGCCCAGCGACCGGGCCGCCTCGCGAAGCCGCCAGGTCCAGACCGGACATTGCCCGCGCACCGTTTCCCAGTCCCCTCCCCACTCGCCGCGGCGGACGGGCAACTTGTCCCCGAACCGTTCCTCGATGTGCCTGAAGAACTCCACGGGGATCGAAAGGCGGATCTGGGGCTTCTTCCCCGCCTGGTTCCAGGTCCGGACGAACCCCGGGAGCTTGATGGCGCCCCCCGCGTCCCAGTTGTCGAACGAGTGCTGGACGATCGTCGAGTCCAGGGGCGCGGCAACTCCGCCGACCATCGCGCGCACTCCCGATTCCATCGTCTCGAGCGGCCCTCGGTCGCGCGGAAAGCGATCGGGAGCGAAAAACCGGGCGCAGTCGGGGTCGATCCCCCAGCGCGTGTACGCCGCGGTGTAGCCGTCGGGATCGACGAAGACGAGAACGCGCGAGCCCTTGGCCGTCTCCCACCAGAACGGCCGGGCCGCGAGCTCCTCGGGAAGCGCGGACGTGAAGGCCATGTTAGCGCCGACCAGAAGGTAGCGAACACCTCGGGCCGCGAGGGCGTCGGCAAGCGCCTCGGGACATGAGGGAACGTCGTTCACAACCGCGACGGGCGGCCGGTAGCCGAATTCGCGTTCGAGCTCCTCGATGTGAAATGTGAGCACGTTGAGCGACCCCGGAAAGAGCGCCGCGTGGGGGTTGACCCAGGTCGCGCCCACCGCGATCTGCCCCCCGGCGAGGAGGCGCCTGACGAGCAGGGTCCTCTCGGTGTCCTCGCGGTGGCGACCCAGCCACGCGTCGAACGCCCAGGCCCCCTCCTCGGTCCAGCGGAACTCCGGGTCGCGCGCCGCGGCGTCGATCGCCTGATCGAGCGTGGCGATCCTCTTCTCTCGGACCCGCTCCGGCGGTTCGGTGAAACCGACGTCCAGGTGGCTCCCCGGGACGACGTACACGATCTCGACCTGCGCACCAGCCCTCCCAGTCGCGACCGCCAGGACCACGCCCAGGATCGCGATTCTCCCCCTCGCCCATCTGCCGCGGATCACGAGATGTGAGTACCACGACGTTACGCGAACCGCAAGCCAGGGCGCGGAGACCCTCTCCCTACCAGGTCTGGGCCGGAACGCTCGGCCGAGAGACGGCGAGGGCCTCGTCGGAGAAGCGCCAGAAGCCGTCCTTCGGGCGGAACGGGTCGATGGCGAGCCCCTGCGTCAGCGCGTCCGACAGAACGACCTCGTCGTCGGTGTCGGTCAGCGTCGCCTGGCAAACGACCTCCGGCCCCTGCCGATCGGGGGTGAGGACGCGAACTCGGGCGGCGTCGGGGATCTCCTGGATGTCCACCATCACGCCATAGGCGAGAACCGTCCTCTTCCGCGCTCCCGGAGGCGGCGGCCACAGTCCCAGGCGCGATGCGGCGCCAAGCGGGAGCGAGATATCCTCGCGTTCCGCTTCGAAGCCGGTGTTGGCCATGCCGGAGGTCTCGAGGACCGCGCCCGGCGTCCTTCCGCACAGCGATTCAATCCGGACGAGGACCCTAACCGCCACGCTTGTCCAGCCCGTACCGCTCGAGGAGCTCCGCGTCGGAGAGCTTTCGCATCCGCCCCATTCGGCGGACCCCCAGCCTGCGGAGAAGGCGGTGGATGTCCCGGCGACACCAGGTCTTCACCAGCCTGCCCATACGCTTTGGCTTCGTATCTTCCATCGGCCTCGCTCCCCGACTCCAAGTAAAGTATAGCATCGGGGTGCCTTCCGGACCCCCTTGACCAGGGCTTCGTCAAAGTCGTGGCGACCTGACGCGGCCGGAACAGAGGCAACAGGCAAGAAGAATAGAGAATATGGAACAGAAAACAGAAAACTGGAAATGAGAAGGCCGCCGCCCCGTTCCTCATTTCCGGTTCCCTGTTCCATATTCCATATTCTGGCGAGGCGAG
>JACQVV010000310.1 GCA_016209595.1 Planctomycetota bacterium
CAACAACCGACTCCGTTAGGTTGTTTCGTCGGCGCGCCTTGCCTGGCGGCGCCTCGCTCGGCCTCGGTGTTGACGCATTTATTTCCTCACAGCCCCTTAGCGGCGGAGTTCTTCGAGGATCGCCCGGAAGCGCGCGCGGTGGGGCCAGTCAGCCGGCGCGTCAGAGAGGGCGCGCTCGAGGTCCAGGGTCGCGCCCTTGATGTCGCCCAGCACGGCCCGCGAGAGGGCGCGGTTCGTGCGGGCCTCGTAGTAGCCGGGGCGGACAGCCAGGGCCGCGTCGTAGTCGGCGACTGCCCCGGCAAGGTCTCCGGTCCCCTGAAGAAGCGATCCCCGGTTGTAGTGCGCCTCGGGAAGTTCGGGGTCGAGGCGGATCGCCCCGTCGTAGTCAGACGCGGCGCCGGCGAGGTCGCCCGTGGTCTGCCGGAGGACGCCGCGATTCAGCCAGAGATCCGCCAGGCCAGGGAAGACCTGGAGCGCCTCGTCGCATTCGGGGAGGGCGAGTTCAGGCTTCCCCATGTTCGTGAACGCCTGGATCCGCCGGCGACGCGGGTCGGGGGAGGTGGGGTCGACCCGGATCGCCTCTGTCCAGTCGGCGAGCGCCCCCTCGATATCCCCCATGCGCTCGCGGACGTCGGCGCGGCCGGAAAAGGCCTCGCGGAACGAGGGATTGGCCTCGATCGCCGTCCCGAAGCTCTCGATCGCCGCAGGGAGGTCACCGGAGAGCCGGAATGCCTCGCCGAGGTTCTGGTGGGCCCAGGCGAAGCGCGGCTGGATCCGAATCGCGTGGCGGAAGCCCTCGATCGCGCCCACGTAGTCGCCGGCAGCCATCAGGATCGACGCGCGCGTGAAGAGAGCGATCGGGTAGTGCGGCCGGATGGCGAGCGCCCGGTCGAAGGACTGGAATGCCTCCTTGCGCGAGAGGGCCGTGGCCCCGGCGAGCCAGTGGAACTCCTCGACACCGTGGCGGCCCTCGAACTTCTCGATTCCCTGGGCCAGGAGGCGGCGGAGGAGTTCGCGGTCCATGCGCGCGTAGGCGAGCATGGCGTCCGCAAGGGCGGGCTCCATTTCTCCGTCGAGGCCTGTGCCGTGGGACGCGGCTTTCTCGAAATGGTCCCGCGCCCGGGAGGCAAATCGTTCCGAGCCCGCGGCCCAGGCCGTAGGGTCCGCGCCCTCCGCCGCGATCGACGCGAGGTAGGCCCGCACGAGGAAGAGGCGGCCTAGCTCGAATCGCGGCGGGGCAAAGTCGGCGTCGATCTCGATCGCGCGCTTCCATGATGCCTCGGCGTGGTCCTCGTAGCCCCGGAGCGCCCAGGCCCTGCCGACGAGGTGGTGGCCGAGCGCGAGATCGGGAGCGAGCCGGGCCGCTTCCTCCAGCCTCGCCTGGCTCGCCTCGACCCGCCGAACGAGCTCCTCCGGGCGGGCGTCCTTCTCGTAGAAGTACTGGAGAGCATCGTCGAGCGCCGGCCGGCCTTCCTCCATGAGGGCGTAGGCCTCATCGCGCGCCCGGGCGCGTTCGAGCTTCCCGATCTCGTTCCCCGGCGCCGATTCCGTCCGCTCCGGGGTGCCGGGGGATCGGAGGAGGACGGCGCCGAGCGTTGCGGCGGAGAGAACTGCCGCCGCAGCCCAGAGGACGGAAGCCCGGTGCCGGGCGGCCCGCCGCAGGAGACGAGCCCACGCCGCGAGCGGCCTCGCTTCGACGGGCCTTCCATCCAGGAACCGCTCCAGGTCCTGCGCGAGATCGCCTATCGAGGGATACCGGGCCCGCGGGTCTTTCTCCAGCGCGCAGAGGCAGATGGCTTCCAGGTCCCGTGGGACGCGGCGGTTCCAGACGGAGGGGGGCGTGGGGTCGAGGGCCGCTACGGCGGTGAGGATCATCCAGACGTTGTCGCCGGAGAACGGCGGACGGCCGGCCAGGAGCTCGTAGAGGATCGCGCCAAGGGAGAACTGGTCGCTCGCGGGGCCGACGGCCCGTCCGCCTCCGGCCACCTGCTCCGGGCTCATGTAGCGCGGCGTCCCCAGGAGGTCCCGTGAGGCGGTCAGAGCGGCCTCGGTGGAGACCTCGAGGTCCTTGGCCAGGCCGAAATCGGTGAGGTGGGGCCGGCCGGATCCGTCGAGGAGGATGTTCCCGGGTTTCACGTCCCGGTGGACGACGCCATGCTCGTGGGCGTGCTGGAGGGCGAGGGCGACGTCCCTCGCGAGTTCCGCGGCCTCACGCGGGGACCTCGGCTCGCCGAGGTGCCGGGCGAGAGACTTTCCCTCCACGAGCTCCATCGTGATGAAGGGCTCGCCGTCCGCCACGCCGATCTCGTGCACGGTCACGATCCCCGTGTGCCGGAGCCGCGCGGCGGATCGTGCCTCGCGCAGGAAGCGCTCGACCGCCCCCGCTCCGCCCGACGCCTTCGGGAGGATCTGCTTCACGGCGACGATGCGACGGAGCCGCGTGTCCCACGCCTTCCAGACGATCCCCATCCCGCCGCGGCCGATCTCCTCGAGCAGCCGGAAGCCCCCGAAGGGGAGGCCGGCTTCGTCGGGGGGGTCGCCGGCGCGCGCGGGGAGGGGGCCGACCGTGCCCGCCCCCGGTGAGGCCGGAGAGGGGTCCGTCCGTACGGTGGCGAGGTCGTCCTCCCCTCCGCGAAAAGCGGAGTCGGCGACGGTCTCGAGATCCTCCTCGTCCTCCGTCTTTCCCTTCTCCCGATCGCCGCCGGCCACGGCTTGCAGAATAGGGGAGTTCCCGGCCGTTTTTCAAGCGGGCCCTGGGCTCATCCTCGCTGGAATCTCGCGAGCAAACATCTCTCCGCATCCGGTTACCTCCGTGGCATCCCGCTCGAATCCCCTCCAGGAGGTACGCGGCCATGTCCTGCTTCGGTGTCGGTTTCTATGGGAAGACAGACGTGATTCCGGGAGTCGGGCACGTCGCCACGCGGTTCCTTTGCATGAAGTGCATCCCGATTGCCCCGATGGAGTCGGTGTTGCTCCTCGATTCGAGAGAAGACGATGAGGACGGCGTCGAGATTCCCCTCTCGGCGAAGTCGATCGCTCTCGCCTACCTGCGCGCGCTCCTCGTCGGCGTCGCGGTTTGCTACATCGCGATGGCGTTCGCGCCGAAAGCATCGGTGCCGCTCCATCTTGCCCTGGCCGGTTCGGCGGTCTTCTTGCTGGCGGTCTCCTACCTCCTGCCTCCCCTCGTGAGGGCGAGCCCTCGGCGCGCCGCGGAGCTCCGGCGTCTGGTTCGAGGGTTGGCGGAAACCGGCCGGTGCGCTCCGGCGCCGGCGGCCGCCTGTCCCACGGGAAACGCAGGCGATGCGAGTTTCGTCGGGAGGTTCCTCGAGCGTTCGGTGGGGAACGCCCCGTCCATCATCCTGGCTTTCGATCGGAGGCCAGCCCTCCGGGCCGGCCGGTGGATCGAGAAGATGAACCGTGAGTCCCATTTCGGGGGCGACGCCCGTGGAGAGGTCCGCATGACCGCCCAGGGGCTCATGGGGTTCGTCGAGTACGACGGTCACTCCCTCCGGCTCTTCGGCGTCGACGCCCCCGCCCCCGAGTTCGTGATGGAGCACACGGTCGAGACCTCGCACTGGGCGCCCGAGGAGAAGGAGCGAGTGCGGCGCCACCAGTTCCACGTCCTGTGCCAGTACCGGTCGGGCTCGAGCGACCCGGTCGAGCAGTATCTCGCGCTCTATCGCGTCGCCCTCGCGGCGTGCGACGAAGGGCTCGCCGGCGTGCTCAACGAAGAGGCATGGAACTTCACGCCTTCCGCCCTCCTGGCGAGGCTCAGGGAACCCGAGGTCCTCGCTGAGTGCCGGGCGGACATCCCTCCTTTTCTGTGGACGGGGCTCGTCAAGTGCTTCAAGCCGGACGGGACCTGCTGGTTCGTCACGAAGGGGCACCACTTCTTCGGCGTGAGCGACTTCGCCTGGCTCGGGCGGAACGAGGAAGGGAACCAGGTGGCCGACTTCATGCACTCGCTGTTCGTGTACGCCTACCGGACGGGCGCCTCGATGGAGGCAGGGCACACTCTGGAGTGGTGCGGGGAAGAGTACCGCTTCGCGGGTGTCAGCGAATACCCGGAGTACCTCGAGGGACCGGCGGGAACGCTCGTCGTCCAACCCTGCGCGGCGTGAAGCGAACCGGGCCGCTTCCCGCGCGGATCGGCAGGAAGAAGGCCGCGGAGAGCGTCCTGCGACAGCGTGTTTGGAGAGCCTGACAATTCGAGCAGCGAACCGACTCTGCGCGGTCGCCGCAACTCGGTTCGTGGCACGGTCATTGGGATAGATGCCCCCGGCCGGCCCGGCGTTTGCACACCTGGAGGACGGCCGCAGTTTGAGGGGACCCTCCATGTTCCGTAGACGCTTGTATTGCCTCCTGTTCCTCCTGGGGATAGATCGCCGGAGTGAGGACCCCTCCCGCGTTTTCCGGAGCCCTCGTCGGGGATGAACGACGGGAAGCGAGGAGGGACATGACACGGATCACATGCGGCTGTTCCGCGAGCCGGTTCGTCCCGGACCGGATGGCCACGAACGGCGGCCGTTGCCCGAGGTGCGAGGAGCAGGTCCGGATCGTGTCGGAGCAGTTCGAGGTCTATCGATCGGCGGACGGGCGGACCGGGATCCCGGGCCGGGCATCCGCGGACCTCCCGATTCGTTCCCCGCTCGCGCGTGCCTCGGAGGTCCAGCCGGAGTAGACCCCAAGAAGAGTGACCGACCGCTACGATCTCGCCTGGATCCAGAGGTGGAGGTCACCTCCCGAGCCTCCTTCGAGAAACGTCTGGAGGGCGTCGAGGGCGGTCGACCAGATCTCACGCATCCGGACCTCGTCCTCGCGTGTCGCGAGGGGGCGGTGGACGAGCCGGAGCTGGGATCGTCCCTTGCCCTTTCGGGCGATCGAGACGGCGACCTCCGTGCCGGGGCATTGCCGTTCGTGGTCCCAGCTCATGCGGATCTTCCTGGGAGGATCGAGTTCGAGATATCGTCCTCGCGTCCCGCCGGCCATCTCGTACCGGCCGCCGGCGCGGAGCTGGTTCCTCGCGCGCGTGGTGAGCCAGCGCGTGAGGAGATGCGGGCGCGTCCAGGCGTCGTAGACGGCCTCGGGCGCCGCCCCGATCGTCCGCGAGAGCCGTACCTCCCGCGCGGCGGCCGCTTTCTTCCTGGACGGCCGCAGGCCGTGCTCCGCGAGGTATCGCGCGACGATCACGCGCGCCGTGCACCGCGTGAGGCGATGTTCGTCCCGGAGAAAGCGCACGGAGTCCGCCTCGCCGCGGCTCGCCGCGCCGAAGTAGGCGAGGACCTGGAACCATTCTTCCCAACCGCGCCCGGTTTCCTTGAGGAGCGCCGGCTCGCGTATTCTGGGAGGGGGCCGCTGGCCCGACCGTTGCTTTGCACCGGGCGTGCCGGCGGTAGGAAGGGGGAGGGGGTTGTTCCCCTCCCCCTTAGATGGCGGTCGTTTCATCCCTATAATGCTACCCGAGGCGCGAGGCGCGCCGGGGAGGAGCCATGAGACTCGTGATCGCATTTGTCGCCCTCGGCCTGGTCGTGACGGCGGGGGCCGCGTACGCCCAGGAGGCGGACGACTCGGTCGTGGCGAGCCTGGTCGAGCATGCGAGGGACCTTGCCTACGCGCATGCGACGCCGGAATCGGCGAGATGCCTCGGACCCGGGCTCCTCGAGGCGGTGGACTGGCTCGTGGAGCGGCGTCCGGAAGACGGGAGGCTCCTCGTTCTCGCGGCCGAGCTCCACGCGGGGCTGGGCTACGCCCTCTACCACGAGGACGGCCCGGAGCGGGCGAAGGCGCACTACCGGCTCGCATGGGACTTCGCCTGCCGCGCGCTCGACGCAAGAGGCCCTTTCTCCGAGGCGGCGCGAACCGGCGGGAAGGACCTGGCCGACGAGCTCAAGGGGCGCTGGGACGTGGACGCTCCGGCCCTCTACTGGGCGGCATTCAGTCTCGGGGCCCGGCTCGATCTGGAGCGCGAGGCCGTCGAGACGCTGGGCGACCTCCCGTCGGTTCGCCAGATCCTCGCTCGAGTCCGCGAGCTCGCGCCGCGGTTCGAGTATGGTTCGCCGGAGCTCCTGCTCGCCCACGACCACGCGATGCGCGGGCGGGGAATGGGCGGAAGCGTGGAGGAGATGAAGGCGCTTCTGGAGGAGGCCCTCGCGACCTCGGAGAACCGGTACCTCCCAGCGCGGGTCGCCTACGCGCGAGACTACGCCGTTGCGGTCCAGGATCGGGGGCTTTTCGAGGAGACGCTCCGCGAGGTCCTCTCCACCCCGCCCGAAGTTCTCCCCGAACGTGCGTTCGCGAACCGCGTCGCACAGCAGCAGGCGCGGCGGCTCCTGGATCGCGCGGGGGACTATTTCCCCGAGGACGATTAGCATCCCTTGAGCGAGAGCCGCGACTCGGACCTGGCAGGACCCGCGGACCCCACGATCGTCCTCTCGTCGGAACGGGCCGAGCGGGACGGGACGCTGGTGGCGCGGCATCTCCGGCACGTCTCCCAGTCGCCCGGAGTTGCCGTCGCGAAGGAATGGGCCCCCGGAGACCGCATCGGCCCGTATCGAATCGAGGGACTCCTGGGGCGCGGCGGCATGGGCGTCGTCTACCGCGCCGTGCACATGGGGCTCGACCGCCCGGTCGCGCTGAAGCGGATCCACCTCTCGGAGGGTTCGAGCGGCTGGACCCGGGAGGACGCGCTCCGTCGCTTCCATCGCGAGGCTCAGACTCTCGCCGCCCTCGACCACCCGCTCCTCGTGAAGGTGTACGACGTCGGGGAGCACGAAGGAGAGCCCTATCTGGCGATGGAGTACGTCGAGGGCCCGAGCCTGGAGGAGCTCCTGCGGACCCATGCCCTCCCCCTGGAGGAGAACGTCCGGATCCTCCGCATGGCGGCCGAGGGGATCGGTCACGCGCACGGGCGAGGGATCGTCCACCGGGACCTCAAGCCCTCTAACATCCTGGTCGAGCGCTCGACGGGAAAGGCGCGCGTCCTCGACTTCGGCCTGGCGGCAGCCGACCGCAGCCGGGAGGCGAGGCTCACGCGGACCGGTGAGATCATGGGGACCGTGGACTACATGGCCCCCGAGCAGGTCGAGGCGACGGGAGGAGAGGCGCGGCCGCCCGTCGACGTCTACGCCCTTGGTGTGGTCCTCTATGAGGCCCTCACCGGCTCGACGCCTTTCGCGGGCGCCTCGCCCGTGGACATTCTGTCCCGGCGGCTCACGGAGGACCCGCTCGCGCCGCGCTGGATCGCTCCGGCCGTCCCGCGCGACCTGGATGCGATCTGCCTGAAGTGCCTGGAGCGGAGCCCCGCCCGGCGCTATCCCGAGGCGGGCGCGCTCGCGGCCGACCTCGAACGCTGGCTCGGGGGCCAGCCGGTCCTCGCCGCGCCTCCCTCCCGGCTCCGGCGGGGCGCTCGTTTTCTGAAGAAACACTGGAAGGGGGCGACGGTCCTCGCGCTCGTCCTCGCCTCCGGGGTCGCGGTGGGTTACGGGCTCTGGTCGAGCCATCTGGCGAGGGAGCGGGCCGACCAGGAGCGGCGGGCACAGGTCCAGTCGGCGGCCACGACGCTCGCGCGGAACATCGAAACGCTTCTCGCGCAGGGGCAGGCGTCCGCCGAAACGCTCGCCCGAATCGTGGAGATGTTTCCCGACCCGGCCCTTCACGAGGAGGAGATCAAGGACTTCATCCACCGCATGCTGGTCGACCGTCCCCGCGTGTACGGTTCCTGCGTGGCCTTCGAGCCGGATGCGTTCCGGACCGGCGAGAAGCACTACATGTCCTACGGCCACCGGGACCTCGCCGATTCTGGAAGAATCAAGTTCCCCGCCCTGGACTACTCGATCTACGACTACTTCTCGATGGAGTGGTATTCAGAAACGCGGCGCAGGGTGGAGGTCTACTGGACGCGCGCCTACTTCGACAAGGACGCGGGGAACGTCCTCATGGTCACCTGCTCCGCGCCCTTCTATCGGGACGCGGGGCGGCTCTTCGAACGGGGTGCTCCGGAGAGGGAGGAGCTCGGGGCGCGCTTCCGGGGAGTCGCCACCGTGGACGTCGCGCTCGACCACATCCACGCCGAGATGAACGCTCTCGCGGTGGGGAAGACCGGATATTGCCTCCTTGTCGAGAGAGACGGCCGGATTCTCACCTTCCCGGAGCGCGACGGGTTTCCCCCGTTCGGAGAGGTCGAGCTCGAAAAGGAGTTCGCGGAGATCTACCCTGGCGCGGATCTCGCCGACATCCTCGCCGAAGCGGGAGAGTCGAGCGCGGGCGCCGTGCGGCAGGCCCGCTGCCCATGTCTAAGGAAGGAAGCGTACTTCGCCGTCCTCGCGCTCCGGGGCACCGGGTGGCGGCTCGTGACCGTCTACCCGGTGGATGAGGTCACGGGGGAGAGCGTTCCTATCGGGCCGAGGTAGGGCTGCTGGAAAGGGCCCCCGTGGAGTGATAGATTCACGATCCAATGCGGTTCATGCCCGTGCTTCCGATCGTGCTGGCCCTCTTCGTTGGCTGCCAGGGGGCCCTCCCGGAGTATTCGCCGCCGCCTGACGACCGGATCTACGAGACGCTCTTCGTCTCGCAGCTTCCCCCGGGAGACTCCGACCCCGAGGGGGAACGGCTCCCGTCCGGGGCGATCGACCGGAAGGCGCCGCTCTCCGCGGCCGAGGAAAGGCAGATTCTCTGGCTTCTCGACCGGCTTTCGGGAGACTGGATCGGGAACGAGGTGCTCGTTGCCGTCTGCGTGGACTACCTCCTGCGCTTCGGCGCGCGCGCTCTCCCCATCGTGATAGAGAGGTCCCAGGACGAGGATCCGTCGGTGAGGATGGCGTGCGCGTACCTCCTGGGCGAGATCCGTTCGGCGGAAGGCGTCCCCACCCTCCGCCGCCTCCTCCGGGACCCGCATCCGCTTCCCAGCCGGGAAGCCGCGGCCTCGCTCGCCGTGCTCGGCCACCACGAGGGGACGCCCCTCCTCATCCGCGAGCTCGAGGCCGAGGACCCCGCGATCCGGCTCTGGGCCTCCTCCGCTCTTTACCGCGCCTACCAGACCCCGCGGGGCTACTACTTCCTCGATCCCGAGCCGATTCGACAGGAGGCGGTCGCGCGCTGGAAGCTCTGGTGGGAGGAGGAAGGGAGCCGGCTGCCGCCGTAACCATGGCGACGAACGACCGGCGCGGCCTCGTCCTGGTGATGACAGGGCACGGCAAGGGGAAGACGACGGCTGTCGTCGGTCTCGCGCTCCGTGCCGCGGGGAACGGACTCTCGGTAGCGTTCTTCCAGTTCCTCAAGGGGACCTGGAACTACGGGGAGCTCGAGGTCCTGGCCGGCGTCCCCCGGATCGATGTCGAGCGGATGCGCGCGGGCTACAGCTGGGAGCCCAACCGTCTGGAGGAGGACCGGGCGCTCGCCGCGGCGGCCTGGAAGAAGGCGCGCGCGGCGGTCCTCTCCCGGGACCACGACCTCGTGATCCTGGACGACGTGAACTACGTCGTCCACTACCGGCTGCTCGCGCTCCAGGAACTCCTGGACCTCATCCGGCGGAAGCCCTCGCGGGTCCACCTCGCCCTGACGGGCCGGAGCGCCGCCCCGGAGGTCATCGAGGCGGCCGACGAGGTGACCGAGATGGCCGACTTGAAGCACCACTTCCGGGCCGGGATCCTCGCGCAGCCGGGGATCGAGTTCTGAGCTCACCCCGGCCGCGCGGGATGATCTACTTGAGCAGGTAGATCACGGCGAACGCGACCATCGTCCCGACC
>JACQVV010000300.1 GCA_016209595.1 Planctomycetota bacterium
AGAACTGCACGAAGGATCGGCGGGCCTCGCATCACCGATGTTGAATGGTGACAGGGTGCGTCCCGAGGAGTGATGTTGGTGAACTTGCCCTCTCCGAACCGTAGGATAGGCACGCTGCGGAATCCGGCGATGATCCGGAACACCCAGGCAAGCGACACACGAACACGATAGGCCCTCATGCCCGGTCTCGACCTCGCCCGCTTGAAGCGCCTCCAGCTCCGCCGCGTCCCCTGCGTGCAGATCGCGCTCGCAGAGCTCCTGCTCCGCTGGGACTATCGCTTTCCGCGGCGGACCGAGATCGCCCTGGAGGGGCTGGAGAACCTGCCGCGCGACAGGTCGGTCTTCCTCGCCATGAACCACACGGACCGGTACAACTACTGGCCGCTCCAGTACGCGATCTACCGAGCGGGCGGGCACCGGTACACGGCAACCTGGGTGAAAGGAAAGTACTACCGGAGTTCGTTCCTCGGAGGGTTCATGGACGCGACGAACAACATCCCGGTTCCGTCGCGGGGCTACGTGATCGCGAGCGAGTTCGCCCGCGCGACCGGGCGGGTCCCCGACGCAGACGAGTACCGCGCGCTTCGAGACGCCATGGAAGGAGGACCGGTGAGTGACGCGCCCCTGCCGTCCGGCGCCGACGCAGGGTTCATCTCGCGCTGCGACCGTCTCTTCGACCGGATGGCGCGCGAGGTCGTCCGCCTCAATCGGCGAGCGCTCGGGCCGCTCCAGCTCCACGTTCTCGTCTTCCCGCAGGGGACGCGCTCCAAGCGTCTCTCCCGCGGTCACGACGGCCTCGCGCAGATGGCGAATCACCTCGGAGCGGCGATCGTTCCCGTCGGCTGCAACGGTTCGGACCGCCTCTATCCGGGCGCCTCGCCCTTCTCCCGCGGCGGTCGCGCGGTCTACAGGATCGGGCGGCCTCTTGAACCGGAAGGACCCGAGCTCGGCCCGCTCCGTGTGCGCGAGCCCTTCGCCCCGCTGTCCCGGGAGGCGGGGCGATTCCACGGCGAGCGGTTCTCCGCAGCCACGTCGGTGGTGATGGAGAGGATCGACGCGCTCCTCGACCCGGAATACCGCTTCGCGGAAGACCACGCCTCGGACGGCGTGGCCGGGATGAGCCGGTTCGTGTAGAAGATGGGCCGCGTCAGAACGGCGGCCGACTTGACGCGGGAGCGACTCATGGCTAGATTTGGGAAACGTAAGCCCTAAGGGAAGAAGGGGTTCCCCATGAGAACCGCGCGCCCGTCGGTCGCCGCCCTCGTCCTCTCCTTGCTCCTCTTCTCCAACCCGGCTCCAGCCCAGGAAGGGGAGGAGCCCTGGGAAGAGTGGGTGGCGCGTCTCTCGGCCGGAGTCGAGTTTTCCGGGGACGAGGTCCAGGGCTTCAAGGCCGACGGGAAGGCCTACATGCTGGCGAAAGCGGCCTGGGGCGAGGATGCGAAGGGCGCCCACTTCGTGGTGAAGGCGCTCGCGAAGTTCCCTGACACGGCGCAACTCCACTTCTCGCTCACCTACGTCGGCCAGCAACTCTCCTGGCTCCAGGCGGAAGTGGACCAGGGGGTCGCCACGATCGTCTTCGGACCGTTCAAGGAGAAGAAAGCGCTCGTGGGGGAGTACCGGGCGACGGTCGCTTTCTTCCCCCACCTGCAGAAGAAAGAAGTTCTCGATTTCCCGGGCGTGCCGGTGGAGCAGGTCACGGTCGAGACGGCGGTCTTCGCCGGGACCGAGGAGCGCTTTCGGGCCGAGGCGGCAAGTCAAAAAGAGTACTACGAGAGCTACCTGAAACGGATCCTCATCCTGGAATCGGAGCAAGAGAAGAACGTCGAAGGGGCGATGAGGAAGGAGAAGTTCGTCATCGGGTCCGAGGGAACCAACTTCGACGTCGGCGCCTGGCGGAGCTGGACCGCGGACTGGCGCACCAAGATGAAGGAGAAGATCGCAGAGGAGATGCGGCGCGAATCCACCGATACGCTTCTCGCGATGCGCTACCCCGACGCCTACACCATCCTCTCGGACATCGCCCAGTGGAACCTGCTGCTGAACCAGGCGTACTCCAGGCAGGTCTACCACGCCTTCGGGCGTGCGGTCCATCCAGACGACGAACCGGGGCTCGACGAAGTGGGACTCCCGACGATCCAGGCCAAGATCAAGGAGCTCCACCGCCGGTTCGACGAGTTCGACTGGAAGTAGTCTCCAAGGTGGCGAAGAAGCCCGCTCCCCGACCGAGCTCCGGTCCGGCCGCCGCGGCCCCAGCGAAGGCCGCCCCGAAGAAGGGCGCGTCCCCCGCCCGGAACACGAAGAACTGGGGAATCGGCGATCTGGCAGTCTACAACAGGCTCCTGCGACCGGAGCACCTGGAGGAGTGCCGGAAGATCCAGGCGGCGATGGCCGAGGCGGGTTTCCCGATCCCGCTCGGGCAGATCCTGATCGAGAAGTACTACCTCGACCAGGCGGCGGTGCGGGCTCTCATTCGCGCACGCTCGGAAATGGGGGACTCGAACTTCGATCCGACGAGCGAGCGGGTCAACATCGTGAAGCTCACCGCCCCCGAGCACGAAGTCCTGGTGGAACGGATCCGCGCCCAGAAGCTCGTGCCGCCGGAGCGGATCGACCAGTGCTTCGACATCCAGTGCAGACTCGGGGAGTTCGGGATCGACAAGCAGCTGGGGGAGATCCTCCTGGAGCGCGGGGACGTCCCCCAGGAAGCGATCGAGGACATCCTGAAGTCCCACCTCAAGGCCAAGGCCCGCCTCACCAAGGAGTACGTCCGCGGGGCCGCCGGAGAGCCCGCCGTGGAGGACTCCGACACCGTCCACGCGGCGATCAAGCGGGGCTCCCAGCAGTTCGCCCTTCCGGAGAACAAGCGCCTCCTCTTCGGGCGCATCGCGGTCGAGAAGGGGATCGTCCCCTCCGAGCAGGTCGAGGAGTGTCTCTTCATCCAGTTCAAACTCAAGGAACTCGGCGTCATCAAGCGGCTCGGGGAGGTGCTGGTCGAGAAGAGGTACCTCCAGAAGCCCGACGTCAAGCGGATCCTGGCCCTCCAAAAGCAGGCTCACGGCAAGATCAAGTGGATAGACAAGAACCTCACGGTCTCCCAAAACCGGGACGACGTCCTCCTCCAGAAGACCCTCCTCGACAACCAGATCCTCGGCCCCGAGGAGGTCAACGAGTGCATCTACGTCCAGCAAGTCATGAAGAAGCTGGGCCTCGTCAAGAGCCTGGCCGCCGTGATCGTGGACAAGGAATACCTCGACAAGGACATCGTCCGGAGCATCCTCAAGGAACACCGGCGGGTCCTCGAGGAAGCGGGCCGGAAGGTCGAGGACGAGAAGAAGGACGTCGCGGAGCGATCGGCGGCGGGCTTCGTGTTCGCCGACGTGAAGCTCAAGGAGGCCTACCTCGACATCATCGCCTCGAAGAAGTTCGATCAGACCCAGGCCGATCGCTCGCAGAGCGGCGAGCTCCGCGGCCCGCTCCGGAGTCGCGTCCTGGGCCCGGTCGTGCCCCGCTGGGTCTTGGTCGCGGCGGGGATGCTCCTCGCCGGCATCGGAGTGATCTACGGGGTCCATGCGGGGCTCCAGCCGCGAAAGCTCCAGACGGATGACGACGACGCGCGACCGGGCGGCGTGACCCCCACCTCCGACCCCGGCGCGGCGGGGGCGGGTGGCTCCACCGGCGGCCGGAACGGGCTCGGGTCGGGCGACACGCATCCCGGGAGCGACACGCGTCCGGGGAACGGGCAGCCCGTCCCGGAGAAGCCCCGGTACCTCGTCGCGATCGAAAGGGCCCTGGCGAAGATGGCGCCGGAGGCCCAGGACGCCGCGCGCCTCGAGAGGAAGGAGACGCTCGCGGCCGCGGTGGTCGAGCCCGTCGATGTACCGGACGAGAACACCTGTTTTTTCGCCTTCCGAGCGAAGATCTGGCTCCCCCCCGGCGCGGCTGTGTCCGCTGAGCTCCTCTATCGCGATTCGCAGCCTCTGGGCCAGACCCGGCGCCTGGAGGTCGACAAGGACAGTTGGGTCGCTGGCTGGTTCGGGCCCTTCGCCGTCGAGGCCCCTGAAGACGTCTTCGCCGAGTTCGCCCATCCGTGGGTGCTCCGCGGCCCTTACACGCTCCGGCTGGCGTATTCCTCCGCGCAACAAGAGGAGGAGGTGCGCCGGGCGAACCACGGGAATCCCTTCCTCGACGCGAGCGGAGAAGCGCGGGCCGACCTGCTCTTCTACTACCCCGACCCGAAGAACCACGAAGCGGAGTCGATCCTCCAGGAGACCCACCTCACGCGGCGCCTCGCGGCGCTCTTCAAGGTCCTGTCCGATGGCAAGAAGGTCGTCGACCAGAAGGCTAGCGCGCTCCGCAAGGCGGTCGAGGAAGGGAAGGACGGCGCGACCGAGCGGAACGCGCTCTTCGAGGTCGGCGGGCTGTGGGAAGGGAACATCGGGCGGATTCGGACGGCACTGACTGGCGTCAAGGCGAACCTCCTCGCAGTTCCGCAGCCAAACCTCTTCGCGCGATTCGAGGATCTCCTCCTGGAGAGCGAGAAGGCGATCGAGATCTTGCGGGCGGGCGGGGACGGCCTCTCGGCCGCCCTGGCGGAGAGCTCGGCCCGCTGGGACGAGATCGCGCCGAAGGTCGAAGCGTACCTGGGGGAGAACGGCTAGCTCAAGAACCCCTTCCGCCGGAGCGCCTCGACGACCCGCTCCGGCCGGGAGTATCCGTGGGCGGAATCGACCTCGATCGCCGCGGCGCGCGATGGAGCGACGATCCGAAAGGCCCGTTTCCCCGCATCCCGGACCTCGAGCCGCTCCCCCGGATCGAAAGAACGGATCCACCCTCGCGCGATCTGGACGAGTCCGATCTCCCTGCCGGCAAAGAGCTGGTCCTCGCCGCGGTCCTGGGCGCGTTCGCTCCTCGCGACGAGAGCCGCGGAGACCGCGACGGCCGCGAGCCCGGCCGCCCAGGCCCCGGCCGGGACTCCGATCCCGTCCTGGCCTAGCGAGTAGACGAGGCCCGCGAAGAGCGGCACGCACCCGGCGCCCCCCGCGGAGAGGATCGCGGCGCGCGGGTGCCTCCAGGCCCAGGAGGGACGGAAATACATGACCCCGTGTCGTTCGTCTCCGCTTTCCACTCCGCGTCCAAACCGGACCGTCTCCACGATCGCGAGGTGCCGGCGCGCCTCCCGCTCGGCCTCCCGCTCCAGATCCTCGAACCGACGCCCCCGCTCGACCCGCGCCGGCTCCAGGCGCGGAGCGCGAAGGAGGGGACCCGCCATCGGCCCGGCGCCGGGGGCGAGCTCCGCCGTCCGCTGGTCGGTCGCCGGATGAAGGCGCCCCCGGCATCCCGGGCAGCGGAGCCGCACCTCGAGGTCGATCGCCCAGACCCGCAAGGCCTTCCGGCAGCCCTCGCAGATCGCGCGGCAGGCGGTCCCCACGGCGAGGAGTTCCTCGAGCGCCTCCCGGGGCATCGCGCCGGCGGCGACGAGCGAAGCGCCGAACTCGTGGGCGGTGATCCTCCGTTCGCGGCGGAAGTGGGCGAGCGCGCGCCGCGCTCCGGCCACGTCCGTCTTGCCGAGCAGAACCGCGAGCCGGGCAAGGCTCCTCTCCGGATGGAGTCTCATGGCGCCGGATTATGACCGAGTGTAGAATCCGCCGAAATGTCCGACCGAACGATCCTGGTGACGGGCGGCTGCGGTTTCATCGGGTCGAACTTCGTCCGCCACCTGATGGACAACCGTCCCGACGTCCGGGTCGTCAACCTGGACAAGCTCACCTACGCGGGGAACCCGGAGAACCTGGCCGGGTTCGAGGGCGACCCGCGCTACCGGTTCGTCCGCGGCGACGTGAGCGAACCGGCCGACGTCGCGCGCGCGATGGAGGGAGGCGTGGACGAGATCGTGAACTTCGCGGCCGAGAGCCACGTCGACCGATCCATCCTGGACTCCCGGCTCTTCGTGAAGACGAATGTCGTCGGGACGCAGGTCCTCCTGGAGGCCGCCCGGCGAGCCGGCGTGAGCCGGTTCATCCAGATCGGCACGGACGAGGTCTACGGAGATCTCGGAGGCCCGGAGGGACTCTTCACCGAGGAGACGCCGCTCGCGCCGAACAGCCCGTACTCGGCGAGCAAGGCGGCCGCCGACCTCCTCGTGCGGTCGTACTTCAGGACGTACGGCCTCCCCGCGATCGTCACCCGCTGCTCGAACAACTACGGGCCCTTCCAGTACCCCGAGAAGCTGATTCCGCTCCTCGTCACCAACGCGCTCGACGATCGGCCGCTCCCGATCTACGGGGACGGCCTGAACGTCCGCGACTGGATCCACGTCGAGGACCACTGCCGCGCGCTGGAGACCGTTCTGGAAAGAGGACGTCCCGGCGAGACCTACAACATCGGGGGTTCGTCGGAAAGAACGAACCTGGAGGTCGCGCGGGCGGTCCTCGCGCGCCTGGAGAAGCCCGAGTCGCTCCTCTCGTTCGTCCCCGATCGCCCCGGCCACGACCGTCGCTACGCGATCGACCCGGCGAAGGTCCGGCGCGAGCTCGGCTGGGAGCCGAGACTCGACTTCGCGACGGGAATCGACCGCACGGCCCGCTGGTACATCGAGAACCGCAGATGGTGGGAGCGGATCAAGTCCGGCGAGTACCGAGAATACTATCGCCTTCAGTACGGGCCGGGGTAGAAGTGGCCCGCATCCTCGTGACGGGGGGCGACGGAATACTCGCCCAGGCGGTGGCGACGATCCTCGGGGCGCACCACGCCGTGGCCTCCCTCGATCGGACCGAGCTCGACATCACCGATCCGGACGCGGTCCTCTCGGCGGTGCAGTCGAAGAAACCCCACGTCCTGGTGAACTGCGCCGGTTTCACAAAGGTGGACGACTGCGAAAAGGAAGAGGACCGCGCGATGCAGACGAACGGGATCGCCGTGGGGTACCTCGCGGCGGCCCTCCCGCCGGGCGCGCTCCTCGTCCATCTCTCGACCGACTACGTCTTCGACGGCCGGGGCGGCCGGCCGTACGTCGAGGACGACCGCCCGTCGCCGTTCTCGGCCTACGGGCGGACGAAGCTCCTGGGCGAAAAGGCGGCGATGAGCCGGCGAGGACCCTGGCTCCTCGTCCGCTCGGCCTGGCTCTTCGGTGCCGGCGGGACGAACTTCGTGGACACGATCCGCGCGAAGGCCGAGCGAGGCGAGCGGCTCCGGGTCGTGGACGACCAGCGGGGGAATCCCACCTGGACGATCGACCTCGCCGGGGCGATCGCCCACTTGATCGAGCGGGGGGAGACCGGCATCTTCCACGCGGCGGGCGACGGGGACACGACCTGGTACGCCTTCGCCCGCGAGATCGCGACCCAGATCGGCGCGCCGGTCGACATCGAGCCGATCCGCTCGGACGAGCTAGGCCGGCCCGCGCCTCGCCCCGCCGATTCGCGCCTCGACTGCATGAAGCTCGCGGACTCGGGTTACAGGATGCTGCCCTGGAAGACCGCGCTCCGCCGCTACCTTGACCAGGAGCGGAGGCCCTGGACGGCGAAGGCGCCCTCCCCATGAGGCTCTTCGAGATGCACGTCCTCGACGCGACGCCTCCCGGAGGGGGCGAGGATGCGAACCTCGAAACGGGACCGTCCGGCGCCGAGCGGGGAGTCTGGACGGGTCAGAACCCGGACGAGGTGACGGTCCGGGGACTCCTTTCCAGGCTCAAGGCCGTGGAAGGACTCGCCGGGATCCGCTACGATTCCGATCGGGTGCGCTTCCTGATCGAGATAGAAGACTTCCGCGAGGACGGAACGGGTCCCTCCCTGGCGGGAATCGCGCGGCTCGTGGAGGAATATGGCGGCGAGATGGGACGGATCCTTCGGGTCAGCATGATCAACCGGACGATCGAGTAGAGAACTCGAATGGCCACGGAAGACGACGAGATCCTCTTCGGAAAGCTCGCCATCAAGAACTCCTTCATCACGGAGAGCCAGCTCGAGAAGGCCCTCCAGGACCAGGATTTCTACACCCCCGGCACTCCGCTGGGCGAGATCCTCGTGGACAAGGGGTTCATCACCCGGGACCAGCTCTCGCGGCTCCTGGAAGCCCAGAAGAAGAACCTGGACAAGAAGGATCGCTACCTCAAGGACCACTCCCGGAAGGACACGCTTTTCGGCAAGATCGCCATCCGGCTCGGTTTCATCGACGACGCACAGCTCAACTGGTGCCTGCGCGCGCAGGGGAAGGACGTGGAGAAGGGGGTCCGCAAGCGGCTGGGCACCTACCTTGTGGAGCACGGGTTTCTCAGCCACGACCAGGTGAAGAAGATCCTCCGCGAGCAGGACCGCGGCCTCATGGAGTGCCCCGACTGCGACCGCCGCTACAACATCATCGGGTTCAATCCCGAGAAGACCTACACCTGTTCAC
>JACQVV010000301.1 GCA_016209595.1 Planctomycetota bacterium
ACGATGTTCGGGTGCTCCAGCTGCCCTGTGGTCCGGGCCTCGCGCACGAAGCGCGGCTCCGCATCCAGCCCTCGCACGAGCGGAGAGAGCACCTTGATCGCGACCTCGCGTCCGATCTCGGGGTCCCAGGCCCGGTAGACCTCCCCCATCCCGCCTTTCCCGAGCGAGCCCCTCACCAGGTAGCGGCCGATCTGGCTCCGGGCGACCGGCTCCTCGGGCTCGCAGAGCCCTTCCAGGACGGTCGATGCCTGCGACCCGGCCTCCGGCGCGGCGTCTGGCTTCTCCGGCGTGGGCGTCATGGGCTCCGCCTGGTCCTGGACCCCGAGCATCGCGCGCAGATGCGAGGCGATCTGGCCTTGCGAGTCCGGACGGGTTTCCGTTCCCGGCCCTTTCTCATGGTCCGCCATCGAAGGCTCCTCGCCTTCGATTCTCGTCCGCAGGAGGACGGCGCACAAGGGAGGGCCCGTGCGGCGCGCAGCGCCCATCGGGTAGAATCCAGGCGCCATGACCACCCGCTGGAGAAGCCGCCCCCCCTATACCGCGACGGTCGTCCGCGACCGCGCCGACGAGTTCTCGACGCCGGTCGACTGGTCGAGCTGGTACCTGACCGATGAGGAGGACATGGGACAGAGCCCCGAGCAAGATGAGATCGTGCAGGTCTTCACCTCGGTCCTCCGGCAGGTCGGCCGCGAGCTGGAATGGGGCAAGCGGGTTCTCATTGGAAACGACGCCTTCTTCGCATGGCTCCCCGAGCACCCGCTCGTCCGCGTCTCGCCGGACATCTACCTCCTCTTCGATCCCCCGCCCCCCCCGCTGCCAGCCTCGTGGCAGACCTGGCTGCACGGTCACCGCCCGCCGGCCCTGGCCGTCGAAATCGTGTCCGGAGACGAATGGAAGAAAGACTACGAAGAGGGACCCGAGAAGTACGCTCAGCTCGGCGCCAGCGAGCTCTTGATCTTCGACCCCGCCGCCATGCTGGAGGAAGGCGGCGACCGGCTCCGCCTCCAGGTCTACCAGCGGACGGACGACGGGCTCTTCGTCCGCCAGTATGCCGGCCCGGGCACCGCGGCCCTCAAGACGCTCAACCTCTACGCGCTCGCCTGCCGGACGCCCGCTGGACCCAGGCTGCGGCTCGCCCGGGATCGGGAGGGCATCGAGCTTGTTCCCACGGCCGAGGAAGCGCAAGACGCGGCCGAGGCCGCGCGCCAGGAGGCCGAGGCCGCGCGCCAGGAGGCCGAGGCCGCTCGCGCGGCGGAACGTGCGGCACGAGAGGAGGCCGAGCGGGAACTGGCTCGCTTGCGCGAACAGCTCGGCGGCAGGCCCTAACGTGCGGTTTCGCGGTCTTCAGGACGCGAGCATTGCCTGAGGCAGGTAGTCGCGGAGTTTCTCGGCGACCCTCGCGAGTTCCGGGTCGGCGAAAAACCGCTCGCCCCAGATCTCGCGGCGTATCGAGGCCAGCATGTCCATGAACGAGGGCTCGACCTTGTGCACATACCAAGGAGCCTCGCGCCGCACGCGGGCGACGTCTCCTGCGGGGTCGCCGTACTCGAAGTACCAGAGTGCCACGAGATCGTAGACCACCATCGCGAGCGAGAACGTATGCAGGACGGCCTTCTCTCCGCGACGCCCCTTCGGATTCGGCCCGGCGCGCTTCTTCGGCCGCAGCGAGCCCGCGGGCCTGCGCCACCAGCCGTTCTGGGGATCTTCGATACCCATGACCTGCTTTCCGTTTCGGAACGTCACCTCCAGCTCCCAGCGGCGGACGTTGTGGACGAGCACGTCGCCGGGGGTCAGGCTGGTGTCGGTCGAGAAGTACGCCCGTTCTTCGATCAGGTCCTTGGGATCACCCGTGACTACCACCCGCACTGGGCGGCTACCGGTGACCGAGTACCAGAGCGCCGTGAACGAGACGACGAGGATGTCCACCTCGCGGCCGTAGAGATTCAGCGAGGCGGACTCCCACGCTGTCGGTGCGCGCTTCACGATCTGCCCGGGCGAAGGCAGTCGCTTGCCCACCTTCCGCGGTCGACCGCGCGAGCCCAAGTGCGCAGGCGGGGGGCCGAAGAGCGCGGCGTCCATGATCATCCGTCCCGTGAACGCGACATCCTCGGGAAGGTCCTTCACCAGAGTCTCGCAAGGAGTACTCTCCGTCGCCGACCACGTGCAGGCACCGCCCGTCCGGGAGCCATCCTCTGAGGACGTCCAGGGCTTCGCGGGCGAGTTCTGTTCGCTTTCGATACTGGGCCGGAGGAGTGAGTTTCTTGCTCCGGTGGAGTCGGAAGAGAACAGGTAGGGCGAATCCGCGGTTCGGGTTCCAGGGCAAAGGGAGCCACACGGCGAGGATCACCCAGCTATGACCGAAGGCGAAGTAGACGCGCCGCCTGACCCCTGTACGCGCGGCGTAGGTGGACCGCGCGATGTCTGCGTGCATCCCTTCCCCGAAGATGTGTGGGCCCTCCTTGATGCAGAGGGTGTCGTCCACGATGGTGACGATCTCCTCGGGCAGCCACCTCCGGAGCAACCCGAAGAGGTGGCGGCCGACTTCATCCGCCAACCAGCTTCCCTGGCTGAGAAAACGATAGAAGGTCGAGTGGTGTTTCCCGTGTGGCCGACTGACCGGCGGCCTGGATGACACGGCTGATGCTGTGGCGACCATGGCACAGCACCCACCCGGTCATCAGGGTGGCGAAGTTGGAGAATCCGGGCTTGGTGAAGCAGTCAGCGAATGTTGCGATAATCGCCGGTACAGTCCCCACAAGGCTCTCGAGCAAGGAGGTTCTCCTGCCGATGGTCTGAGTGATCGACCGCCTCGCAGTGGCCACTGCGGAGTGCTTTCCGGAAGTCCTTCACAAGAGGAAGCACGAAGATGTCTTTGATCGGAAGGGCATGACGGTGCACGCGATCGAGTTTTCCTCGCCCACGCGTCTGCCCCAGGTGAAGCCGCCTGGAGGGCGAGCGCGAGGAACGATCTTCTTGCCCGATCACGTGGCTCGAAGCGCGACACCCCAAGTCCGCGCGTGCGCAATGCTTGCGGCCGCACGTGCCGCCGAAAAGGCCGGAGTTGTCACCCCCCTCCCTCATCCTGTTGGCGTGGAAGCGACCGCGTGTGTCCGCCGTCAGGGCCCCATCCCTCCCGCCGGCCATTCCCCGTATCGCCGCCGGAGACCGGAAGAGACGCTCCTCTACCGGATCGTCCGGGAGAATCTCGATACCTTCCTTGCGTCCTCGACGGACCCCAATACGGGCGAGGGACTGCCGGCCTATGTGATCTCCGAGCTCCATACGTTCCTCCGTTGTGGCATCCTTGCCCACGGCTTCGCGCGGGTGCGTTGTCGCCAGTGCAAGGACGATCTCGTGGTCGCCTTCTCATGAAAACGCCGGACAACTTGCCCTTCGGCGGAGGGCAGGCGGATGGCGAACACCGCGGCAAATCTCGTGGACCATGTTCTGCCCCGTGTCCCCATGCGCCAGTGGGTGCTCTCGCTGCCCTTGGCGATTCGATTCCGGATCGCGCACCATCCCGCTCGAGCGTCGGCGGTCCTGAACACCTTCCTCGGCACGGTCTTTGAGTGGATCCGAGAGAAGGTCGCACCTGGGAGGACAGAGCGAGCCCACTGCGGGTCCGTGTCGTTCCAGCAGCGGTTCGGGAGCGCCATGCAACTGAACAGACGACCGTCTCTCCGAGACGTCGGACGTGAGAATCGTCCTTCGCCTGAAGACCCCCTACTCCGATGGGACAACCGAGCTCCTGTTCGAGCCCGAGGAGATCGTCGAGAGGCTCGCGGCTCTTGTCGCGCCGCCGCGCGCGAACCTCGTGAGGTACCACGGCATGCTGGCGCCAAACTCCAGATGGAGGAAACGGGTCGTGCCGGGAGGTTCTGGCCACGACGGGGCGGCCTCGCCCGAGTCCCACCCCGCCCCGGCCCGGCTGGAAGAGAAAGGTTCGCGACCGGGCTGTGGATCCCCTGGGTGGAACTCTTGAAGCGCGTGTACGCCTACGAGGTCCTCGTGTGCGACGCTTGCGGGGGAAGGTGGGAGGTCCTCGCCTTCTTGACTGAGGGCGAGACAGTCCGGAAGTTCCTGGAGTGCGTGGGCCTCTCCTCCGACATCCCGCCCATCTCCCCCCCCTCGCGTCTCATGGGCCACCGCCGGATGATCCACCGGTCTGCGCGTGGCGTGTGCGTGTGAGAGGTTCCGGGCGCTCGCGCGCGACATTTCGGGCGTTACGGGACGTTGTGAGAGCGGTCACCCGTCCCCCCTCGCCAGAGACGCGCCTTGAAGGGGAGAGCGGCGGGCGTCTATCCTTCCTATCTTCTTCCCCCCTGCTCACCACTCAGAGCCGGCGAGGGCGCGGACGAGCCATAGGAAGGATCAGGTCCATGTAGCTCTGGATCGTCCTTCTCAGGCGGGCCAGGAGTTCGGCCGCCCTCGGGATGCGCCTCCAAAGAACGCCCTTCCACCCCGCCCGAGGAGCGATGGCAAGTGCCGGCGACGGCGCCGCCTGATTCCAGACGCTGACGTACAATCCCTGCTGTGGTACCACATCCTCGGTCGAGGAGGCTGTCTTCTCCGCGATCACGAAGAGGCCGAGAATCCCTGAGGCTTCTAGACGGCCCGCGAGGCGCTCCAGCAAACCAGGAGCGTAGTCCCAGACCCGCCACGGAGCCTTCCAGTCCACAAATTCGACGAGGACGGAGCTTCGGATCTCGTATCGGTTTGCCGCGTAGTAGTCGTGAAAGAGAGTCGGCGAAAAGGAATAGAATCCGTGATCGACCTGATTCGAGGCCGGTGCGATGTGGATCGCGCGCCCTCCCGTTCGGAGCATCCGGTGCACGTTTCGAAGAGCGTTTGGGAGGTGGAACACGTGCTCGAGGGTGCCGCCGTTGAAAACCACGTCGTAGCGTCCTTCCAGGTCGCATGCGATCGGAAGATTGAGATCGTGGATCCGATCGGCTCCCTCGAACACCGAAACATCGAGACTCTCGACCGTGTCGAAGCCCAGAAGCCCGAAGAACGAGCGGTCGTCCATCGGCCCCTCCGGCCTCTCCGCACACGGCGGTAGCTGCCGACCATCTCGGAGCGCCCATCCACGGAGCTCGGCCTCTGTGAATGTGAGACCCTGTCGGCCAAGGGTCAAGATCGACCCGTGGAACGGACACCTGGCTCTTTCGGCCAGGAGCAATCGCACCGACCCGCGAGTAAGTCCCATCGACGGGCAGAGTAAAGGAAAGGGCGCGAGTGTGCCAGGGGAGGCGGTATCAGGGGAGGCAGGGGAGGCGGTATCAGTGCGCCAGGCGAAACCTGGTTCGAGAGGATAGGGAGGAGCCGATGCAACCTTGAAACTCGGAGTTGGAACCCAGCGGGTGCAAGTCCCGCCCGACAAGCGCCTAGCCAG
>JACQVV010000314.1 GCA_016209595.1 Planctomycetota bacterium
GACCGTGATCGACGGGACCGAGCGCTGGTTCTCGATCTGGGAGAGCATCGAGCGGCTGATCCCGCAGCGGCCTGCCAGCGCGTCGAGCGACAGGTGCCTCTCGAGCCGCGCCCGGCGCATGTTCACGGCGACGCTCGCGCCGACGTCCTCCCGCCAGCGGTGGCGGGGCCCTTCCGCGAGCGCGCCAGGCTCGCGCTCCGCCGACGGGGATCCGGACGCCCATTCCGCCGCCTCGTGCTCCGTGGCTGCCGGCTCCCGCGGCGCCGGCTTTCTCGTCCGGACTTCCAGGGCTCCCTGTGCGGGCTTCCTCGTCACGCGCGTGTCGCTAGTTCGGGCTCATCGTCCGCTCCAGGTATTCGTAGCGGACCTCCGCTTGGGGCTCGTGGAGCTCCCTTTCCTGGAGGACCGGGACGGCCAGCCACACCAACCACCACCCAGCCGGCGTGAGCACCGGAGAGCAGCACATGACCATCGCCGGAACGAACGAGGGTCCATGGGTGCGCCGCGTTTCTCGCTGGATCGAGGGTTCGATGGTCATCCGTTTCCTCCGGGAATCTTGTTGTCCCAAATTCTGCGGAGAAAAACTCCACAGTCAAGGACAAAAATCCGCTTTCTTGAAAAAAAGATCCGAAGTAACGGAGCCAGGGCTGAATGTCTGCGTAAGAAGATTTCTTGCAGCATTTTACGACCGTCAACAAGACGGAGGGACGTGCCGCGTCCCTGGAGAGACATCCGCGCCAGCGGAGAAGCCCGGAACGACGCAAAACGCCCCTTCCGAGCGCCAAGTCGGGGATTGACAG
Source organism: Planctomycetota bacterium (assembly GCA_016209595.1). GTDB lineage: Bacteria > Planctomycetota > JACQVV01 > JACQVV01 > JACQVV01 > JACQVV01. The sequence continues at coordinate 801 of JACQVV010000314.1, forward strand.
CTTTCCCGCGGCCCCTTACAAGGGTCGCCTGCGCTCTCCGAGGGGGGGGGGCGAATACGTCCGCCGCGAAGGCTTACACGAGAGGAGTTCGAGATGGCCAAGGGCGCCATGAAGTCAGAGAGGATGACGGAGTCGGCGATGGGGCCGATGACGATGTCCGGCATGGGTGCGATGCCGGGCGGCATGGGGATGCCCATGGGCGGGATGATGCCGATGATGCCGCCCATGATGATGCCCGGGATGATGCCCGGGATGCCCATGAACATGCCCATGATGGGCATGATGCCGCGCGCCAAGATGGAGATGAAGAAGATGGACGGCGGCATGTGCATGACCTGCACCTGCGAGGACGCCGCCCAGGCCGGCATGATGCACATGATGTGCGACATGGGAACCGGCATGATGCCCGGCATGATGATGATGATGAACGGCATGCCGGTCTGCATGATGTCGATGTGCATGTGCTCGTGTACGATGGAGAAGACCGAGCGCGGCATGAAGATGTGCTGCACGAGCGGCGACCGGAAGATGGCCGACATGCTCCAGTCGATGTGCATGATGATGGAGAAGATGATGCAGTGCGGAATGCGCTGCTGCCTCATGATGAACGGCATGCCGCTCTGCTGCGGCTGCTCCTGCTGCTAGCCCCAAAACAAGCGAGAACCGTCGAGCGAGACGAAGCCAGAAGCCCGCCGGCGAGGCGCGACGACGACAGCGTAGCCTTGTGCTACGCTCGAATTACGCACTGCGACATAGAACTTAGGAACCCAGGAAAAGCCAGATCGATTCCTGGTTTCCTGGGTTCCTCATAGTTATTCCTTCGGCCAAGCCGAGGAGGAGCAACGAAGAGGCGAATTCGCAGCCAACGGGACTCGCTTGCTTTGGGGCTAGCGACAGATCCAAGCGAACCCATCGAGAGGCCGGCCCGGGTGTCCCGGTGCCGGCCTCTCGCGTTTCAGGCCCGCCGCGGCAAGAGCCTTCGAACGAGCAGGCGGAGGCCGCCGACAGCCAGCGCCCCGCCAAAGGCCGCTGCCATGACGGCGAGATACCGGTTCCTGGACGCATCGAGCTCGGGGTAGCGGTACGGGTAGTAGGGACCGATGACCGAGGCGCCGTAGAGTCCCCGGGTGCGCAGGAGATCGGTCCCCGCGACCTCCCCGGCGCCCGCGAGGAGGGGATTCGCGCCGATCGCGAGATCGATCCGGTCCGCGCGCTCGCCCTGCGGCGCTCCCTCGATCCAGCCGTCGGCGAAGAAGACGCTCCCCGTGAGGAGCGCGATGAGTCCGGAGACGGCGAGGAAGCTCCCCTCCGGACTCGCAAAGCGGCGGGCAAGCACGAAGACCCCCGAGGCCGCGAGCGCGATAGACCCGAAGAAGATCGCGGCTCTCGCCGGATCGGGAGGCGCTCCGGGCGCGACGCTCCAGGCCCGCCGGAGTGCTGCGATCCCCGCGATCTCACCCGCCACGACGGCGAGGGCCATGAGCGCGGCTCCCCCGGATTCGCGAAACGCTGCCCGCAACCCTTCCGGTGACGGTGCCGGAACGTCCCGCGTTCCGCCCCTCCCTGCGCCCGGGGTCAACTGTTCCGCGCTCCGCGCTTGAAGAGCTCCGGCGAGTGCCGCCGCGAAGGGGGTCCAGGGTCCCAGGAAGAGCGCGGTCGCGGAGAGCGCCCGGCCCGCTGCGAGCTCCTCGGGCGTCCTCGCCGCGACCGCGGCGGCCTTGGCCCACCATGCACCGGCGATCACGAGCCCGGCCTGGACCGCGAGGACGGCCGCGGCCGCCGCCACCAAGGGGAGCGCGGCCCGGAGTCTCTCGCTCACTTCCGCGGCCAGGTCCCAGGCGCTCTGGGAACCTCCCCCGTTCCCCGGAAGTCGGAGGAAGGGATCGGCACGACCGACCGGGTCGCGAGCGCCCGGACCTGGGCCCGGACGGCGTCCTGGGCCGGCTCGACGGGAATTCGGACGGCGAGCGCCTCGCCGGGCGCGAGGTCCTTCCCTGTCGCGAGCACCCGGGAGGCGAGGCGGGCACCGGCTGGCGACAAGAGCACGACCTCCAGGTGGATCCCGCGCGCGGCGGGGCCGCCGGCGTGGACGACTCGGCAGCGTACCGCGCCGTCCGCCAGCGAGACCGATTCGACCGAGAGCGATGCGCGGCCGGCCGGGCGCGGGGGGTCGCCATCCTGCGATCCGCGCCGGACCGGCGGGCTCTCCGGGCCCGCTCCCTCGAAAAGGGCGCTTCTCTCGCGGCCGCCCGCGGCGAAACGCACCTCGACCTCGTACGCGGCGAACTCGGCGACCCCGCGCCCCTCGCAAGAGAAGCGCGCGGCGCGGCCGGCGGCAACGGGGCCGACGCGGACGGGCGGAAAGTCGGCGACCCTTCCGCCCTTCTCGTCGAGCACGGCGAGCAGGACCTCGGCCGAATCGAGAGCAAGATCGCCGGTCCACACGAGGATCCCCTCCCCCGTCACGCTCCCGCCGAGGCGGGAGCGCGAGAGAACGAATTCGTCCAGGGAGACGTCGCCCTCCTGGGCGCGTGCCGCGGCCGCGAGGAGGAGCGCCGCGGCGAGGAACCCTGGAACCGACCTCACCTCACTCGAGCGTGTAGGTGAGCGCGAGGACGGCGTAGGAGGTGACGAGCACGGGATCCCCCTCCCACCACCTCGCCTCGTCGTTCACCCAGAAGCCTCCGAGCTCCCCGTCCTGGGACTTCTGCGTCGCGACGAGCTTTGCGGCGAGATCCGCGCGCCAGTCGTGGACGCCGCCTTGAGTGTCCTCGATCTCGGAGACCCCCAGGACCCGGAACGCCTTGGCGAAGGTGTGGTAGTAGTAGAAAAGCCCCTGGAGCCCGAGCTCCGGGTTCTCCTCGACCGTGTAGTGGGCCGTGATCCAGTCGTAAGCGGCCTTGACTCGAGGGTCATCGGGGGTGAGTCCGGCGTGGAGGAAAGACTTCAGCCCCGCGTAGGTCATCGACCCGTACGAGCGGAGTCCCGTCGTGCCATCGGGCCTGTCGTACTCGCCGGCGATCGACTTTCCGGGATGGTAGATGAAGCCGCCGTCGTCCCCGGCCCCGGGTTCGTCGTTGGATTCGCTCCGGTTCTGGCAGCGCTCGACGAATTTCAGCGCCTTCTTGTAGAACGGGTGGTCGGCGGGGACGCCCGCCTCGGAGAGCGCCTCCATCGCGAGCTGCGTGTTCGAGAGATCGGGGCGGAGGCTCGAGCCGTACCCGACCCCGCCATAGAAGCGGTTCGCCGGCTCGTACCCCTCCTTCTCGTCGCACTGGAGATCGATCACGAACCCCTTCGCCTTCTCGATTCCCGCGTCGATCCGGGCGAGGCGCTCCGGGTCTTTGAAGCGCTTCTTCGCCTCGACGAGGGCCATGAGCGAGATCGAGGTGATGTAGTTCTGCAGCTCGGTCTGGTAGATCCCGCCGTCCTCCTTCTGGAGCGAAAGGAGCCAGTCGATCGGCCGGGCGACGAACGGGTCGTCGACGTCGTTGTAGCCGCGAGGGCTACGGAGCATCGCCGTCACGGCGATCGCCGTCATCCCGGGGTGGGGCTTCCCGTCGGGGTCGCTCCATGTGCCCTCGTCGTTCTGCTTCGACTCGAGGTACTTCAGGCCCTTGTCGATCGACTGCTTGACCTGGTCCTTGAGCTCCTTGTCGAGTCCCTTCCCCTCGTCTCCCGAGACGGGAAGCGACAGGGCCGCGAGACACGCGAAGATGAAGAGACACGCGCGCTTCATACCATCACCTCTCTCGTGTAGTTTGCCGGCTCCGGCAATAAACGTCTCCGGGAGCCTGCCGGTTCGACCGAGACCGCAAGTTCATGCGTCCACGAGATTAAAGGAAACGGGGGAGAGCCGCAAGGCCCTCCCCCGTTCCAGGGGTCAGGGGTCAGGCGTCAGCCGTCAGAAAACAAAGCCTGACCCCCGACACGATCGCTACTTCTCGGAGTAGTAGGCCTGCGACCCCGCATGCACGGGGAGGCCGCAGTCCTTGAGGAAAGCGCGCGACCACGAGGCCGAGACGTTCCCCCACTTCGCGTGTTCCTCGGCGACCATGCCGCTTTCCTCGTGGATCGCCTTGAGGAGGCGGGACACCGTATCGTCCTCGACATCCTTGTTGGCCACGAGGACGCAGGGCGTGGCGATCGTCGAGCAGTCGGACTTCTGCCAGGGGTAGGTAGAGGCCGGGATCGTGGCCTTCTCGTACCCCGGGGCGCGCGCGCACGCGGCCTTGGTCTCCTCCTCGGAGAGAGAGAGGAGCTCGATCTCGTTCTCGTCCTCGCCGGAGAGGAGCCGGAACATCTCGACCGGATACCCGCCGGTGAAGACCACGGCGTCGAGCTGTCCGTGCTGCAGGGCCTCGATCGCCTGGCTGGTCGAGCCCATCTCGACGTGGTACGACTCGCCGTTGACGCCGCCCTCACCGAGGAGCGCGCCCATGGACCAGCGCGAGCCGGAACCCGCGCCGCCCACGTTCACGCGCTTGCCCTTGAGATCCTCGAGTTTCTTCACCTTGGCGCCCTTGCGCACCAGGATGTGGACCTCTTCCTTGTAGAGAGGGCAGACGACGCGGAGGTTCCGCGTGAGGAGCTCGCCGTACTCCTCCTGGCTCTTGAGAGAGAGGAGGACGTCGAGCTGGACGAGCCCGAAGTCGGCGCGGTCGAAGGCCACCGCGAACAGGTTCCGGAGGCTTCCGGCCGACTCGACGGTGCGGATGCCGACGCCGTGGTTCCGGGCGACGCGGGCGATCCCCTCGCCGAACAGGTTGTAGGTGCCGCCACGGACGCCGGAGACCATGGTGTGGACGCGCGCCCTCACCTCGCGGGGCGGGAAGAACGCGAGCGCACCCTCGTGGTAAAGGATCCGGTCCTTGAACTGGTCCTGCATCTGGACCGCCCGGTCGAGGGAGACCTCGTGCCACTTGGCGTGCCCGGCCTTCAGTGTCTCCAGGTTGGCGAAGATGTCCGTGAGGAGCCGCTGGACGGCCTCCTTGCGGGTGGACTCCTTCGTCACGAGGACGGCCTGCGTCGCGATCGTCTGCACGTCCTCCCGGGCGATGGCGTAGCCGCCGTGCGGGATCGAGGTCACCTCGTAGCTCGGCGACTTCTCCATGATCCGGCTGACGTCGGGTGCGGAGAGCGAGAGGAAGGAGACGACGCGCCCCGCCGCCTCGGGAAGGTCCGCGATGTCCTTGAGCGGCCGGCCGCCGACGATGAAGGCGGCGTCCACGCGCCCCTTGAGGAGGTTATCCAGCGCCTCGCGCGGACCGCTGAAGTCGGGGTCCACGCCTTTCCGGATGTCCACGCCGAAGGCGTCGAGGATCTGCTGGGCCGAGGAATACGTTCCCGACCCGATCGAGCCGACGGCCACGCGCTTGCCGACCATCGCGCCGATCGAACCGATGTTGGCGTCGTTCCTGACGAGGATGTGGACCTCTTCGCGGTAGAGCGGCAGGACGACCCGGATACCCGAAAGGAGGGATTTGCCGATCTGCATGCGCCCCGCCTGGGCGAGCATGTCCATCTGCACGAAGGCGAAGTCGGCCCGGCCGGTGGCGAGCTCGATCAGGTTCTCGAACGAGCCCGGCGTGGAAACGACGTGAAGTTTGGACGGATCGGAGGCGACGCCCCGAATCGTCATGCCCATGAAGTGATAGGTCCCGCTGTTGGGACCGGTGAGCAAGATGACGTCGTCGTCGGCCGAGGCCGGGGCGACCATTCCGCTGGCGAAGAGCGCGGCGACTCCGGCGAGGATCGCGCCTTTCAAGGATCGTGCGAACATCGTGGTGGCATCCTCCCTACGGTGAGTGGAAAGGGGTGGGGGCCGCCGGCGCGGCGCTTGCCTCGCAAGCACCGTGCC
>JACQVV010000322.1 GCA_016209595.1 Planctomycetota bacterium
CGAGGCGAGCGACACATCGAGCGAGACGGGGGAGTCCTTTTTCGAGAGGTGCTTTCTCGCGTCCTCGAAGCACTGCGCCGCCTTCTCGAAGCGGCGCTGGTGGAGGAAAGTCTCGCCCATCCCCTCCAGGCACTCCGCCATTTCCGCGCCATTCGAGTCGCCTCGCGCCGCCTCGAAGTGGCCTCGGGCCGTCTCGGCCTCGTCCAGGAGCAGGAACGCCCGCCCGAGCGCGAGCCGGGCGGCGCGTTTCTCCTGCCGGTCGCCCTTCGCTCCGAGAAGCGAGAGGCCCCTCTCGAACATCTCGACCGCCGCGGCGGCGTCGCCCCGGGCGAGAAGGGTCTCGCCGGAGAGCATCGCGTACGACTTCTCCTTCTTCGGGTTCTCGCCTTTGGCGAAGTGCTCGACGAGCTCCGGTGCGATCGGGCCGAGGTCCTTGGCGTGGAGGGTCTCCAGACCGCGGGCGACCGCGAGATGTCGCTTCGCGCGGTCCTTCTCGGAGAGGTTCGCGTAGACCTTCTCGCGCACGCGGGCGCTGGCGAAGGCGTAGCTCGCCGGGCCCGCCTTGTCCGGGGTCGCGCCTGCGCGCTCCGGTTTCACCTCGCGGAGGTACTGGTCCTTCACGAGGTCGTTCCAGAGGTAGACGATCCGGTTGGGAGGGAGCCCGGCGACCTGCTCGGCCAGGGCCGACGGGACCGACCTCTTGGCGACGGCGCACCAGGAGAGAAGATCGAGGTGGGGCTTGCCCAGGCCTGGCAGCCGGGCGATCAGCCTCTCCTCCATCGCCTCGGGGAGCGCGGCGAGGTCCTCGGAGGCGGCTTCGATTGCCCAGCGGTCTCCTCGCGCGACGACCTTCCCCTTCTTGACGAGGTTCTCGACCATCTCCCGGATCTGGAGCGGGTTCCCCTGGGTGGCCTCCTGGAACTGGGAAACGACCCGGCGCCAGTCGGCGATCGAGCCGATCATCCCGGAGAGCATCGCCTCGATCGCCGGCATTTTGAGGGGCGAGAGCGCCGCCTCGCGGAAGAACTTCCCTCGCCGCAGGCGGGGAAGGACCTTCTGGAACTCGTTCTCCCCGACCTGGTTGTCCCCCCGGTAGAGGCCGAGCCAGAGCAGGTGGGAGTCCGCGGCCTGGGGGGAGCGCAGGAACCCCTCCAGGAAAGCCGCGCTCTTCCCGCCGATGTCCTGGAGGTTTTCCAGGGCCAGGACCATCGTGCGGGCACGGCCGTGGCGGGCGAGGAACTCGCCGATCCCGCGGAAGAGGGTCGCGTCGTCGGAGGCGATCTGGGCGAAGAGGTCCTCGGCGCCGTCCTCGCGAAGCTGCTCGATCGTGAACTCGATCATGTCCATGTCGAAGCCGGTGCCCTCGCCGGCGAGAGCGATCTTCGTGGTCCGGCCGTGGCGCTTGAAGATCCGGGCGAGGAGGGCGAGGATCGGCGCGAAGGGGTTGACCGACGACAGCCGGCAGTCCACCTCGAAGACCGACGGGTCGGCAGCCTTTCCGTTCTCCTCTTCCGGAGCGATCTTCTCGGCGAAGGAAGAGAGGAGCGCGGTCTTTCCCATTCCCTCCGGTCCGACCAGGAGCGCGAAGCGGAGGCCTTTCCTGCGGGTCTCGTCGAGGGACTCGTCGAGGAAAGCGATCTCCTCGCGCCTCTGGACGAGCCCAGGGTCGCGAAGGTCCTCGAGCGGAAGCGTCCGGGGCGCGGCCTGGCTCACGGGACCGGCGGGAATCCGGGGAAGACCGGATCGCGCGCGGCGAACTGCGCGCTGGAGGAGGGGAGGAAGACGAAGAGGGCACTGAGGAACGGGAGGAAGAGGAGGCCGCAGCCGAAACAGGCCGAGCCGAAGATGAACGCCCCTGGCGTCATCTCCTCGGAGGGCATCCGCCGGGAGATCTCGGGTCCGACGACCGTCGCGGCGAGGGCGGTCTCGCCCGCGATGCCCAGGGCGAGGAGAGAGATCGCCAGGAGGAGAACCACGCGGCCGTGCCTCGCGAGACGAAGGGTCTGGAAGGAGGCGTAGACGAACAGGGCCGCGCCCAGGGTCTCGAGCGCCTTCATCGCGGCGGTCCCGTACCGGTAGGCCGGCTTCTTCTGCGCCTCGATCGAGGCCTCGATCGCTCGCTGGTAGCGGGCATCCTTGAAAAACGCCGGCACAGGCTCTTCCGACGGAGGGATGAGGCTGCTGCAGAGGAGACACCCCCCGCACGGAAGGAGGTAGGCGGCCGAGACGAACCCGAGGACCACGCCCGCGAGGAGCGTGCCACGCGCTCGAGGTGGCCGCGGGGCGGGCTGGGGAGGAAAGCCGGGCAGGGCGGGTCCTGGTTGCATGAACCCAAGGCGTTTCGGGGGAAGTGTTAACGCATTCTAGGGGGGGGAGAGCACTCGGGCAAGAGCGGGTTGACAGCCCGAGCGCCCACGATCGAGAATCGCGACCGTGAATACGCGACGTGTTGTTACGGCCTTCCTCTCCCACGGCGGGAAGGTGTTGATCCTCAAGCGGGCACCGGGGATGCCGACCTATCCCGGGAAGTGGGGAGGCGTCTCGGGAGCCATCGAGAAGGGGGACGCTTCGGCCGAGGCGTGCGTGCGGCGGGAGATCGAGGAGGAGCTCAGGATCGCGGACGCCGGGCGCGTCCTGGTCGGCGAACCGTTCGAGCTCGATGCGCCCGAGATGGACGTCCGCTGGATCGTCCACCCCGCCCTTGTCGAGACGCCCGCGAGGGAGCTCCGCCTTTCGCGCGACCACACCGAGGCGCGCTGGATCGCCCCGGAGGCGATCTGCGAGTACGACACCGTCCCCCGGCTCGAGGAATCGCTCGCCCGGGCGCTCGCGGCGGGGCGAGCCACCCGAGGCCGTGGGTAGCTCCGACGCGCTCGCGCGCCTCGCCGCGGACCGGACGAGCGGAGCGAGAGCGATCGCGGCGGGATGCCGGGCCGTCCTTCGCGAGTACGCGCTCTCGGCGCGGGCCGACCTCGGGGCCGGCGAGTACATGGATGGCCTCGGTGCCCTCGCGGCGCGGATCGCGCGCCTGCGACCCCCGATGGCCCTTCTCTCACGGCTTGCGAGCGACCTCCTGGCGGCGGTCGATCGCGGGGCGGAAGCACCTGCGGCGGAGCTCGTGGCCCGGACGCTCGAAGCGCTCGAAGCGCAGGAGCGCCGGGCGGCCGAGGCGCTCGACCGGATCGCCCGCGCGGGGGCCGCGGCCCTGGCAAGCGCCCAGACCGTGCTCACCGTTTCGCGGAGCGGGACGGTCGAGGCCGTGCTCCACCGGCTCGCGAGCCAGCGGAAGCTCCGCGTCATCGTCTCGGAAGGACGCCCCGGAGGCGAGGGGACCCTCCTCGCGATCGACCTCGCGGGCCGGGGGATCGAAGTCGAGCTCGTGCTCGACGCCGCGCTGCCAGGCCGGGTCCGGGCCGCAGGCGCGGTCCTCGTGGGAGCCGACGCAGTGAGCGAGGCGTGGTTCGCCAACAAGGTCGGGACCTACCCGGTCGCCCTCGCGGCCAACCTTGCCGACGTGCCTCTTTTCGTTGCCGTCGAGGAATCGAAGTTCCTTTCGGCCGGCGTGCCGTTCGCGGGAGAGGAGCGCGACCCCGCCGAGATCCTCACCGGTGCGCCAGCCGGCATACGGGTCTCGAATGCCTGGTTCGAGACCACGCCGCTCGAACTCGTGGCCTCGTTCCTGACCAACGAGGGAATCCTCGCGCCGGACAATGTCCAGGCGCGCTGCCGGGCGCTCAGTCCGACTTCCTCGGGATGTTCCGGAACCGGTGGAAGCGACCGATCGACAAATCGAACGTGAACGTCTTCCAGTTCCCTTCGGGCCGTCCGGGGCGCAGATGCCCGGTGAGGTCGTAGAGATAGACCTTCCGAAGCCCGATTCTGGCGTCGAAACCCGCGAGGGGCCTGGGCGTCCAGGTGGTCCCGCCGTAATCCTCGACAGGGACTTCCAGAGGGACCGGGAACTCGTCGAGCACGGCGACGGGTTCGAGCCTCTCCACGTCGAAGTCCTCCGGGTCGAGCAAGAGGACCGGTTCGTAGGTCACGCGGTGGAGGTATCCCGCGCGGGCCTGCGCCGCGAGCGTTCCCTTGCCGGCCGGCGTTCCGTAGTCCGAGACCCCCGTCGCCACGTCGGGAGCCACCGGCCAGAAGCAGAGCGCGCCCTGGCCGACGGAGACCCTGTCGATCCCGCGCCGGGCGAGCTCCTCCCGCACGCCGGCGAGGCCGCCGTTCACCTGCGCGTAGGGACGGTTGAGGATCGCGTTCTGCGCCACGACGGCGACGAGGAGGACCGCGGCCGCAGCGGGAGCGAACCGCCGGGCCCGGCCGCCCAGTCGGGCAACGCCGCGAGCCACGACGTCCAGCCCCCGCGCGGCGAAATAGAGGACGAAGGGATGGATGGTCACCGTGATCCGGGCAAGCTTCGCGGCGACGGATGCGGTCGCCAGGCGATGCCCGGCGAAGATCGCCAGGATGAGGAGGGCAAACCGCCAGCGCCGGCTCGCCAGGTCGCGGGCGGTCGCCGCGAAACCCAGGATCGCGAGCGAGAGGACCGCCCAGGTCTCGGAGGCGCGAAGCATCGAGAGGTGCTGGAGGATGTCCTCGCCCACGGCGCCGGGTCCCGACCCGATCGCGTACCGGTCGGACCACTGGTCCACCGCCGCGTGCTTCCGGTGGACGAACTCCAAGAGGTAGCTTCCCCCCTCGAATCCATGGACGATGAGCTTCCCACCGATCGCGCCGAACTCGACCAGGAGAAAGGGGAGGGCCGCTCCGATATAAAGGAAGGAGATCCTCCGGATCCGCTCGCGCACCTCTCCCTTCCGCCAGTCGGCGAAGAGGTAGATCCCCTCCACGAGGACGAGGATGGGGACGAGGCAGATCGCGGAGTCGTCGGCGAGAATCGTCCCGGCGTAGAGAAGTCCCGCGAGCACCCGCAAGGCGCCGGACCCGCGCTCCTCGGCACTCGAGTGGCAGAGGACCGCGAGGACGAGGCAGAACGCGGCATAGACGTTCGTCCAGGCCGTCGTGGAGTAGTAGATCCCGATCGCGGAGACGGCGCCGAGCGCCGCGGCGGCGAGCCCCGCCGCGCGCCCGTGCCGCCGAGCGCCAAGGGCGAAGAGCCCGACGAGGACCCCCAGCCCAGCCACGCCGGCCATTCCCGAAGGGCCGCGCTCCGGTCCGAAGAAGGCGCAGCCGGCCGCGTTCGCCAGGTCCGCAAGCGGCTTGTGCCGGTAGTTGTAGATCCCGTGGTATCCGCTCGTCCCCCGGACGGGATGCCACGGGTCGAACGAGTTCTCGTGGAACCCGATCGCCACGAGCGTGAACTCGGAGCGGTCGTCGCCGACGCCCGGGTTTCGGTCGGAAAGTCCCCGGAAGCGGAGCGCGCCTCCGACTGCAAGAACCGTGGCGAGGGCGAGGATCGTCGCGGGCTTCACCGTGGCATTCTATCGACTGCCCGACCGGACAGATGGTTGCCAAGGAACCCCCCTTGTGCTCTTATGACGGGAGAGAGGCTGGGGCGGCGTGCCCCGGGGAGGCGTCCAGGTGGGGACGAGGACGAAGACTCCAGGTCCGGGAGGACAGGGGAAAGGGCGACCCGCCCGGCGGGAGACGACCCGCAGGCGACCCAAGGGCGGTGCCGCGTCCCGGGAAGAGGGGGTCCTCGGCTCTGACGAAGGGATCCGGGCCCTGATCCAGGCCTCGCCGGCGGCGATCGTCTCCGTCGACCCATCGGGAATTGTGACGAGCTGGAGCGCCTCCGCGGAGAGACTCTTCGGCTGGACCGCACAGGAGGCCCTGGGCCGGCCCAATCCGATCGTGCCGAAGGGGAAGCAGTCCGAGTTCCTCGCGCTGGTCGCGCGCGTGATCGCCGGGGAGGGTTTCTCCGGCGTCCGCGTGCGCCGGCAGAAGAAGGACGGGACCCTCGTGGACGTCAGCATCTCGACCGCCCCACTTTTGGACGAGGCGGGGCGAGTCAAGGGCGCCATGGCGATGATCTCGGACATCAGCGCTGAGACCCGGACCGAGCGGGAGCTCGAGAAGGCCACCCGACAGCTCGCGCGCACGGAGCGACTGGAGACCGCGACCCGCGTCGTGGCCAAGATCGCCCACGACCTCAACAATCTGCTCATCCCGGTCCTGGGCTACCCGGATCTCATACGGGCCGAGCTCCCGCCGGGGAGCCCGGCGCTCGCTTTCGTCGAGAAGATGCAGCGGGCGGCACGCGAGATCCACGGGATCAACCAGCACCTCCTCGCGCTCTCGCGCCAGGACCCGTCCGAGCGCAGATCGGTCGATCTCTCCCTTCTCGTCCAGGAGCTCCTCGCCCGGCGCAAGCCTCCCCCGAGGATCGCCGTCTCGACCGACCTCGCCTCGGGTCTCCCGCCGGTGCTCGGGGAGAAGGGCCGGCTCCTCCGCGTCCTGGAGAACCTCTACGAGAACGCGATTGAGGCCGTGGGAGAATCGGGACGGATCGAGATCCGGACGGACGAGATCCGTGTCGGCGAGCCGACCGGGAGCTTCGCACGGATCGAGCCGGGCGAGTACGCGCGCGTCGCGATCTCCGACACGGGGCCCGGCATCCCTCGCGAGCACATCGACCGGATCTTCGAACCGTTCTTTACGACGAAGGAATCGACGGGGAGGAGGCGCAGCGGCCTCGGGCTCTCGGTCGTCCACTCGGTCGTGCGGGAACACCTCGGGTATGTCGACGTCGAGCCCAGAGAGGGCGGGGGAACCACCTTCCTCGTCTACCTGCCCGTGGCGGGGGCCCCTACGACCCCGTCAGGCTCTTGAGGATCTGCCAGAAGGCCTCGAAGAAGGTCCCGCCAAGGCCCCGGAAGATCTCGAAGTCTCGCGACGGCGCCCCGATGAAAGGGCGCATGGTCCAGGCGAGCTGCGCGGCGAGCAGACAGTAGATCCCGATCCAGGCCGCGAGGATCGTGAGGTCGCGATCCCCTCCGCGGGCTGCGGCGATCCGGCGCATCGCCTTCCAGAGGTAGTCGAGCCCGAAGTACCCGGCGACCATGAACGCGAGGACATTCTCGAAGACGACGAAGTCGTAGCTCATCCCCGAGAGCACGCAGAAGAGGGTGATCGGCGCGAGGGCCCCCAGCACGATCGCCATGACCGCGGTGGACATCGCGAGAAGCGTGAAGACCTGAAGGAAGGTCATCTTCGAGCCGAGGAGGACGTTGAAGACGTAGAGGGCCGGAAGGCAGAATGCGAGCGACCCCAGGAGGAGGAGCGGCACCTTGGCGGCGGCGACCGCGGTCTGGAGGGGCATGCGGGAGAAGCCGAAGGCGCCCATGGCGACGCCGTAGGTCGCCCCGAGGAGCGCGGCAGCGGCGAGGAAGGCCGCGGTCTTGGCCCCGAGCTCCCGCTTCTCCTGGATCTCGTCGAAGAGGAGCCAGCGCTCCTTGAGGAGGCGGGTGAGGAGCCCGCTCGTCGAGAGGATCGCCGCCCTCTCCTCCGGGGAGTAGGCGCGGCCGACGGGGTGGGGCTTCTCGGCCTGGGGGTTCACGATTTCTGGGCGGTCCATTTTCAGCCTTCAGAGTTCAGAGTTTTGCCTCGAGCCTCCGGGCTCCGGCCCGACCAAGAAGCGTTTCCACAGTGAGGCGGTGGCGGTGGCGGTACTCGGCCGGCGAGTAGCGGTGCTCGGGTCCGACGACACAGGCCATCCGGGAGAGACATCCCGCATGGCACTCCTCGCTCGCCGCGAGGTGCGCGGCGCAGGCGCCCGCGTCCCACGGGAGCTCGGGGTGGAAGGCCGACACCGGGCAGGCGGCGAGGCAGGGCTTCTCGCATGCGGGGCACGGGTCGAAATCCGCGGCCGGCGTGGGCTCGAGGTCCTCGTCCACGAGGAGCGCGCCCCGAAGGCTCACCCAGGGCCCGTAGACGGGATGGATGAGGATGCCGAGGACCGTGCGGGCGGCCCCCAGCCCCGCCGCTTCGGCGAGTCGCGGGAACGAGATCGCGGCGGCCTCGTCAGGGGGAGGGGAACTGCCCCCTCTCCCGGGCGACGGGGTTCGGGGTTTGGGGTTCGGGAGTTCCGTTCCCCGTCGCCCGTCGCCCGTCGCCCGGCGGGTGCCAGCGGCCCCCTCCCCTTCCTCGCCGCCGAACGGGTGGCAGCACTTGCCGCGAGCGCCATGCCGGCGTACGATCGCAAGCGTTTCCAAGCCGATGTGCCGGGAGTAGTCGTCGATCGGGTCGTCGAGACCCGCGGGGGAGCGGCCGAGAGCGCGGGGAAGGACTTCGTCCCAGAAGGCGTGACCCCCCGTGGCGAAGACGACGGCCGACCGCACCCCGGCCCATCGGTCTCGGAGGCGCCGTCCCGGCGGGGCCAGGGAGTCGAACCTGGCCGCGCTGGCGACGCCAGTCAGGTTGAAGCCACGGTCGGCGAGATGGGAGAGCAGCGCCTGGCGGAGGGTGGAGTCGAACATGCGAAGCGATTCTAAGGCCGTCCTCGGCGAGGGGTCAACGGACGGCATCGGGCCGTGGCTGGACGGGCCGGGAGGGCGGGTCGTCCTCGTCTCCCACGACCTCGCCGATGCCGAGATCTACTGTCGCTGGTTCAACGACCCGGAGCTGCATCATTACAATTGCGACCGGCGGTTCACGGCCTTCTCGCTCGACGAGACGGTCGATCTACTGAGGCGGTCCTGGATCGAGACGGGGCCGGACTGCCGGCGGTTCGCCGTGCGGCTCCTGGGGACAGGGCGTTTGGTCGGCCAGGCGGACATCTACCAGATCCACGCCGACAGCCGCCGGGCGCGGGTCGGGCTGGAGATCGGGGAGAAGGACCTCTGGGGCCGCGGGCTGGGGCGGGAGGTGCTCGGCATGCTCCTGGAGGAGGCGTTCGGCTCGCTCGATCTCCATCGCGTCGAGGCGTTGATCTACTCGTTCAACCTGCGCTCGGTTCGCCTCTTCGAGAGGGCCGGCTTCCGGCGCGAGGGAGTCCTGCGCGAGAGGCTCGCCCGCGACGGCGGCTTCCACGACGAGTACATCTACGGGCTCCTGGCGAGAGAGTGGCGGGAGCGCCGATTTCCTTGAGAGGCCTCTTCGTTTCCAGATGAGTCAAGTTTCGCATGAACTTGAACTTGAACTTGAACTTCGACTGGTTTTTGGGCGACCAAGTTCAAGTTCAAGCCCAAGTTCAAGTCCAAGTCCTAGACCAAGTCCAAGTCGAAGAACAACAGCGCCACCGTGTCGTCGGGCTGGGGCGGAGCCCTGCTGACGTCTACCCGCTGAAGATCCCCACCTGGTGCGACCCGAAGATCCGCCGCACGGTAGCCCAGCTCCGGCGCGCGAAGTCGGGCGGGCCCTGTCCCGCGCGGGCCCGGCTCTCCAGGAAGGCGAGCGTCGCCGGGTCGGAGGGGTAGCCCGAGCCAATCTCCCCGTGGACCCGGGAGAGGTCCCGGATCTCCGCGTCGCGAACGGTCTTGGCGAGCACGCTCGCCGCGGAGACGACGGGGTAGCGCTCGTCGGCCTTGTTCTCCGCGGTGAGGGAGTAGTCCCTCCCCAGCCGCTGGGAGAGGCGCTCCCGGAAGAGCCGGCCGCCCGGGCCTGGGGCGTCCACGATCACTCGCCGGATCGCGAGCTCCCGCGCGATCGCCGCCATCGCGCCGGCCTCCAGGACGTCGAGCCCTCCCTCGCCGCGGCAGCCATCGATCGCGGCCGGCTGGAGGAGCCGCACCTCGATCGCGCTCGTGCGGGAGCGGATCTCGCCCGCGAGGATCTCGCGGGTGCGGGGGGTGAGTTTCTTGGAGTCGTCGAGTCCCATCCGGACGAGCTCCTCCAGGTCCGACTCGGAGAGGGCGACCCCCGCAACGACCAGTGGACCCAGGACGGACCCTCGGCCGGCCTCGTCGATCCCCACGACCCGTTGTGAATCCCTGGACATGCCGGCATGATAGCAAGCCATGAGAGGGTCCGCCGCCAGCTCGTTCCGCAAGATCGCGGTTGCGATCTGGCGGCGTCCGCTCGACCCGACGGTCCACGGGATCCTGGAGGTGGACATGACCGGGGCGCTGGCCTACCTCGACCGCCTCCGGTCCTCGGGTGCGGGCCGGCCGACGGTGACGCATCTCATCGTCCGGGCCGTGGCCCTCGCGCTCGCCAGGAACCCGGAGGCCAACGCGCGGGTCCGCTTCCGCCGGGTCTGGCTGCGGGATTCGATCGATGTCTTCGTCCAGGTCGCCCTGGACGAGGGGAACGATCTCTCGGGCATCCTGGTCCGCAACGCCGATACCAAGAGCCTCCTCGCGATCGACGCCGAGGTCCGGGCCGAGGCGGACAAGGTCCGGCGCCGGGACGACGCCTTGTTCGGAAGAGTGATGGGGATCGTCCGGTTCATCCCGGGGTTTGTCCTCTCGCCGCTCCTGGCCGTCGCCGAGTTCCTCTCCAACGCGGTCGGCCTCCATCTGCCGGCTCTCGGGATCGCCCGGCGACCCTTCGGGAGCGCCATGGTGACCTCGGTCGGGATGTTCGGGATCGAATACGGCTTCGCGCCGTTCTTCCCGCTGGCCGACACGCCGCTCCTCGTCTGCGTGGGGCGAGTCCAGGATCGGCCGGCGGTGGTGGAAGGACGGATCGAGGTTCGCCCCATCTGCCCGCTCGGCGCGACGCTCGATCACCGGCTCGTCGACGGCGTGCTCGCCGGGAGGCTCGCCCAGGTTGTCCGCGACTATCTGGCCCGGCCCGAGGAGTTCGAACCCCCCCCACCGTCGGCGCAAGGCACACCATCTGGGGGGTAATCTCTGGGACAGTCCAACATCTTGTGAAGACCCCTTGACATCCCGATCCGTTCCGGTAGGATCGCCGTCGACCATTCCGGATGGCGACTGAGACCACGGGAGGATTGGGGATGAGCACCGACGAGCTCCTGAATCGGTACTGCCGAATGAGTGCCTGCGTCTACGTCGAGACGACCGTGCGGGGCAACGATCCGGTCTTCTGTTTCCAGGACTTCAAAGGCCGGCGCATCTACCGGACGATCGAGGAGATGCGCCAGGAGCTTGACCCCTCACCCGGGCGGCTGGTCACCGCGTAGGAGCGCGTCCGCGCGGCGCTGCCAGGAGCTCGACGTACCGGCGCGTCGATTGCTCAGGGGTCAGCACACAGATGTAGATCCCGAGCTGTTCGTACCCCCCGATGGGCTGCGTGAAGGGGAGCATCTCCACGTAGAGACCCCCGATCGGCCCGGTGTGGAAGACGAGGTTGTAGGCGACCTCGCGGCCGAGCGCGGGCATGAGCAGGGTCGCAGCGCGCGTGACGTCGGAGAGAGCGCGCGCGAGTGAACGGATCTCGCGAGGCCCGAGGTCGTGAAGGTAGCTCTTCGCGCCGGCAAGGACGATCGCCATCGCCTCCAGCGGCCGCTTCATGAAGAACGGGGTGACCAGCCGCACGCGCCGGTCGTACTCGCGAATCGTGAGCTCGGGCGGGTTCCGCTCGGCGAGATAGCAGGCGAAAGACCGGCCGTGCCGATCAAGGAAGCGCCGGTCGTCCTCGATCCTCCGGGGGAGCACGTTCGAGTGGAGGATCTGCTGGTGGCCATGGACCAGAGAGCCTCCGACCAGCCGCCCGAAGTTCTTGATCACGCCGACGTGCCCGGAGAGGCCGCGCGCCGGATCGGTGAGCGGCATCGGAGTGCCTTGGCTCTCGTAGAGCGCCCGCTCGAACGCCGCGAGCCGCTCGAGGACGACCGTGAGGTCTGCGTTCGTCGCGTTGTGGAAGTCCCGGTCGTGCCGAGTGTGCGTCCACTGGAGGTAGTGGCAGCCGTCGGCGGGGAAGCCGTCTTCCGGGCGACGGGGGTCGGGGTTCGGGGTTCGGGGTTTCCGTCCCCCGACCCGCGCCCCCCGTCGCC
>JACQVV010000323.1 GCA_016209595.1 Planctomycetota bacterium
CAGTCGAAGCCGTTCTGGAATCGCTGCTCCTCTCCGAGCATGGCGTGGTAGCGCTGGTAGAGGTCCTTGAGGGACCGCCCCCAGGCGTGATGGACTCCCATCGGGTTGTTGGCGGTGATCGGGCCGTCGTAGAAGCGGTATTTCGCCCCGCTTCCGCGGTTTTGTTCGACTCGCTGGGTGAAGATCTGGCGCTCCCTCCAGAAACTCAGGATGTCTTTCTCGAGAGCGGGGAAATCAGGAGTCTTGGGGACTGGGTCGAACAAGGGGTGTTCCTCGGATGAGGCCGTGGGGCGCGATCCGTGGAATGTATGCGGCGGAGCTGGAGGCGTCAACCGGGCGGGGGGGCGCTCAGGGCTCCCTCAAGATCGAGTAGCCACGGTTTCGTGGTCGTGATCGAACTACCGAAGACCGACCAAGTTCACGACCACAACCACGACCACGAGAGCGCGACTTGCATGAGTATGGCGGGACCGTGAGAGGGCGCTATGTGGAAAGTCGCGGCGAGCGCCCGAGTCGGCTGCGGTAGAACTCCCGGACCCGCTCCTCGATCGCTGCCGGCCCCTGGTCCCCGCGCACGATCTCGCCGGCCAGCCTGCGCTTCTCCTCGACCGGCATCTGGTGCGCCTCGCGGCGATCGATCTCCCCCTCGTCCCATTCCCGCTCGGCCCGAGCCCGGCGGATCCGCTCTTCCCGCGGTGTATCAACGAAGAAGAGCCAGCGGCAGGCGCGGAAGAGCCCGGTCTCGGCGAGGAGCGCGGCGTCCACGACGAGGACCGCCGGGGGCGCGTCCGGGTCCTGCGGTCCCGCGAGGGCGCCTTCCATTTCGGTCGCGACGCGCGCGAGCTCCGCGAGGACGGGCTCGTGGACGATCTCCTCGAGCGCGCGACGCTCGGCCGGATCGTCGAAGACGCGCCGCGCGAGCCGGGGCCGGTCGATCTCGCCCGCCGGCGTCATGACCTCATCGCCCCAGCGAGCCCGGACGGCGGCCTTCGTCTCGGGCCGGCGGTGGATCTCGTGGACGATCCTGTCGGCGTCGAAGAGTCGGGCTCCGAAACGCTCGAACGCCTGCGTGAGCGTAGACTTCCCGGCGGCTATCCCGCCCAGGACGCCCACGAGGCAGACGGGTCCCCGGGCGAGTCTCTCGATCGCCTCCTCGCGGTTCATTCCTCCCCCAGCCAGTTCCGTCCCGCGGAAACGTCCACCACGAGCGGGACGTTGAGCTCCATCGCGCCCGTCATCTCGCGCACGAGGATCTCCCGGGCCGCCTCGACGCCGCCGGCGTCCACCTCGAACACGAGCTCGTCGTGGATCTGGAGGAGCATGTCGGCCTGGAGTGTCCCTCGGCGGGCGAGCGTGTGGAGCGAGATCATCGCCCGCTTGATGAGGTCGGCGGCCGAGCCCTGCACCGTGGTGTTCACGGCCATCCGTTCGAGCTGGGCGCGGCGCGTTGGGTTCTTCGAGTCGATTCCCGGGAGGGGGCGGCGCCGCCCGAGGATCGTTCGGACCTCGCCGCGTGCGTGTGCCTCCTCGATCACGCGGTCGATGTAGGCCTTGACGCCCGGATAGCGCCGGAAGTAGGCATCGATGAAGTCCGTCGCGTCCTGCCGGGAGATGCCGAGCTCGCGCGAGAGGCCGAAGGGCGTCTGCCCGTAGACGATGCCGAAGTTTACGGCCTTCGCCCGGCGGCGCTCGTCTCCCGTGACCTGGGCGATCGGCTTCCCGGAGATCTGGGCGGCGACGAACGCGTGGATGTCGGCGCCCTCGGCGAACGCGCGCGAGAGGCCTTCGTCCCGCGAGAGGTGGGCGAGCATCCGGAGTTCGATCTGGCTGTAGTCGGCGACGAGGAGCCTCGCGCCGGGCGAGGCGACGAACGCCGCGCGGATCCGCCGGCCGAGCTCCGTACGCACGGGGATGTTCTGCAGGTTCGGCTCGCTGGACGAGAGCCGGCCTGTGGCGGTCTGAGTCTGGTTGAAGGAGGAATGGATGCGCCCCGTTTCGGGATGGACCAGCGCGGGGAGCGTCTCGACGTACGTGTTCTTGAGCTTCTGGAGGTGGCGGTACTCCAGGAGCAGCCCGCAGATTGGATGAAGGGCGGCGAGCTCCTCGAGAACCTCCGCGTCGGTCGAGTAGCCGGTCTTCGTCTTCCGGGTCCGCGGGAGCCCGAGGCGATCGAACAGAATCTCCTGGAGCTGCTTCGGGCTGTCGATGTTGAACGGGATGCCGGCCTCAGCGTGGATCTTCTCGGCGAGCCCCACGAGCCGCCCGTCGATCTCGCGACCGACCGCGGCCAGCACGTCCAGGTCCACGCGGATCCCGTTCCTCTCCATCGTGGCGAGCACGGGGATGAGGGGGAGCTCGACCTCCCTGAGGAGCGCGAGCTGCTCCGCCGCCACCACTTTCTTCTCGAGAACCTCGGTCAGCGCGAGCGAGACGTCGGCGTCTTCGCAGGCGTAGCGCGAGACCCTCTCCACGGCGACCTGGTCCATCCGGAGCTGCCCTTTGCCGCGCTTGCCGATCACTTCCTCGATCGGCATCGTCTGGATGCCGAGGTGGACCTCGGCGAGCTCGTCGAGGGTGCGCCCCCCTCGGGCGTTCGGATCTAGGAGATAGGCGGCGACGAGCGTGTCGAAGCCGATCGGCTCGATGAGGACGCCGCTCCGGGCGAACACGACGTGGTCGTACTTGATGTTCTGCCCGACCTTTTCCCGGGACGGATCTTCCAGGAGCGGCCGGAGCCGCTCGATCACCGTCGCGAGGTCGAGGCGGGGCTCCCCCTCCGGCGCGCGGACCGGGATGTAGCGCGCAGTGCCCGGGCGGCGGGACATGGAGATGCCGACGATCTCCGCCCGCGTGGGATCCGTGCTCGTCGTTTCCAGGTCGACCGCGAAGCGCCGGGCGTCGCTGAACTCCTGGACAAGGCCCTCGAGCGCGCCGAGGCTCGCGATCGTCCTGTAGTCGGCGCCTTCGGGGGCGTCGGGGACGGATGTGGGCAAAGGAGCTTTCGGCGACCTCTCGGTGGTGTCGGGGAAAAGCTCGACCTGAACAAGGCGGGAGGGTCGCGAGCTCTCTGGAGCGGGAGGGGCGGGACTATCCGCCGGGGCGCCAGGATGGCGCCGGGGGAGGCCGAGGGGGCGAAGCCCCCCCGGAGCGACGATTGGTGTCGAGCTCGCGCCGTGCCGAGGGGGCGAAGCCCCCTCGGGGAGGAGCGAAGGCCAGGGATGGCCGGAGCGACGATCGGTGTCGAGCTCGCGCCGTGCGGGAGCGGGAACGGGAGCGGGAGCGGAAGGACCGGAGGGTGCGGGAAGATCCGAGAGGAACTTGCGGAACCCGAGATCGCGGTAGATCGCGGCGAGACGCTCCACGTCCGGCGCGGACCGCCGGCAGCTCGCGAGGTCGAACTCGACCGGCACCTCGGCGACGGTGGTGAGCGCGAGGTTCGCCTTCGCGCGTTCCCCGTGGCGCCCGAGCTCCTCCCGGACCTTCTTCCCTCCCAGCCGGTCCAGGGCGGCGAGGATCCCCCCGATCGAGCCGTGCTCCTGGAGGAGTTTCCGCGCGGTCTTTGGTCCGATTCCCGGGACGCCGGGGATGTTGTCGCTCGTGTCGCCCACGAGTGCGAGGTATTCGGGAATCTGCTCTGGCGCGAGGCCCTCCTCCGCCAGGAGCGCGTCGCGGTCGAGAATCTTCCCGGAGCGCGCGTTGTAGAGGCGGACCCGGTCGGACAGCGTCTGTTTCAGGTCCTTGTCCGTCGTGACGAGGTAGACGTCCACGCCGAGCTCCGCCGCTCGGCGGGCGAGCGTTGCCAGGAGGTCGTCGGCCTCGAAGCCTGGGACGCTGAAGACCGGGATGTGCTGGGCGTCCAGAATCTCCCGGATCTGCTCGATCTGCGGGTGGAGGTCTTCCGGAGGCGGCGGCCGATGGGCTTTGTATTCCGGGAACGCCTCGTGCCGGAACGTGGGACCCGGCGCGTCGAACACCACGGCCACGTAGTCGGGCTCCGCCTCGCGGAGCAGCCGGTGGAGCATGCTCGTGAACCCGTAGGACGCTCCCGTGGGCTTCCCGGCGGGGGAGAGGAAGCCTTGGGTCGCGTAGTAGGCCTGGTAGAGCTGCGAGTGGCCGTCG
>JACQVV010000303.1 GCA_016209595.1 Planctomycetota bacterium
GCCCCCTCCCCCTTCCTACCGCCTGCACTCCCCTTGCGGAGCAAGGGTCGTGCCAGCGGCCCCCTCCCCGTTACCGGCCGGGAGGCGGGGGCGCGGCTCCCGTGAGACACATAAGACAAACGGTTGCGGTGCGGTATGGCTGGAGCTGCGGAAAGAACCTCACCCTGTTCTACCGCGAGACCCGGGACCGGAAGCGGTTCGTCGGCCGCCGCTGCCCGAAGTGCCGCGCGGTTCACGTCCCGCCGGTCGAGGTCTGCGGGAAGTGCTTCGCCCGGTGCGAGGAGGGCCTCGTGGAGGTCGGCCCGGGCGGTCGCCTGGACAGCTGGACCACGGTCCACCTTCCATTTCCCGGCCAGCCGACCGAGCCTCCCTACGTCTTCGCCATGATCCAGCTCGACGGCTCGAATACGCTCCTGTCGCACCGCGTCGCCGGGGCCCAGGAGGAGGACCTCCGGATCGGGATGCGCGTCGAACCCGTCTGGAGCGAGGAGCGCAAGGGAAACCTGCACGACGTGCTCTACTTCCGGCCCGCGGTGGCGTCGGCGCTCCAGCCATCCCTGGCCTCCGCGCCTCCCCGAGGGGGCTTCGCACCCTCGGCCGGGGGGACTGCCACTCCCAGTGCCCTCCTGGCGCCCGGCGGGGAAGCTTCCCCCCCGGCCCCCCCCTCGCCACCTCTGGTGGCGTCGGCACGGGCCCTCGATACGGCTGAGCCGCGTCAAGCGCCGGCCGAGCCCGAGCGCGCGCCGGAGATCCAGAAACCCGGGGGAGAGAAGATGGAGATCACCGTACACGACATCTTCCATGCGATGGAGAAGAACTTCCTGCCGGCAGGCGCGGGGGACTGGAAGGCCGCGATCCAGTTCGAGATCGCCGGGCCGGGCGGCGGGGACTGGCTCGTGCGGATCGGGGAGGGGAAGTGCTCGGCCGGGCCCGGGAGGGCCGATGCCCCGAGCGCGACCGTCTCGACCTCCGCCGAGACCTGGATCGGGATGGTCACCGGTTCGGTCAACCCGCAGATGGCTTTCATGACGGGCAAGCTCAAGGTGAAGGGGAACATGGGCGACGTCATGAAGCTGTCCAATCCGAAGATCTTCCCCAAGAAGCCGGCCGAGAAGTGAAGGCGCGAACGCTCCCCGGCGTCTTGCTAGAGCAGGCCCGGGAGATGCCCGGCAGGACGGCCTTCGGACACTTCGAGCCGGGGAAGCCCTTGGTCACGTTCACCTGGGCCGAAATCCGGGACCGCGTTCTGTCGCTCGCTGCGGCGCTGGAGGACCTCGGTCTGGCGAAGGGAGACCGGGGCTCGGTCTTCGCCTACAACTCGCCCTGCTGGTACGTCACCGACTTCGCGATCCAGGTCCTCGGGGGGGTCTCGGTTCCCATCTACATGAACAACACCGGCGAGCAGGCGGCCTACGTGCTCGCGGATTCGGGGGCGAAGGTCGTCTACGTGGACTCGAAGGAACGCCTCGAAGCGCTCCTGCCCGAGCTCCCGCGGCTCCCGGCGCTCGTCCGGGTCCTCGTTCCGGAGTCGCTCGCCGGCTTCGCGGCCGGATCCGGTCGCGTGGAGACGCTTGCCGCGCTCGAGGCGCGAGGCCGCGCGTCCGATGCCGCTCGGCGCGAGAAGATCGCCGCCGGAGTTGCGTCCATCGACCCCGACTCGACCGTCACCCTCTCCTACACCTCCGGGACGACAGGGGAACCGAAAGGCGTGCGGCTCTCCCACGCGAACGTCCTTGTTACCGTGGAGACAGTCTCCGGCGTGGTCGGCGAGAAGTGGACCCCCGAGGACCGGGTCGTGAGCTACCTCCCGCTCGCGCACATCGCCCAGCGCATGATGGACCTCGCGGCCCTGTACCACGGCGCGCAGCTCTACTTCCCGGGAGAGATCAAGCAGGTCCTCGACTGCGTGCAGGCTGTCCGCCCCACCGTTTTCATGGGGGTGCCTCGCGTGCTCGAGAAGGTCCGGGCAGGGATCGAGAACAAGGTCGCGCTGGCCCCCGCGAGGCGGCAGAGGATCTTCCGCTGGGCCGTCGGCGTGGGCCTGGCGGTCACCGACTGCGTGGAAGCGGGGCGAACGCCAGGCCTCTGGCTCGCTTTCAAGAACCGGATCGCGGACCGGCTCGTCTTCCGGAAGATCCGGGCCGCTCTCGGGGGCGAGGTCCGGTACATCCTCGCCGGAGGCGCGCCCCTGGCGCGCGACCTGGGGCGCTTCTTCTACGCGGTGGGGCTGCCGACCTTCGAGGTCTTCGGGCTCACCGAGACGACCGCGCTCGTCACGGTCAACCGGCCCGGGAAGCTCCGCTACGGGACAGTCGGGGCGACCGCCGGCCTGGGGGAGATAAAGATCGCCGAGGACGGCGAGATCCTCTTCCGCGGGCCCAACGTCTTCGCCGGCTACTGGAACAAGGAGCAGGCGACGGCCGAGGCGATCCGGGACGGCTGGTTCTACACCGGGGACCTTGGCGAATTCACGCCGGACGGGTTCCTCAAGGTCACCGGCCGGAAGAAGGAACTCCTCAAGACCTCGGGCGGGAAGTACGTCGCGCCGCTCCCGATCGAGGCCTCGCTCGTCCGCCACCCCCTCGTGGACCAGGTCATGGTGGTGGGGGACAACTGGCACTACCTGACCGCCCTCTTCACGATGAACCTGGAGGAGGCGCGCCGGCGCCACGGGGCCGACCGGACGAACGTCGCCCTTGCCGATCTCCCCGAGCTCCGAAGCGAGCTCGCCCGGCACGTCGAAAAGGTGAACCAGACCCTCGCCCGCTACGAGACCGTGAAGAGGTTCGACGTCCTCCCCGACACCTGGACCCCGGAGACCGGCGAGCTCACCCCCACGATGAAGCTCAAGCGGCGGGTGATCGTCGAGAAGTACCGGGAGAAGATAGAGAGGATGTACTCCGCGCCCGCTGTCGAAACGGGGCAGGGGTCCGGCTAGGAATCGGCTCTCACTGCCTTCCGACCGGCCGTCCCAGGATGATGCTCGCAATGTCTCGTTTCGCCGCGAGTTCCTCGAGCGCTTCGGCGATCTGGTCACGAGTCAACTTTCTCTCGATCGTCTCCCACCCGGACACGAGGAGCGACGCTTGTGTATCCGAGGGGTCGAATCGAATCTCGCGCGCGTGGGCAGGGTCGACGCGGATTGCCTGGAGCCGTTCGCGAAGACAGGGGTGATGGTCGAACCGGTTCGTCTCCAGGGACAACGCCTTGTCGACGGCTCGCATCCATCCACTCCCCGTACGCCGAGTCTCCTCTACCCGACGGCGGTATTCCGCGAACATCGTGTCGGTCGAGGCTCCCGTCCGGACGGATCCTTCCACGACGGATCGGAGTCGCGCCCACGGCAGATGATCCACGGCGTGAAGAATCACGAGCGCCGAGGACGTAGCCTCCCTGCCCGAAAGATCCACCGAAAGGGCATCGGCCGCCCGCTCCCGATCGCGGGAGTGGGAGGCCCACGCCAGAGCGTAGACGTGGTGATACGCCTTGAGCGCCCACGCGAACGGGTTGAGACCGCTCCATCCCTGAACCGAGAGACGCCGGGCGATTTCGGCCATGAGTTGGCGGAGATCCTGCGTCTCTCGGAC
>JACQVV010000313.1 GCA_016209595.1 Planctomycetota bacterium
GGGGGTGGGAGGGGAGGAACCGACGCTTCCCCGACAGATCGGCAACTACCGCATCCTGTCCCGCGTCGGGCAGGGGGGGATGGGGATCGTCTACCGCGCCCGCGACGAGGCCCTCAATCGGATCGTGGCGATCAAGGTCCTCCGCGCCCGCGAGCTGGGCAAGGGGAAGGCCCTCGAGCGCTTCCACCAGGAAGCCCAGGCGATCGCGCGCCTCCGGCATCCCAACATCGTGCAGGTCTTCGCGTACGACAGCGACGAACGGTTCCGCTACTTTGTGATGGAGTTCGTAGAGGGGGACTCGCTCGACCTCCTGATCGAGCGGAACTTCTACAGCATGGAGGAGAAGGTCGTCCTCTTTCGTGACCTCGCCTCGGCCCTCTCCTATGCCCACTCGCAGAAGGTGATCCACCGCGACATCAAGCCGTCGAACGTGCTCGTGGACACCCAGGGGAAGCCGATCCTGACCGACTTCGGCCTGGCCAAGGAGATCGACCGCGTCACCGACCTCACGCAGGAGGGCGCCGCCATCGGGACGCCGTACTACATGGCTCCCGAGCAGCTCGAGGGGAAGATCCGCGAGATCGATCAGCGGAGCGACATCTATTCCCTCGGAGTCCTCTTCTTCGAGCTCCTGACGGGAGTGAAACCCTTCCGCGCCGAATCGAAGGCCGAGCTCTATCTCAAGGTGATGTCCACCGACCCGACCTTTACCGTCCGCCATCAGAAAACGATTCCCCCGGAGCTCCGCGCCATCTGCCTCAAGGCGATGCGACGGAACTCGGTCGAGCGATACCAGACGGCGGACGAGCTGATCGAGGACATCGAGCGCCACATCGCCGGAGACAAGGTCCGTGCCGGGGCGGGGCCGGCGCGAACCGGGCGCCGGCGGATCCTCCTTGCAGTGGCTCTCGGGGGCGCTCTTCTCGCCCTGGGCGGCGGCCTGTTCTGGAAGTTTGCCCCCCGCGGGAGCGACGCGAAGGGCCGTGGAGTGACGCCGGATGGGCCCAATCCGGTCCCCGTCGACCCGGGCGCGCAACCGTTGCCGGGCCAGGAAGAGCGCGAGAGGCTCGAAAGGGCGCGGCGCGAGGTGGACAAAATGCGCCGGGCGCTCTTGGAGGGAGAGCCCTACGAGATCGGCCAGGCGCTGGGGCGCGCCCTGGAGTATGCCGGGAGCGACCCGGACATCCTCGGAGAGCTTCGGAAGTACCTGTCGGCCGACCTCGGCGCCGTCGGGAAGCTCGTGGATATCGACCCTCGCACCTACGCGAGGTGCCTCCACGTCGTCTTCCCCGCAGGGGACGAGACCCTCGAGAGCTTCCGGCGCGAGAACTCCTCCCGGGCCAAAGATCTCTACCTGGACGGGGAGTACAAGGAGGCCGAGCGCCACGCGGACCGAGTGCTCGCTCTCTTCCCGGACGACTTCGTCATCCGTCGCGTGCGGGGAAACGTGTATCTGAAACAGAACGAACACGAGCGCGCGGTCGCGGACTACGTGCGCCTGCACGGGACCCCGGTCGAGAACGAGGTGCACTGGGACCTCGCCCTCTGCTACACCAAGCTCGGGCGGACCGAGGAGGCGCTTGCCTCGCTCCGCGAACACCTCGATCGCTTTCCCGGAGACGGCAAGGGCTACCACCTCCGAGGGACGATCGAGTACGAACGGAAGAACTTCGCCGCGGCGCTCGGGGACTTCGAGAAGGCCGTGGAGCGGCAGGTGATCAACCAGGAGATCCTGGAGCAGATGTCGGTCTGTGCGCAGCGCCTCGGCAGGCTGAAGCAGGCTCTCTACTACCAGGCCGGGGCGGGGAACCAGGGCGGCGAGGAGTACGCGGCCGCAAACGCCCAGCGGATGACCCAGATCACCAACCTCATGCTGGAGGCCCTCGCCCCCTCCTCCTCTCCTCCCTACGTTCTCAACCTGGGACCGATGCCCCCGCGCGGAAACGTCCTGGCCAAGGCGAGCTTCGCCTCGCTCTACCCGGACCCTCCGACCGACTGGGGAGACCACTCAAACTGGGTCCTGAAACTCACCCGCTGCGGCGAGAGCGGGCTCCAGATCTGGTTCGAACTCCCCGAGGTCCCGCGTTCCCTCTGGCTCCACGTCGAGCACACGAGTTCGGGAAGCGCCGAGGGGAACGATGGCCGCGTGACGCTCGCGATCAACGACCACGCCCTCGCCACAGAGGCCGAGATCGCCGGCGGTGGGAAGGAGCCCTACGAGGCCGACATCACCTCATGGTGCCGGGTGGGGGCGAACGTCCTCACCTGGCGGCTCGCGTCCGACGCTCACACCCACTACTGGCTCCAGAAGGTCGAGATCGCTCCCCGATAGAATCCCTCCGCTCCTTTCCCGGAGTTCCCCTCATGAATCGCTTGTTCGTCGCCTTGTTCGTTCTTGCCGCTCTGGCGCTCCCCGCGCTCGCCCAGGAGGGCGCGGGCACTCTCCGGGTCACGGTCGAGCTGGAAGAGAAGACGGCGGCCGGCGCGACCCCTTTCTCGTACCGCGTTCGCCTCCAGGCGAGAGCGGGACAGGAGACCGTGCTCGCCCGCGGCTGGAGGGTGCCCGTCGCGGCCGGCGGGGGGACCGAGTACCACGACGCCGGGATGAAGGTCTGGTTCACGGGCCAACCGGAGGGAGAAGGAGTGACCTACGAGCTCGGCGTGGAGGTCTCGCGCCAGCACGAGGGAGCTCGCGGCATTGTCACCACCGAGGTCCACATGTCCGGCCGCGTCCCCGGCGGAGATCTGACGGAGGTGGCCCGTCTTGAGGCCTCGGACCCGGAGACGTCGACATGGGTCGTCCGGCTCGGCTGCGAGGGCGACATCTCGCCCGCCCCATCCGGCGGTGTACCGATCCCCGACGAGGAGAACCGCTGGGAGTACAAGCTTCAGGGGATCCTGTCCGAGGGCGGCCCCCAGCGGGCCCTTCTCACCCATGGGATCCGGGTCCTGGAGGTCGAAGAGGGGGATCTCCTGCCCGGCGACTGGCAAGTCGCGGACATCGCGGAAGGCCAGGTCGTCCTCGTGGGGCCCGGCGGCGTCCAGAGGGTCCTCAGTCTAGAGAAGTGAGCTCCTCAGGGACCGCCGGGCCGCCCCTCGCGGACGCCCACTGCCACGTCGTTACGCGCGCTCTCGCTGACCCGGGCCCGACCCCGCTCCTCGTGGCGCTCGATCGATCCGGCACGACGCACGCCTGTTGCCTCGGCCTCCCGTTCGACCTGGAGGTGTATCAGCCGCCGCGCTATACGTCTCTCGCCGACGAGGCGGTCGCGCGGACCGTCGCCGCGGCTCCGGGACGACTCGTTCCGTTCACCTGCGGGTTCGATCCTCGGGAGCGCGGCTCGCTCGCGACGGTCGAGCGCCGGCTCGCGGACGGTTTCCGCGGGGTCGGGGAGCTCCTGCTCCGCTACGACGGCGACCTCGGGATGGAGCTCCGCCAGCCCGTGGACGACCCCCATCTCCTCGAGCTCTACCGCCTCGCCGGCCGGGCCGGCGTCCCCGTCCTGTTCCACGCGACGGTGAAGTACGCCCGCGAGATCGATCGGGCTCTCGCTGCCTCACCGGACACGGACTTCCTCTGGGCCCACTGCGGCGTGAGCTGGGAGGTCTCTTCCGACACGTCGGGCCTCGTGCGCTCGCTCGTCGCCCGCTACCTCCGGCTCCACGCCGACATTTCGTGGATCCTCTGGGACTTCCAGCTCTGGGACCGCGCGCGGGGGGCGCTCCGCGAGAGCTGGCTCGACCTCTTCCGCGAGTACCCCGACCGGTTCCTCGTCGGATACGACCTCGTCGGCGAGTACGGCGAGATGCCCCAGACCGCGGCGCGCTACCAGTACCTGCTCGCTCGCCTCGCGCCTGACGTCGCCCGATCGATCGGGTCGGGGAACTTCCACCGGTTGTGTGGAACGCGGCCGATTACGGCCGCTCCATGAGCGTGACGAGCAGCCCCAGCTCGCGCTCCTCTCGGCGGATCTCGAGTCCCACGACGTCCCCGGCGTACTTCTTGGCCAGGATCCCCTGAAGGGCGGCAAGGTTCTCGACGGGCGTCCCGTCCACGGATACGAGAACGTCGCCCGCCTTCATGCCGCCCTTTTCCGCCGCGGTTCCGGCGAGCACCTCGGAGACCCTCACCCCGGGCCCCGCGAAGGTCTCATCGGCGCGCACGCCGAGGAAGCCGGGGCTCATGGAGAGCCCTCCCGCGAGGCGCGGCACGAGCGGCACCACGTCGGCGAGGGGGATGGCGAAGCCGATCCCCGAGTCGTAGAACTCTACGGCCGGGGGGCCGCCCTCCTCGCCCATGGGAACAAGGATCCCGAGGGCCCGCCCGAGGACGTCCACGAGAGGCCCGCCGTAGTTCGAGGGGTTGATCGAGGCGTCGGACTGGAGGGCCCGACCGCCGTGGCGCCCCTTGGCGGAGACGATCCCGAGGTTCACCGTGGGGAACTCGCGCGGGGCCGAGAAGGTCCGGCCGAGCGCTAGAGCCCAGGAGCCGACCTCGATCTCGTCCACGGGCGCGATCTCGGGGGTTGGAAGCCCCTCGGCCTCGATCTGGATGAGCGCGATCATCCGAGTGGTGTCCTTGCCGAGGACCTTCGCGGTGAACTCGCGACCGTCCTGGAGGAGGACGGTGAGGATGCGGGGGTTCGTTTCCAAGTTGAACGTGGAGGTAGCGATCAGCCCGTCCGAGCGGACGATGACGCCCGTCGTCGCGGCGTCGACGGCGGGGTTGAATGTCCGGGGCTTTCCCTCCTCGTCGAAGAGAGGGCCGCTCCCGGCGGCGGAGCCCCCCAGGGCCTCGATCCGCACGGTCCAGGGTGCGGCGCGCTCGATCGCTGCGCGGACGGCCTCCTCGAGGTCGGCGGGGACGTTCGAGGTGGGATCCTGCGCAGGGGCGGGGAGTGCGAGCGCCACAAAGGCGAGGAACGCGAGAACTCTCAAGATCTATTCCTCCTTCGCGACGAGCGCGATCTCGACCTGGATCACCTGCGAGCCCCGCTTGACCGAGAGCCGGACGGTCTGCCCCGGATGGCAGCCCTTGAAGAAGTCCTCGAGCTCCCGGCAGGTCTTGATCCGGACGTCGTCCGCCCGCAGAACGAGATCGTCCGGCCGGAGTCCCGCCTTCGCCGCGGGGCTCCCGGGGAGCGTCCTGTCGACGTAGGCCGGCCCGGAGCGGAGCGGGTTGGCGTCGAAGAGGACGATCCCGTGGTGGACGGGGCGCGGGTCGCGGACCTCCGGGCCGATCGCTGCTCCCTCGTGTCCGGGGAGGAAGTCGAGCATGGCGTCCATCGGGATCGTGTACGTGATCTGTGTGTTGGTCGCCTTGGCCTCGACGATCTTGGCATTGAGCCCGATCCAGCGCCCCTGCATGTCCACGACCGGTCCGCCGTAGGCGCCTGGATTCACCTTCGAGTCGTTGATGAACACCGGCCCCTTGTAGTCGAAGTCCTGGATCCCGGCCCGGGCGGCGAGCATCGTGACGGCGGTGACGATCCCGAGGTTCGCCGTGGGGAGCTCCCTGTCGGCCGCGAGGTCCTCGGCGTTCCCCACGGAGAGGACGAGGTCTCCCACGCGGACGTGGGCGCTCGCGGCCGGCGGAAGGGCCGGCGGGAAGGTCCGGCCTTCCACGGGCTGGAGCTCGATCAGGGCGAGGAGGCGCTTCTCGTCTTCCCTGACGACCGAGGCGCGCCATTCACGTCCCTCGCCGTCCACGACGTAGAGCCTGGGGGTCTTGAGCATGATCGTGAGGTTGGTGACGGCGAGGCCCTTCTCGGCGTCCACCATGACCGCGCTCCCCTGAGCGGGGATCCCCCGGACGTGTCCCTGCCCGTAGACCTTGAGGACGGACGACCAGATTCCGGCGAGGACGGCCCGGTAGGGGTTGCCGAGCGGCACGAGATCGTCCCCGCGACACGGTTCTGCGGCGAGGTTGGTTCCGTCCCTCCCGAAGGCGTCGAACCGGAACGAGACCGTCCGCTCGCCTTCCGTGAGGACCGTCCGCGAGTGAAGGACCGCTCCCTCGACGATCCGCTCGTCGGCAAGCGCGAGAGACGCCTCGATGCGTCCGCCCGCGTCGAGGAACTCGACCCGCCGGATCCGGTGGTCTTGCTCATCCACGACCCAGCGGACCCTGTGGCCGGACGCGCGGCGCCCTTCCACGAGAACGCAGGGGGTGTTCCCGTCCCAGCCGGCCCCGGCGAACTCTACGCTCGCGAAGTCCTCACGAGCCGTCGCGAGCTCCCGGGCCCCGCCGATCGAGAGGAGCCTGCGGAGCCGCCCGGCATCGGCCGCCGGGATCTCGACCGCGGACCCGTCGGCGGCGACCCGCTCGACCGAAAACTTCTGGAACCGGAACGTCTCGCCGCCGATCTGAAGCTCCTGCGGCGCGAGCCCCTCGAAAGTCGCGCGGAACTCCGCGTCCCCCTCGGGGGTCGACCGGACGCCCGAGGCCTCGAGCCGGCCGGTTGCTGCGGGTGAGTCGAGCCTGCCGGCCGAGGCCCGCGAGAGATGAAGGGTCCGATCGAGCTCCCAGGCGAGGTGCCCCTCGGGGGCGCCGGTCCAGTTCACGTCCTTCTCGGCCGGGCCGGAGGGGATCCCCTTGAGGACGCACCGGGTCGTCTGGACGACGCCCTCGCGGCGGTAGACGATCTCGACCGTCTTCCCGGCGGGGAGCGTGTAGATCAGGTTGGCGAAGCGGTTCACCGTATCGATCTCGACCCCGTCGAAGCTCTCGAGCTCGTCCCCGAGCCGCACGCCCGCCTCGTAGGCCGGCGAGTCCTCGAACATCTGGTCGAAGACGATCCGCCCGTCGGGGTCGAGCCGCACGGTCGCGTCGAGGAGTCCGTGCTGCGCCATCTCGCCGTGCCGGAGCGCGGGAAGGAAGTTCTTGATCTGGTTCGCACTCACCGCGAAGCCGATCCCGGTGTTCACCCGCCCGCGGTCGCGCACCGTCATCCGGCCGTTGATCCCGATGACTTCGCCCCGGAGGTTGAAGAGCGGGCCCCCGGAGTTTCCCGGGTTGATCGACGTGTCGATCTGGATGCAGTCGGAGTAGACGAGGTTGAAGTTCCCGCTCCCGGCGAGGTGGCGGTGGAGGCCCGTGACGATCCCGAGAGTGACGGTGGGCTTGTAATCCTTGGCCAGGAGGAACGGGTTTCCCATCGCGATCGCCTGGTCGCCGACCGAGAGATCGTTCGAGTCGCCGAGGGGGGCGTACGACCAGACGTCCTTACCCGTGAGGCGCATGAGCGCGATGTCGCCCGTGGGGTCGATCCCGACCACGATGGCGCGGTACCTCTTGCCGTCCGAGAGACCGACTTCCATCTCCCGGTTCATCTCGGTCACGTGGAAGTTCGTGAGGCAGTAGCCATCCGGAGAGACGACGACTCCGGAGCCACCCCCCTCCCCTCCGGCCCGGAAGACGCAGGCGACCGCCGGCTCGACCCTCTTCACGACCTCGAGGCGCGCCTTTTCGGCCGCGAGCACGCGATCGAGAGCGGTTTCCTGACCCGAGGCCATGGAGAGGGCGCTGGTCATGAGGAACGCGACCACCAGAGGAACGGCGTGCCTTCCCGAACCCCGAACCCCGAACCCCGAACCCCGTCTCATTTCACCACCATGGCGGATGCCCAGACGGCGTGGTCGCCGAGGTCGAGATCGTCCCCCTCGTCCACTTCCAGGACGAGGATCCTCACGCCCTCGATCCCGACCTCGATCGGGAGGGGGGCGCTCCGGATGTCCACGGGGTCCGACTGGAAGAGGAGCTTTCCATCGCCCCAGACACGGAAGAGGACTTTGCGCTCCTCGAGCGCCCGGGGATCGTCGGCCGGGCGGTTGGGGTCGGATCCGGCGATCGCGCGGAACTTCCGGTAACGGCGGTGGAGGTCGAAGGCGAGGGACGAGTAGGCATGAACGCCCAGGCCCTTCTCGTAGAGGACTCCAGGGTTCGCTCCCAGCCGGATCGGGCCGCCGGAGAAGGTCCGGTCGCGCTGGAAGGAGTACCCGTGGGGGAGGCCGATGAAGTTTCGCTCGGCCACCTCGACCGGCTCCTCGTCGGAGAGGAAGAGGAGGAGGTCGCTCGAGAGGTCCACATGGGAGACGTTCGCGGCCGAAATCGAGACGTCCCCCTTCCCCTCCAGGAGCCGGAAGCGGTAGACCCCGTCCGAAAGCGTTGGGTCCACCCCGGAGAGGCGGCTCCCATCCACCAGGTAGAAGCGGGCGAGGACGCCCGATGGCTCCTCGGGAGCGGGGACGATCCGGAACCGGATGCCGCGGAGCCTTGCGAGCGGGATGGAGATCTTCTTCTTCTCTTCCCCCACCTCCCATGTCCAGCGCACCTTGTCGGTCGTGAACTCCTCGATCGAACCCTCGAGTGTGGCCGACTTCTCCCCGTCCGCCACGTACGCGAGATCCCCGATCTGCTTCTCCTCCCGGACAGGGAGGGGATCGACGGAAGGGTGCGTCCGCATGAGGAGAACCAGCGTCCGGTCGTAGGGAACCCCGACCTTCCCCGCCGCGGCTCCCAAGAGGAGAAGGTGCTGGACCATGTCCTCGCTTCCCGCGATCTTCCCGTAGACGACGTCGCCGGAGGCCATCTCGAGCCGGACCGGGGCCGCGTCCCGGGCTGGCTCGCGTACCGGACGGTCGTACTCGATCCGGCGGATCTGGACGAGGTCGTGGACCGAGCCGTCCGCGGCGACGAGCTTCCGGTCCTCGATCGAGACGGGTTCCCCGTCGATCGGGTCCCCCTCGATGCGTGCGACCCGAGGACCGCCCGCGGCGGCAGGGACGGAGAGGATGAGGGCGAGGAGCAACGATTCAAGCCCCCGCAGAATGCTTCGGATCGGCAATTTCGATGGCCTCCGGAAAGAGGGGAGGGGGCCGCTGGCACGACCCTTGCTTCGCAAGGGGAGTGCCGGCGGTTGGAAGGGGGAGGGGGCCGTTCCCCTCCCCCTGA
>JACQVV010000325.1 GCA_016209595.1 Planctomycetota bacterium
CGCCCGCGCCGAAGGGGCAGACGGTGCAGGTGCCCCGAGGCGCGGGCCGGCCCGGAGCGAGCCCGTCGCGAGGGCCAGGGATGGCCCGAGCAGGGCGAGCGGAGGGAGCAACGAATTCGCCGTTCGGCGGGCTTCTGGCGAAGTCGCAGCCGACGGGACTCGCTCGCTTTGGGACTAGAGATGCGCCCGCGGCGCGAGGACCGGAGGCCGTGAGCCCCTTGTCACGGACGCGACGCCGAGCCTCGGAGCGGGCACGCGGCACTGGACGCTCGTGGCAAGGTAGCGCTGCACCGACACTCTCGGGGCGCCGGGCCTCTGGGGCCGCGCGGTCTCCTCCCGGGGAGTCAGCAGACAGATCTCTAGCGGAATCGAGCAGAGCATCAGGATCCCGGTGAGCCATTTCACCGGCGCGTAGTCCGCCTGCCAGGTGGAGAAGCCGAAGATCATCATCCCGATCCCTCCCGCGGCCGTGGCGGCGAGAAGGAGCCTCTTGTGGTTCCGCCGGATGGTGATGCGGGGCATGAAGACGAAGCGACGGTCGGTCCGGATCGGGACGTTGTGCGGGAGTTCGATCACGGGCAGGATCTTGATGAGAACGCCGAAGAAGAGGATCCCGAAGACGAGGGTCCCCACGAGCACCGCCCACTCCGCGAACGTCGGGCTGTAGGGCGTGATCCGGTAGGGGAGATGGGGATGGTAGAACGACGGGACCACGATCAGGTACCGCATGATCCAGAGCCCGACATTGGAGAAGACCGCCGCGACCACCGTGAGCGGGATCGAGCAGATCCTGTGATTGGCGCCCTGGATGAAGAGGATCGCGAACGGGATGAAGAAGCTGAAGATGAAGGTAGCCCAGGTCAGCGGCGCCCAGTGCCCCCAGAGGACGTCGTCCCAGACCGCGCGGTCCGCGTGCGGCGCGTTGTACTGGCCCGTCAGGAGCTCGCTGAAGAGGAAGTACATGTAGAGCCAGGTGATGAACCCGAGGAAGATCCCCAGGCCCTTGAACATCCGGGGCTTGAGCATCTCCTTCCAGGGGAAGATGTTCCGCACGACGGCGGCGACGATGATCATGGCCGAGAAGCCGGTCAGGATCGCTCCCAGCACGAAATACGGGGCCATGATGGGGTTGAACCAGCCCGGCCGGCCGGACTGGAGGCCGAAGACGAAGCCGTAGACCGAGTGGACGGAGACCATGATGGGCAGGATGATGACCGCGCACCACCAGACGGTCCTCTCGTGCCGCTCGCGGCTCTCCGGCGTGTCCTGGTATCCGATCGCGAGAAGGCGGTAGAGCCAGCGGCGCCGCGGGACGTAGTTCGCCGCGAGGCAGATGTCTCGCCGCATCGCGAGATAGAGGTAGACCGAACTCCCGACCACGTACCAGGTAATGACGGTGCACGACCAGACGAAGGGCGCGTGGATCTGGCCGCGGAGGATGACGTTCACGATGAAGCGGTCGGGGCGCCCCACGTCGAGGGCGATGTTCATCACCGCCGCGGTCATCGCCACGAGCGTCACGATCTCCGCGATCCGCGCCAGGGGCTGGTAGCGCTCGAGGCGCATGATCCGTACCGAGGCCGAGATCGCGATACCGACATGGCTGATCCCGATCAGGTAGACGATGTTCGCGACGATGATCCCCCAGATCGCCCCCCGGGTGCCCAGGCCCTGGACGCCGTGCCCCACGAGGGTCTGCTGGACCACGAAGTACGCCCAGACTGCGAGGATCGAGAGGAGCACGCCGGCGAAGGCGTAGAACCGCCACGTCGTCCGTGTGAGCGGCGCGAGCGCCTGTTCGATCTGGGGGTTGGCGGAACTCCGGCCGTCATGCGGAGTCATGGCGTTCCTTCAGGTAGTAGACTTTCGGCTTCGACCCCAGCTCCTCGAGGAGGCGAAACGCGCGGGGGCTCCGGACGAGCCTCGCGACGGTGCTCTCGGGGTCGTCGAGGTTTCCGAAATACCTCGCCTTTGCCGGACAGGTCTGGCAGCAGGCCGGGAGTCTCACGACGTCCTCGTCCCGGAGCTCGCGGCCCTCGTCCCTCGCCTTGTCCCGGGCCTTGCGAAGGCGGTGGTAGCAGAAGCAACACTTCTCGACCACACCTTTCTCACGCAGGGCCACGTCCGGGTTGTGCTGCTTCTCCATCGGCGACGGCCACTCGGCGTGGTACCAGTTGAACGAGCGGGCCGAGTACGGGCAGGTGCACATGCAGAGACGGCATCCGATACACCGTCCCGGGATCTGCTGGACGATGCCCTCCGAGCCCCGGGTCGTGGCCTTCACCGGGCAGACCTTGGTGCAGGGCGTGTTGTCGCAGTGCATGCAGGGCCGCGGGATGTAGCGGAGCTCCGCGTGCGGGTACTCGCCCTCCACGGTCGGAATGAGCTCGTTCCAGAAGATGGCCCGGCCGAGGGAGGCCTCGTGGGGGCCCGCGAAAGGCACGTTGTTTTCCGCCCGGCACGCCACCGTACACGCCTGGCAGGCCGCGCACTTGTCGAGGTCGATCACCATCCCCCATCGCGGCATGGTTCCTCCCTCTCCTCCTCTCTACGCGCGAACCACGCGTACGCGCGTCGCGCTGATCGCGTGGACTCCGGTCGCCGGATCGACAAGCGCAGAAACGAGCAGGTTCGGGTTCGTCCCGTTCCCGCTCGCCCAGCGGCCGTACTCCGTGTGGCCGTATTCGAAGGGCATGCAGATGACGTCGGGTCGGACCCCTGGATGGAACCTGACCCGGATTCGGATCCGTCCAAGCTCCGACTCGATCCACGCGTCGTCGCCGTTCCGGATGCCGATCCCTTCCGCCGTCGCGGGATTGAGCTCCGCCCAGGGACTCCATCGCTCGACGAGCTGAAGCCCGAAGGACTCCTGGAGCCACGGCTGGTTCCCGCCCCTCCCCTCGGCGTGCGTCATGGTCTTGTAGGTGATGAGGTGGAGCGGGAAGGACTCAGAGTCGCCCGCGAACCGGGGGGCTTCGAAGTGAGGCAGGAAGGCGAGATCCCCGCGCGCCTCGACTCCGAGTCGCGAGAGGACGGTTTCGACGCCTTCCCCCCTCTGCCGCGCCTCGTCCTCCACGGTGCGCCGCCAGACGAGGGGGGAGAACTCGAAGCGCCCGCTCGGCGTGGCCAGGACGCGCGCCCAGTCTCCGAAGCGGTAGGGTCCGCCCGACCGGAATCCGCGCTTCTTCATCTCGTGCAGGGACTCCTCGCCTCCGAGAGCCTCCTCGAGCGCCGCTTCGTAGCTCGGCCAGGGGAACGCCTCGGCGACCGGCCCGCCGATCCGGCGCGCGAGATCGATCACGACGTCCCCCGTCTGGCGCGTGTCGTGGAGGGGCTCCATGACGGGCTGGCGTAGATTCAGGACGGGGAAGCCGACGCTGGGCACGATGAAGTCGTCCTCGAGCCGCTCCAGGTACGAGCCGTCCGGGAGGACGAGGTCCGCGCGGGCGGTCGTGTCGTCCATGTAGGGGCTGAAGCTCACGAGGAACGGGATTCGGTCGAGCGCCTCGCGGGTGGTGGACGCGTCCGGGCCGGAGAAAAGGGGATTCGTGTAGTAGACGAGCGCCGCCTCCACGGGGTAGGGCTTCCCGGAGAGGAGGGCCGCCATGAGGGCGCCGTGGCCCGGCTGCCGGGGGACGAGGCCGGCTCCCGGGGCGGCGAGCGAAGGCTTCGCGAGCCCTTCCTGGGCGATCTCGGGCCATGCCCCGAGGGCCGGGGCCTCCTGGATCACGACGCCGCCCGGGACCTCGAGGCTCCCCACGAGCGCGTTCAGCGAGTGGATCGCGAGATTCGTGAAGAGCGCGTTCGTGTGGAGGCCGGCCCCGCGGCCCGCGCCGGCCACGGCCGGCCGCGCTCGCGCAAACTCGCGCCCTAGCCGCTCGACCACGTCCGCTTCCACGCCGGTGATCTGCGCGACCCGGTCCGGCGGATACTCGCGGAGAACCATCTTCCGGAAGCCCTCGTGCTCCACCCCGTCCTCGCCCTTCCAGTCCTCGAACGCGAAGGCGTGCTCATCGAGGAAGGCCTTGTCGAAGAGACCCTCCTTGACGATCACGTGGGCCATGCCCAGGGCGAGGGCCCCGTCCGTGCCCGGCCGGATCGGGATCCACTCGTCGGCCTTGGAGGCACCGACACCGCAACGGGGGTCAACGACGACGATCTTTGCCCGCAGGCCCGGGCGCCCCTCGCGCATCTCGCCGTACATGCGTAGGAGATAGGTCGTGGGCTGCCAGGCCTCCAGGAAACCCGCTCCGAAGACCATGAAGTAGGCGGTCTCGGCAAGGTCGTATCCGGGGAGGTCCATGACTCCCTGGGTGAGGTACGTCGCGAGGCGTCGCGCCCGATTGCAGATCGACTCCGTGTCGACGAGGTTCGGCGTCCCGTAGGCTCTTGCGAGTCGTTCGAACAGGGCGCGCATGTGGCCCGGGAAGCGCCCGCCGAGGAGGAGCAGACTCTCGGGCTTTCCTGCCGCGGCGAGCTCGCGGAGCTTCCCGGCAACCGTGTCGAGGGCCTCCTCCCACGAGATCGCCTCCCACCGGGTCGAGGATCGGCCGCCGACCTTCTTCATCGGGCCAGGGATCCGGTCGGGGTCGTATAGAGCCTGGAGGCCGGCCTGCCCCTTGGGGCAGAGCCCTCCCCGGTTGAGGGGATGGTCCGGGTTCCCCTCGATCTTCACCGCCCGGCCCTCGTAGACGCGCACCCGGATCCCGCAGCCGCCAGGGCACTGATGGCACGTGCTCGCGATCCACCGTTCTTCGCCCCGATTCCATCCCGCGGGCACCAGGGCGACCTGCGAGGGCCCGGGGTAATCGCCGCCGCACCCGGAGAGACTCCAGGCCCCTGCCGCGCCCATGAACTTGAGAAAGCGGCGGCGAGAGACGTCGGCCATCTTGGAGGCTCCTATTTGTGGCAATCCAGGCAGTCCGACTTCACCCCATTCTCCTCGTGGCACTCCACGCACCATTCCATGGACGGGATGGCCACCACTCCGAGGGGAGCGTCCTCCTGCCGGACGTCCGTGTGGCAACGAGTGCAGGGCTGGCCCGCGTACCGGACGTGGGCCTTGTGCGAGAAGTGGACGTGCGGATCGACCGTGTGGATCTGCATCCACGGGATGTCCTCGTTCCGCGCGAAGTAGCCCCGCAGGCGCTCCTCCTCGGCGCTGTCGGTCCGCGCCTTCTCGCCATGGCAGTCCCTGCACACCGTGGCGCTCGGGATCGTCGCCTGATAACCCACCCACGCCATACGGTGGCAGGCCACGCAGGGGCGGATTTCCTTGTTCGCTCGCAGGGCCGAGTCCTGGAAGAGCGTGTGGCAGCCGGCGCACAAGGGTACTTCCTCGGCCAGGTCCTTGTGGCATGCGAGGCACTTCCCTTTGCCGAGCGCCGGAGCCTCTTCCTCGCTCTCAATCTCGAGGAGCTCGAAGTGCATGCGGAGCTTCTCCTCGCGGTGCTTCCCGCTCGAGAAGTACTCGAAGTGCTTCTTGTGGCTGAAGGCTATCGGCTGCTCGACCGATACCCTCTTCTCCTTCCGGCCGCATCCCACGAGGGCGAGGAGGATGGAGAGGACGACGAGGATCCGGCCGGCTGCGGACGGATCACTCCCCATCGCCGTGCTTTTTCCCGAGAGCCGCCAGCCCCGCGTAGGTGCCGATGTTCGCCGACTCCACGAGGGAGGTCGGTACGACCATGAGAGAGGTCTTCTCCTTCATCCCTTCGTAGAGGAGGTTGAGGCTCCGGAGCTGGAGCGCCACGGCGTTGTCCCGATAGAGCTCCGACGCCTTGGCGAACTTCTGGGAGATTTCGACCTCGGCGTCGCCGAGGATGACCCGGGCGAGCCTCTCCCGCTCGGCTTGCGCCTGCCGGGACATGGCGTCCTCGAGCGAGGGCGGGATCACGACATCCCGGATCTCGACCGAGTTCACGCTGATCCCCCAGTCGTGCGTCCTCGCGTCGATCAGCTTCTGGATATCGACGTCGATCGACTCCCGACCGACGAGCATGTTGGCGAGGTTGGTCTTGCCGATGATGTCCCGGAGCGCGGTCTGAGCGGCCCAGGCCACGGCCTCGCAGTAATTCTCGACCTGGAGGGCGGCCCTCTCGGGGTCTTTCACCGCCCAGAAGAGAACCGCGTCCACGTTGACCGGGACCGTGTCCGCGGTCAGGGTCTTCTCGGCCGCGAACCCCGTCGTGCGAACACGAGAGTCGATCCACATGACGACGCGATCGACGAGGGGGACGACCCAGAAGACGCCGGGTCCCTTGGCGCCAGCGTATCGGCCCAACCGGAGGACGACGGCCTTCTCCCATTGCAGGGCGATCCGCGGGGAGAGGGCGGCGTAGGCGGCCAGAATCGCTCCCGCGCCCGCGATCGCGGCGCGCGCCGGCAGGTCCGCCACCGCCGACCAGGCGGCGGCCGCTGCGGACCCGGCGACGATCAGA
The DNA here is from genome assembly GCA_016209595.1 of Planctomycetota bacterium. Taxonomy (GTDB): domain Bacteria; phylum Planctomycetota; class JACQVV01; order JACQVV01; family JACQVV01; genus JACQVV01. The sequence goes on from JACQVV010000325.1 coordinate 6,441, forward strand.
AAGACGATGAGTGAGATGAAATTGATGCCGATCTTCTTCGCAAGGCCGTCGAACGGTTCGGCGCCGTATTGCGCGTCCATCTGGTTCTCCAATCGGTTGCCCGGACGCGAGGTCTTCACTCCTCGGCCGGACCGCTCAGTTCTTCAGACACTGCATTCTGGAGCTGCCTGATCCAGAGCGCCTGGACCAGGAGGAAGCGGTGGCCCACCATGTCCGCGACCGCCCTCATGAATCGGTAGCCCATCTGCGACCGGGTCCCGAAGAGCTCCATGAGGTCCTTGCGCGGGAAGGCGACAAGCCGGGCCGACTCCACCGCCCGCGCCGACATGGTGTAGCGGTAGGGCTTGACGAGCGCCGACCACCCCATGACCTCGCCGGGAGAAACGGTCTCGAGCGAGATGTCCTTGATCGTGCCGGCAAACGAGAGCGGAAGGCACAGATCCACCTTCCCGGCGGCGACGATATAGAGATGCTCGGCAGCGTCGCCGAGGAGGAAGAGGTATCCCCCCCCGGCCAGGTGCTGCTCCCTGGCGATCCCCGCGAGGCTTGCCGCCTCGTCGTCTTCCAGCTCCGCGAAGACGCGGGAAGCCCGGATGACGTCGTCCACGGGAACGCCCCGCTAGCGGCTAGTACCCGACCGCTCGGCGGCGGAATTGCTGCGTGGGTCGGTGGAGCTTCTCGACCGTGGGGTTGGTGACGAACTCCGCGGCGGCCTCCTTCTCCTCCCTCAGGTGCTCCTGAACGCGCCGGACGAGCGCTTCGTCGACCGCTCGCACCCGGATCGCCTGCCCGTCCTGCGAGAGGATCGAGAAGAACCTGGAGGTCCGGACATGATTCTCGTCGTACCGAGCCTGGTTCGCCCTCTCCTCTTCGATGTTCTTGAGGCCGAACCCCAGGATGGCGACGGTGCTGACGAAGAAGAACGCCACACACAGTCCGATGATCAAACTCGCCATTCTCCTGCTCCTTTCTCGAACCTTGTCCACTCGTCTGCCCGCCTCAGGCAGCAATCACCGAGCCAGAAGGTGCCGCGTCGACTCAAGTGACCGCCAGGCATCGCGTTAGGGCGCAGGTTAGCCACGACGCAAATTCGAGGACGTTTGACAGGATGTCAGAGGATTCGCGTGGAGGACCACCTAAGCCGCGCGCCAAGCAGGGTTTGTGCCGATGACAGGATGTCAGCGCCCTCTGACAGAAAGTCACCGGGCGAGGCTGTCACGGAGCACCGTACTTCTCCAGGAGGCGGTAGAGGTTTCGCGCGCTCACCCCGAGGATGCGCGCGGCCTCGACCTTGTTTCCTCTCACACTTTCCAGCACCGACAGCACGTGGCGCCGCTTGACTTCCTCCAGAGGAAGCCTCTCTGTCCGGCCGGAAAGCCCCCTTGAAGCCGCTCGCAGCGCGCGCGGAAGATCCTCGGGCTGGATCTCCTCCTTGTCCCCGAGCGCCACGACCTGTTCGACGACGTGCACGAGCTCGCGGACGTTTCCCGGCCATCCGTAGCGGAGGAGGATGCCCAGCGCGTCGGGACCGAAACGCTTCGCGAGCGAGAACCGGGCATTGAAGTGCCGTGTGAAGTGATCGACGAGGACGCCGATGTCCTCCACGCGCTCTCGCAGTGGCGGAATCTCGAGCGTCATGGTCGAGAGGCGGAAGAACAGATCCTCGCGGAAGTGTCCGCGCGAAACGGATGCGCTGAGATCGCGGTTCGTGGCCGAGATGAGGCGCACGTCCGTCGCGATCTCCGTGGTGCCGCCGAGGCGCCGGAACCGCCCGGTCTCCAGCACGCGAAGGAGCTGCGCCTGGATCTTGGGGCTCGTGTCCCCGACCTCGTCGAGGAAAAGCGTCCCGGTGTCCGCCACCTCGAAGAGCCCGTGCTTCTGCCGGGAGGCGCCCGTGAACGCCCCCTTCTCATGGCCGAAGATTTCGGAGAGGAGGAGATCCTCGTGGAGCGCGGCGCAGTCCACGACCACGAAAGGTCGCTCCTTCCGCGGGCTCAGCGCATGAAGGAGCTTCGCGACCATCTCCTTGCCAACGCCGGTTTCGCCCAGGATGAGCGTGGTCGAGTCCGTGGGGGCGATCCGGTCGATCGTCTGGCGCAGCTTCAAGAACGCCGAACTCCTCCCGATGAGCTGGAGGCCCACTTGCGGAAGGGAGTATCCATCCTCCAGCACGCGCTGCCGTTCTTGAAGCCGCTGGTGCTCGTAGGTCTTCCGGATCGCCATCTCCACCTTCTCGATCGGCGACGGCTTCTCCAGGAAGTCCTGCGCGCCGAGGCGAATGGCCTGTATCGCCGTATCGATCGTTCCATGCCCCGTGAGGACGATCACGCTTCCAGCCAGGTCCCTCTGACGGAGATCCTGGAGGACCTGGATGCCCTCCATGTCCGGAAGCCTGAGGTCGAGCAGGATGACGTCGGGCCTCGTGGCGACCGCCTGATCCAGGGCGGCTCCGCCGGTGGCAGCGGAAGTGACCTCATAGCCCCTCTGGGATAGCTCCGAAGACATCACCTGCCGGAACGTGTCGTCGTCATCGACGAGGAGCACGCGAGGGGAGCCCGGCTCGAGGTTCATCCCGTCCTGTCGTTCGCCCTGGGAAAGACGACCTCGAAGCGGGAGCCCGCGCCGACCTGGCTCCAGGCGAGGCGGACATCTCCTCCAAAGCGCCGCATGAAGGTCCGGGACAGGAAGAGGCCCAGTCCGGTCCCGCGGGGCTTCCGGGTGCGGAAGGGTTCGAAGAGATGGCTGCGGGCCTCCTCCGCGATCCCCGACCCGTTGTCCTCGATCTGGATCCGCACGTCGGACCCGGCCTCGAACCGCACGACGACGGATCCCCCGGGACCGTCGTACGACTGGATGGCGTTGACGAGGAGGTTGAGGACGACGTGCTGGACGACCTCGGTGTTGGCCGCCACGGCGGGAAGGGGCGTCTCCCCCTCGAGCCGAAGGACGACGCGAGCCTCGCGGGCGGTCGGGGCGACCAGCGAGATGACGGAAGCCACCGTCTCCCTGAGATCGATCGGCTCGATCGAGGGCGGGATCCCTCGCGAAAAACGCAGGAACTGCTCGGTGATCTTCCGGCAGCGGAAGACCTCCCGCCGGATGATCTCGGCCGATTCGCGGATCGCCGGCAAGCGCGTCTCGGCGCCCGATTGGGGAGCGGGCTCATCGATCCGGCGAAGGACGCTCTCGGCGCACGTGAGCATGGAAGCAAGCGGCGTGTTCACCTCGTGGGAGAATCCCGAGGCGAGGACGCCGAGGGATACCATTCGCTCGATCTCGGCGAGGCGTTCCTCCTCCTCGACGCGCTCGGTGATGTTCCGCCAGACCTCGACGACTTGCTTCACTTCGCGGTCGTCGTCGAAGACCGGCGACGCGGAGACCTCCTCGACGCGCCGGGGTCTACCGTTGGACGCGGGGAAGACGACGGTCGCTCGCTGGACTCGGCCCGTGGCCAGGCATTTCTCCGCGGGGCAGTCGAGCGGGCTCCTTTCGCACGGGAGGACTGCCCCGACCGCCTCGTGGCAGTTCCTTCCCCGCAGGGTTTCCGGGTAGGCGTTCAGTCGGGCGCAGAACGCGCGATTCGAGGCCACGATCCGGAAGTTCCGGTCGAGGACCACGAGCCCGTCGTCGAGACTGCTCATGACGCTCACGAGCTGCCCTTCTTGTTCGCGGACCTCCCCGACGAGCCGCGAGACCGATGCGGCCAAGCTGTTGACATCGCGGGCGAGCGAGGTGATCACGTCGTTGCCTTCCTCGACGGCCCGCTTCGCGAGCTCGCCCGCGGCGATGGCCCGCGTCGTCCTGCCGAGCTTCCAGAGACGGACGAGGACGAGACGGCGAATAAAAAAGCTCGTGCCGACGAGGAGGAGGAAGGCGAGCGCGGCCGTTCCCCCCATCATCCAGGCCGTGTCGCGCCGGATCTCCTCCTGGACGCCCTCGAGCGAGACGTCCAAGATGAGGATTCCGTTCATGCGATTGGCCGAATCGTGGCACTCGTGGCACTGCGGTCGGTTCTCGATGGGGAGGACGTTTCGCAGGACGCCGCCCTCGCCGTCCTCCAGGAGCACGGAGTGCTCGCGGTCCTCCGGATCCCTCTCGTGGCAGACGAGGCAGGTCGGGGAGTCCTGCGAGAGCTTCGTCCCCACGAGCTCCGGACGGCTCGAGAGCTTGACGGTGCCCTTGTGGTCGAGGATCGATGCGGACTCTACCTCGGTCTCACTGCCGATCTCGGACAGGATCTCGTTGAGAAGCGTGTCGTCCTTGGCCGCCATCTGATGGCGAAGCGTGGTCTCGAGGACGCGGTTCTCGAGCTCCGCGGCCTTGCGCTGGGCCTCGATCTTCTCGTCGAAGTGGCGGCGGGAGAGCGCGTAGAAGCCGATCGAGAGCAAGCCCACCACGAGCAGGGTCGTTCCCAGGGCGAGGCGAACGGTGAGGCGATCAACGCGCGGCAAACGTCGCAAGGCTAGGCTCCTCTTTCCAGGGAGCCTAGCATGTCCCTACGATCGCGACCAGTTCGCCGGCCGCCGGCCGGCCCAAAGGCCCTTCCACAAGCCTGCCGTCGCCCGTCAGGCATTCGTATCGGGCTTCGATCCCCTGCCTACCAGGCGCTCGATCTGGGCTTCGAGCCGCCGGAGCCGGACGTGGAGGTAGCCGAAGAGGGCCGCGATTCCGATCGCGATGAGCGAGTAGGCGAGGAAGAAGTAGCCGACGTTATGCATGGTTCTCTCCCGGGCGCGGCTCGGCGCCTCCCTCGGCAAGGTCATGGACGAGATCGCCCAGATGCTCGATCCGGTAGCGGACGTGAACGGCGAGAGCGAAGACGAAGGTCAGGGCCACGGTGGACAGCGCCCAGGCGATCTTCATCTTCCCGGTCATGGCGATCGATACGGGGTGCGACTGTTCCTCCTCGGGGACGAAACGGCTGCTGTAGATGGCGAGCGGCACGGTCACGGAGGCGAGAATCGCGTAGACCGACTGGAGGGTCCGGCGCTTCTCGCGGTCCCGGATGGCCGGCCCGAGGACCATGTAGGCGGCGTAGGCGAACCAGAGGAAGGCGAACGACGTGAGGCGCGGTTCCGACCAGCTCCAAGCGACGCCCCAGACGGGATAGGCCCAGACGGGTCCCGTGCACAGGACGAGCGTCGCGCCGAACCAGCCGACCTCGATCATGGCGCGTCCGGCTCGATGGAGGCGCGGGTCCTTCCAGGCGAGGTAGGCGATCCCGGCCATCATCCCGCCGAAGAAGAGGGCCATGGCGACCCAGGCGCTTGCGACGTGGTGGTAGAAGATCTTCTGCGCCCAGCCGCCCGCCTCGTCCTGAGCCGGGGGAACGCCGAACGAGACGTAGGCGAACGATCCGACGAGCAGGACGGCGCAGAGGATGGCATTCACTCCGCCAAACCTACGGAACATGGAGGTGTCACTCCTTGGAGAGCACGAACCGGTAGAGGAGGGCCGAGGCCCCGATGAAGAGAAGATCGGCGACCGCGAGCAGGGCGATCTTCTCGAGGACGCCGGCCGACGAGAACGAACCCTCGTCCGAGAGCAGGACGCGCGTCGCGGCCGCGGCCGTGACGACGATCGGGACGAGGACCGGGAGCGCGAGCGTCGAGACGAGGAACCCCCCGCCGCGGAGGTGCTGGCTCATCGCCGAGACCACGGTTCCGACCCCCGCGACGCCGACCGTCCCAAGGAAAAGCGGAACGAGGAGCCGGGCGACGCGCAGGTCGAGCGGCACCCGGTAGAGGACCACGAAAGCCGGAACGAGGACGACTTCCAGCATCGCGAGCAAGACGATCGCCCCGGCGAGCTTCCCCAGATAGACGATCCCGGGGTCGATCGGCGCCATCAAAAGCGCGCTCGCCGCCTCGTCCTCGGACTCGGGGAGGAAGAGGTTGGAGAAGCCGAGCAGCGCGCCGAGCACGATGCTCGCCCAGAGGACCGGCGCCGCGGCCGCCTCGCTCCGGATCGGGAGCACGTAGTTGAAGACGACCAGGACCAGAAGCGCGAAGAGAAGCATGGCCGGGAGGGTGCCTCCACCGGCGAGCTCCATCCGGAAGTCCTTCCGCGCAATGGCCAGGACGATCCTCACGCTACCTTCTCCCCAGCACGGCGTCGCGACAGAGGTCCCGGAAGGTCGAGGTGTCGAGCCCCTCGATCGCCCGGTCGAGCGCCACGCGCCCGCGCTCGAGTACGAGAGCCCGCCTGGCGAGCGCCTGTGCGGGCTCGATCCTGTGGCTCGACACGAGGATCGTCGCGCCCGAGGAGAGGAGCGCCGAGAGCCGCCGGTTGAGCGCCCAGACCCCCTCTTCATCGAGGCCGTCGTAGGGCTCGTCGAGGAGCAAGAGCCGCGGGTCGGGAAGGAGCGCCCTCGACAGGGCGAGCCGCCGGGCCATCCCGCGCGAGAAGCTCGACATGCGGTCGTCCCGCCGCTCCCAGAGCCCGAACGAGGTCAGAAGCTCCTCGATCCGCGACTCGAGCCGCTCGACCCGATAGAGGAGCCCGAAGAACCGCAGGTTCTCCCGCGCCGTGAGCCCGGGATAGAGGTAGTTCGCGTGGGCGACGAAGCCGAGGGCGCGCCGCTCCGCGGGCGCAAGCAGGCCGGCCGGCCTGCCCAGGACGAGGGCGCGGCCGCCGGTCGCCCGGCGGAGCCCCGCGAGAGTCTCCAGAAGCGTCGTCTTCCCCGCCCCGTTCGCGCCGAAGAGAGCGAGCCCTTCCCCGCGATCGACGCGGAACGACACGGCGTCGAGCGCCCGGCGCGTCCCGTAGGACTTGACCAGCCCCTCGACCAGGACGATCGGCCCCGAGTCGCCCACCGCGCGTCACTCGAGCTCGAGGAGTCGCTTCTTGAGCGCCGCGCGCTTCCGGGAGTGGTACTCCTCGGAGATGCGGTTCGCCTCGCGGTCGGCGTCCAGCCGCGCGAGCTCTTCGATCAGGAACGCCCGGTACTCGCGAACCGCCCCGGCCGCCGATCCGGGCACGACGCCCGGGCGGACGACGGCGAAGAAGACCGCCGTCACTCCGAAAGCCAGTCCGCCGAGGATCCAGAGGAGGCCGCTCGGCGACTCGTCCTCTTCCCCGTCGCGATGCGAGGAGCGATCCCCGCCCCTCCCGCGCGTGAGCTCGATGTCGAGCCGGGTGCCTTCCCTGACGTCGGTTCCCGAGTAGACGATCAGAGGCCCGAAAGACGGGTCGTCCTCTTCGCTCCGAGTCAACCCCGGGACCGAGAGATCCCATCCAGCCCCGCCGGGAAGGCTGACCATGAGGCGATGGACCCCTGAGGTGATCTGCTTCTCCAGCGAAGATCCGCCCTCACCCGTGTCCACGTTGTAGCGGTAGACGTAGACCTCCTGCCCGGGCGGGATCGTCACGTCCGCGATCGCGTAGTCGCCGTGCTGGTGGATCCGCTCGGGGATGAACGAGCCGGAGATCTCCGGCTCGAAGTTCCTCGCCCCCTCGGGCAGGTGGAACCGGAGCGTCTCCCGCGCGTCCTCGCCCTCGGCCTTCCGGCCGATGTACGCATGGTCGGACGAGTTCATGACCAGCAGTCTCTCGGCCACGACAAGATGGCCGCCGTTGTCATGCGGGAACAGGAAGATATCGTGACTGATGACGCGAATCGTCGAGGGGTCCTCGGTCGTTTCGTAGACCTTGAAGGGCCCCGCCTCGTCCTTGCCGATCTCGGCCGCGCCGGTGAAGAAGTACATGGCTCCCTTGTAGGTGACGATGACGCTCACCTTCTGACCGTCGAGCGAAGGGTCGAGCTCGAAGCGGACGGAGTCCCCGGACTCCACGGTCGCGGTCACGAGCCGCCGGCCTCGTTCGGCGTCCGGGTCCGGCAGCAGGAGCTCCACCACGGCTCCCGTCACCCCGAGCTTCGGGTCGGTGCCGTTCTCCAGGCGTACGACGATCGGGCGGGCCATGAGCCCCGGAGCCGCGAGCGCGACGAGGAGCGGGGCGGCGAGCAGCCCTCTCATCGTTTCTCCGACTTTGTGCGGAGCTCGGCGCGCCGCGCCTGGATCCTCGACTCCCACGCCGCCCACTCCTTTGCCTGCGACTCCTCGATCGCGCGAAGCGCCCCTGCGGCCTCTTGCACGTGGCGCGCCCGCGCCGCGGCGTGATCGGCATCCGAGATCTTGCCGGCCGCGTGTTCGAAGTCGAGGTCGCGGATCGCTTCCAGCGCCGCGGCACGCCTGGCGGCGAGCTCCGAGGCGTCCTCGTCGGTCTTCGGAGGTTCCAGCGAGTAGTCCACCTCCCGTCCGAGGAGGAGCGGGGCCGCGACGACGAGAATCGTCACGAGGGCGAGCGCGAGGTGGAGGATGTCGAGCCCCGTCACCGGGAGTCCTCCTCGCGCTCGAGCGCCTCCCGGACGAGCGCATCGTCCTCGGGGGTTGCCGGCGGGACCGCCGAGGGGCCCGCCGGGTCCGCCTTCGCCCTGCGCCCCGCCCGCCGCCAGCGCCAACCCACGAAGGCGACCAGGGCGAGCCCGACGCCGAAGATCGAGATCGGGACGGCTCGCGCGAGGATCTCGCCCGCTCCGGCGCCTTCCGGCGAGGCCCGCATCTCCTCGCCGTAGAGGGCGATGAAACGCTCGGCGATCTCTGCGTCCGAAAGCCCGCGGGCCTGGAGCTGCGCAATGACAACGCGATACCAGTCCGACCAGGCGCAGACGCAGTTGGCGAGCCCCTTCCCGCAGTTCTCGGGGCAGATGCAGAAGATCCGCTCCTCCACCCCCATCGTGGGTCGGTCGCCCGCCTGGGCGGGCGCCACGCCCGCCAGCGCGAGAAGAACAGGAAGCACGAGAAGCGAGAGCCGGTTCATCCCGCGCCTCGCTTGCGCCGCGTGATCTCCTCCTCGATCCGGCGCTCGACGCGCTCGGCCCGGCCGAGCTTCCGGGCCTTTAGCGCCCGGTGGATCCGGTCCCACGGCAAGAGAAGGAGATACGCCTGGAGGAGGAAGAACGCGGCCCCGCCCCAGATCAGGTTGACGAGCGGATTGAAATACGCCTGGAGGGGAACTTTGGTGCGATCGGGGAAGCCCGCCAGCACCACATAGAGGTTGCTCGACGCGAAGTGCGTGGAGTGGTAGGCGACCTCGGTCATCCACTGGTCGGGATGGGTGTAGTGCAGCCGCTCCGGTCCGATCGTCCCAAGCACGGGCTCTCCCGGCGCGCGGAGATCGACGATTTCGAGCGTCGCCTGGTAGACGCGCGTGTTCTCGCGATCGAACTCCTCGTGCTCGCCGCCGTAGCGGAGCGCGAAACCCGCGACCTCGAGCGGCTCTCCCCGGCGGGCCACGCCCGAGACCTCGACCTGGTAGTTCCAGTGAGTCGTGATCCCCAGGATGACGAAGCACGTCCCGACGTGGACGAGATACCCCCCGTAGCGCCGGTGGTTCCTGGCATAGAGTGCAAAGGCGGCGGCGAAGAGCCCTTCCTTCTGCGCCTTTCGCCGCGCCTTCACCCCGCGGACGAACTCGGCCCCGGTCACCCAGAGAACGAGGGCCGCGAACCCGTACGCGGCCACGGGCTGGACGTCCCCGAGCTCGAGCGGGCGCCGCACGATCGAAGGGAGGACCCAGGCGAATGCCCCCGCGACGAGGAGGCCGGCGGCCAGCGGGAGCGCGAATGCGCGGAAGAGGCGCCCCCCCGAGGTCGCACGCCAGGAGAGCCCGGTCCCGAGCCCTGTGAGGAGGAGGAGCAGGAGGAAGAAGGGAGCGGTCAACCGGCTGAACGTGGCGGGCCCAATCGTCATCTGGCGGATGCCGAGGTCCGGGAAGCTGTGCTCGAGCTTCCCCGACAAGCTCGGCCAGACGGTGAGCGTCCAGACGATTCCTGCGAGCGCCACCAGGACCAGGTTATTCGCCAGGAAGGCGAACTCCCGCGAGAGGAACGAGTCCATCCGGTTCTCGCTCCGGAGCCGGCTCCAGCGGACCGCGACGAGGCCGGCCCAGAGGAGGAACCAGCCCGCCAGGAACCACAGGAACGTCTCTCCGAGTTCCTTGTTCTCGGCGAACGTGTGGACCGACTCGAGGAACCCGCTCCGCGTCAGGAACGTCCCGAAGATCGTCAGCGCGAAGGTCAGGAAGATGAGGACCATGTTCCAGACCTTCAGCATCCGGTACTTCTCGGTCACAATGACCGAGTGGAGGAACGCGGTCGCCGTGAGCCACGGGAGGAAGGACGAGTTCTCGACCGAGTCCCACGCCCAGTAGCCGCCCCACCCGAGCTCGCGGAAGGCCCAGAAGCCGCCCAGGATGATCCCCAGCGTGAGGAACGACCAGCCGAAGATCGTCCACCACCTCGAGAGGCGGATCCACTGGACGCCGAGCCGCCCGGAGACGAGTGCCCCCATCGCGAACGCGAAAGGGACGCTCATCCCCACGAAGCCGAGGTAAAGCGCCGGCGGGTGGACCGCCATCACGGGGTCCTGGAGGAGCGGATTCAGCCCGGCTCCCTCCGGCACGAGACCCCCGCTCGGCTCGAAGGGCTGCGATCCTTCGACGTAGGCGAGCACGTACAGGAAGAAGGCCTGGAGCGCGAGCAGGACGACGTGGACGGCCGGGAGCAACATCCCCTCCCGGTCCCGCCGGTGGACGAACGCGACCGCGGTGGAGTAGAGGCAGAGGAGGGCGAGCCAGAAGAGGAGGCTCCCCGCGTGCCCGCCCCAGAGGGCCGTCACCATGTAGAAGGTGGGGAGGTCGCTCGCCGAATGCTGCGCGACATAGAGGAGCGAGAAATCGTGTTCGAAGAACGCCGTCATCAGGACCAGCGTCGCCACCACGACGAGGAACGCGTTGGCGTAGATCGCGTTGCGAGCGACTGCCGCCAGCCGGTACCGCCGGAGCGCGATCCCCGCCGCGCCGCAGAGGATGCCGGCGACGCTCGTCGCCAGCCCCATCTCGAGGAGGATGGCCCCGTCGGGCCTCATCGGTCCTGGCGCGACGTTCCCTGGCCCTGCGCGCCTCCGGACTTCTCCTCGTAGCGGGAGGGGCACTTGGCCTTCACGGACTGGGCGTCGATTCTCTCGGCCTCCGGGTCGTAGATTCCGACCACGAGGACCGGCCCCTCTTCCTTGAAGGCGTCCGGTTTGGGCTCCAGGGAACGAACGGCGACCTGGGCGCCCTCGTCGTCTTCCATCCGGAAGGTGAGGACGATGCGCTCCTCGTCGTAGGAGATCGAGCCGACGACCACCTTTCCGTAGACGTCCACGGGTTTGGTCCGATACCGATCCGGTTCGGCGAGGAGCTCGACCACCGTGACCTTCTCGGCCGCCTCGGTCCGGGCGGTCATCCAGACGAGGAGCCCGACGCCAGCAAGGAGCAGCATCCCCCCGATCCAGAAGCGAAGAGCGACTCCCCGCCGGGACAGAACGCGCGCGCCAGTAGTGTGCGATCCGGGAATGTTCACGGCATGGATGCTACCGGAGATGCCGCATGGAAGTCAACCCGAGCCGGACACCAGCCTCGGTCCCCTCGTTCTCACGCAAGTCGCTCTCTCGTGATCGTGGTCGTGGTCGTGGTCGTGATCGAACTACCCTTCAACGTTGCATCCTGCTCCGTTCCGCTCCCGCGCCCGCTCCCGGCCGTTTCTCGGGAGCGGGAGCGGGAGGTCGAACGACCTGAGTGCAGGTGGCCCCGTCCCCTCCTGGTCCTCGTATTCTCACCCGTTCTCGTCTTCCCACGGTTGCTGGGTCAAGAGCCACGCGATGATGGCATCCACGTCCGCGTCCGAAAGCAGATGTCGCCACGAGGGCATGTTGATGGGAGGCGCGATCCCTTCCGGGTCTTTCCTCCCCGCGGTGATGCCGTTCTGAATGACCTCTCGGATGGCGTCATACTGGGCGAGGGCCGCGTTGAAGCGGGGAACCGGTGGATCGTCTTCCAGGGAATGCAGGCTGCTGCCTTGTTCGAGAATTCGGACGATCTCCTCCACGTCCTCCCTGTCGAAGAGCATCATGCGGTCGGCCAGCGTATGCAGAGGCGGGACTGTATCCTTAATGTAGTTGGGGTTGGTGACGCCTCCGCGGCCCCCGGCTCCGTGACACGAGCGGCAACCCATCTCGTTAAAGAGCCTCCACCCGCGCGCTACAGCGCTCTCTTCCGGAGCGTCGGGGCGCCACGGGGCGTCGGGACCGCGGAGCGACTGCATGTAGTGCACCAGCGCCCAACAGTCCTCCTCCTTCTCAAATGTGGCCTGGAACGACGGCATGGGGCTACCCGGCATCCCACACATGAGACGAAGGTAGAGATCGCGGCTCTCATCTCCTCCCTTGTACACGCCGAGCGTCAGGTTCGCGGCCCGGATCGCGTGCTCCTCCTCATCCACCAGCGTCGCGGCCGAAGGTCCGTCCCCGAGCCCCCTGTCGCCGTGACACTTGGCACACTCCACCTTCTCGTAGACCTCTTTCCCTCGCGCGATGCTCTGCTCCGTTCGAGGCGGCTCCTGGGACACCTCGAAGGGCGTTCGGTCCCAAGTCTCGAAAGGCCGGACTGTCTCGCCGTCCACCTCGAAGACCGCGAGCGACTTCACGTGGAGGACCAGGGCCTCGCGCTCCCGGTCGGAGAGATAGACGAACGCGGGCATGGCCGAGCCGGGCAGCCCGCGACGGAGGGTCTCGAGGAGGTCCCGGTCCGTCGGCAGGCTCCCTGACCGTGTGGATACGATCTTGAACCGGCGTCGGGTGAAATTGCGAGGTCTCGGGTCAAGATATCTCGCCGCCGGACCATCGCCGCGACCCGCCTCGCCATGGCATGGGGCGCACTCCCGCTGGAAGAGGTCGGCACCCAGCAAGGAGAGGTCCTCCTGCGATGGGATGGGGTCCACGGGCTGGCTGTCGTTCCTCTGCTGATCTTCGGGCTCGCAGGACCTCCACGCGAAGAGGAGTCCGGCAAGAGCCACCGCGCCGGCCAGGACAGCGATCGCCTTCGTCTTCATCCTTGCCGGAACGGCAAAGCGAGGAGAATCCCGAGAAGGAGCGGGGGGGCGCGGCCCCCGAGGAAACCGCGCCCCATCGCCGCGATCCTCAGAACTTGATCCCGAGGCCGAGGTATGCGAGGTGGACCTGAGCGTCCTCGTAGCCGAGGTTGAGGAGGTACGAGCCGGCGTAGGTTCCGTTGTTCGTCATGGTGACGTTGGTCGCCCGGCGATAGGTGTCCTGCCGGGAGGTGAAGAAGTCGTAGCCGTAGCCGGCGTAGAACTCCACCCACTCGTTCTGCTCGTAGTCGAGCTCCAGGTTCAGGCTGTGGCGGAGTGAGTCGTCGGCCTTGCGCAGGTCGGTCGGCTCGTAGGGGTTATAGTCGTCCACGAGGCGCCCGCTGTTGGTGCTCGCCAGATCAATCCGCGTCTCGTTCCAGGAGAACCCGTAGCTCCCCGTGACCCCCCACTGGGGAAGGAACCGCCAGGTCGGCGAGAGGCCGATCGTGTGGACTCGCTCCTTGGTGAGCGCCGTCCAGTTCGAGTTCGAGTCCTTGAGGCTACCCAGCGCGCTGTCCGGATCAGTGAAAAAGAATGGACCGGCGCCCGCCCTCCACTCGCGTGCCTCCTGGAACGTGTCGTACCGGTCGTGGACGTAGAAGATGTTGATGTCCACGTCGGGGTTCGCATGGACCGTCCCCTCGACGGAGATTTCCTGCCACTCCATGTCGTTCACGCCGAATCGGGCGTCGAAGTCGTCGTGTTGGAAGCGATACCCGAGGTTCGAGCTGAACCATGACACCGGGGTGAGGGAGGTGTTGACGTGGAAGTCGTACCGGTTCCGGGAGGCCTCGTCGTAGCGCCGCATCCAGCGGAGGTTCGTGGGCGGACGGTCCGTGAGCTCCTCCCAGCGCCGCGCGTCCCGGGACGAGAAGCCGGCCCCCACATCCGTTGCGATGTACTGGTTCCAGTCGGTCTCGAGATCGAGCTTCACGGCGTTCTCGATCGTCCGGTCCGCCGCCCGGTTCTGCCGGCGGACGAGGGTGAGCTCGTAGGCGGGCTTCAGCCGCGAGAGGATCCAGGGGAGGTGGAAGGTCGTCTCCAGGCCGCCCTGGCCCTTGGAATAGTCGTAGTGGTCATTCTTCCACCGGACGGGCAAGGTATCCCACTGGGCATCGAGCCGGATCCTGCCGGGGAAGGTCATCTGCTCGCGCAGGTCGTTCTTGACGAAGTAGCGCCCGTACAGCTTGTACTCCACCGGGTCGACCACATGGCCAGCAAGCGAGAGGTCGTAGGACTGCGTGAGGACCTGGCCATCGAAGTTCCTGTCGGGGAGGTTCGCCGCGTTGTAGAGGTCGTAGGGGGCGCGGTTCGAGAGCGGGCCGGTACCCGCCCCACGGACGAAGGCAAGGTTGGACGTGTACGGCAGAACCTCGACATCGCTCTGGTCAATGGCCCAGTTCGCGTTGCCGGCCAGGCGCATCTCTTTGGTGATGTTGTACCCGGCCTTCAGCCCGAACTCCTGGGTCGTATTGTCGGAGTAGAGCGACACCCGGCCGGTGCCCGCAATGCCCACCGTATCGGTGATGCGCAGCGGGTTGTCGAAGGTCAGGCTTTCCTCGCCGGTGTGGAAGAACCCGAACCGGTAGAACGCCTCGGCGTCGAAAGGCCCCTGGGCGTAGGAGACCGCCCCCCGGGTGTTGAACGTCCAGTAGTCGATCGGCTCCAGGAGCTCGACCGTGTCCCTCCCGTGCCCGAAACTCGCCCCCATCGGCCGGATCCCGTCCCGCCGCTCGAGGTCGACGTCGACGGTCAGGCGCACCGGATCGAACTGGTACCACTCCAGGAGCGCCCCGACCCGGTCGCTCTGGAGCATGGCGTTGTCGATTCCCAGGTCCTGCGACTGGTCGAGATACCGCAGAAGTTGGGATGACTGGTTTGCCGCGCTCGTGGCCTGGAGATCGGTCTGGATCTGGTCGTTAATGGTCAGCCGCCCGCTCCCCAGGCCCCGGTAGAGCGTGCTGCCACCCGTGCCGAACCGGTGTGGGAGTCGGTCCCAGGTGACGTCCAGGTCGAAAGTGCCATAGTGGCCGGCTTCGAAGTCGACGTGCTCGTCCTTCTGGCCCACGTCCTTTCCCTTGATCCGGAAGTAGTACTCGTCGGTGCTCCTCTTCCGGTTGCCGAACTCCAGGCGATCGACCGACCCGTACCGGGGGACGTCGCGGTACTCGAGGAACTTGCCCGCGTGCTTCCGGTCGGAGAGCCACAGGGCACGACCCCGCACTACGGCCTCGTAGTCATCGACGAGGTTCTCTAGCGTCTTCGCCTCTTCGTCCTCGGCTTTCTCCTCCTTTTCCTGTGCGAGGAGGACGGCCGAGCAGAGAGGCCAGAACGCCAGGGCGGCGCCCAGAACGAGCACCTTTGTCTGTTTCCGGTTCATTTCACGTTACCTGTGGAAGGCCCTGCCCATGGGATGGTTGCTCCCGTGGATGCGGGTGTGGCAGTTGATGCACGACCGGCCGAAGAACCGGGCCGACGGCGAGTCACCGGCAAGGCCGTGCTGGAGGCCGTAGAGCGTCCCCGGGTGCTGGTTGCCCATGTCGTGACACCGCTGACACAGGTACGGCAGGTTGGCCGTGAGGAGCTTGTCGTGGATGGTCCCGTGAGGATCGTGGCAGGTTGTGCAGTCCTCGGACACCGGCGCGTGCTCCCAGAGGAACGGCCCGCGCTTCTCGGTGTGGCACTCGTAGCAGAGCCTGTTCTTCGAGGTCGCCTTGAGGTTCGCGTCGCCTCCCGTTCCGTGCGGGTCGTGGCAGCTCGTACACTCCATCTTCCCTTCGCGGAGCGGGTGATGGCTCTTTCGCTCCATCGCGGCCCTCTTGTCGATGTGGCAGGAGCCGCAGACCGAAAGCGTCGAAGCGGCCTTGAGGTGCTTCTCGTGCTCGGGTGCGTGGATCTTGTGGCAGTCGACGCAGGCCACGTTGTTGCCCGCGTGCGTGGTCTGCTGCCAGTGCGTCCATTTGCGCTGGTGGCACTCGAGGCACTTCGCGTCGAGCTGCTCGGAAGGGAACGCGTACTTCAACCCGAACGAGACGATTCCGAGCTCCGACGGGCTCTCCTCGTCGCCCTCGTCCTTGAACCGCGCCTCGACGTGCGCGCTCCCCGGGCCATGGCACGACTCGCAGCCCTTGTTGGCGAGCGGCGTCCGCGGATCGTTTTGCTGCCAGTGGCGCGTCCCTTCGAGAGTCGCCGCCTTGTCCTGGTGGCACAGCAAGCATTGCTTGGGTCCGACGTACTGGGCGTCCGGCAACTGGACACGATCAACCGGCCTTCGCCCGATGCTCGGCGGGTCACTGCAGGCCAGGACCACGAGCGTGACGGTTGCCCAGAGGGCCGTCCCGATGACCCATCTCCAGCGCGCATTCATGAAGTGTTGACACTTCACGTGTTGCCACCCTCCTTCCGCGGTAAGTCCATCGGGCTTCGCTTCACCTGGCTTGTGGTTCCTGTCGTCTTCCCGGTCATGGCTTGAGGGTTGCCTCCGAAATCTCGCCTCCTTCGACCGCGATCGGGAAGTTCGCTTCGAGCTGCCGTGGACGCAGCCGCTCGTTCCACACTCGAAGCGTCCAGTTGCCGGGACAGATGCCCCTGATTTCGAAACGGCCCTCCGGGTCGACGAAGGCGTGGTAGGGCGTCCCGGTCACAACCACATAGGCGATCATTGACGGGTGCAGGCGGCAGAGCTGCACGTACGCGCCGGGACGGCTGAACGTGTAGCTCCGGGTCTCTCCCTCGCCCCACTTGCCAAGGTCGTACCCCTCGCCGTCCGGCGAGTAGGCGGTGTGCTCCAGGGGATCGCTGTTGGCGACGTCCACGGTAGTCCCCACCAGGATGGGGAGCACGTGCGGCGTGAACTCCTTGTTCTTCTGGTCCATGCGCGCGTGCTGCTCGGGCGGCCGGAACGTGTGGCCGGTCATCTCGTCGATGTAGACGAGCGTGGGGAATCGTCGCGCCGATGCAAGGTCGACCTGCCCGCGAATCGTCCCAGGCCGGGTCCCCTTGGGGCAGTGTTCGCAGTTCCCCTCGTTCCCGTCCTGGCCAAGGGCGAGGACGGGCATGAGGAACAAACCGCCAAACAAGACGATTCTCCATCGCGACTGGACCATGACGATCTCCTTTTCCGTAGGCGTGGAAATGCTCCTTGCGGGCTGGCTTCGCGCGCGCGTCATGGCCGGCGAATCCGCTCCTTCGCTCGGGGAATCCAGCGGGTCATGCCCCGTCCTCTTCCACACCTAGACTCAGCAGCCAGATGATGATTTCGTTGATCTCCTGCATCGAGAGCTCATCGCGCCAGTAGGGCATGTTGATCGGGGCCCGCCGCCTGGCGGCGTCCTTTTTCCCGGTAGTGCTTCCGTCGAGGATGATCTTGACGGTATTGCGGTATTGCTCCACCACCGCCGGCGCGCGCGGGACGTCGAGGTATTCCGCTTCGAGGGTGCCCGTCCGGCCGATCATCCAGATCGCCGCCTCGAAGTCCTCGCGGTAGGTCAGGAAGAGGCGTTCAGCCATGTTGTCCTGGGCGACGATGGTGTCCTGGACGGAGTTGGGGTTTCGGCGGCCACCCTCTGCCTTGTCCCCGTGGCAGACGCCGCACTGCGCGCGCCGATACAGCTCCTCCCCGCGCGCGGCCGCCGCCCTCGCGTACGCTTTGGGAGTCGTCTCGCCCGCCGCCGTGTACGGAGGTTTGGATTCGGGTTTCCGGCGAACCGGCTGCGCGCAGCCGAGAGCGGGGACGATGAACAGGAGAGCCGCTAGCAGCATGCGGAATCGTTCTTCGGGCATGACGACCGTCCGTCGCTCGCGTCGGTTCACGGCCACCCTCCCAGGAAAGATGAATGGGATCCGGTCACGACGCTTCAGCAAGTCCAGGGCCGAAATGGGGCGACGAGAGGCATGGATCAGAACGGCGGGGCATGGCGGCAGTTTCCGGGCCTCGTGGCGCGCCCTGCGGTCGCGTCGCGCCCGTCGGTCAGCACGCCATCGGACCTCAAGTGCCACGTCGGCGGTGGCGCCACCGCCCCACGAGAGGTGGCAGCAGTGGACCCGAGGCGGCCCCGCCGATGAGACCCGCCTGCCGGATGGAGTTCCCCCTCGGGCGATCCCTTGGCACGCAGCCTGCTATGAGCTAGGGGTGGCTCGCGCAGTTGGAGCACCCGAGGAGCCAAACGAGTAGACTGCGATCATGGTCCAGTTCTCTCTCGGCCTTCCGGTCCCGTCCCTCGGATCTGGCCGCGCGAAGGCATGAGCAGCCCGCCACGGGATAACCCCTACCCGGCAACGGTCGAGCCCGTTCGCGGCCTCGACATCATGCGAACGCTGGCCCGCCATTACGTGTTCCTCCTCCCCCTGTTCGTCGCGTGTGCCAGCAGCGTTTTTTACTTCTCCGTGAGGGCCCGTTATCTCGACAACTGGGAGCGCCACGCGACCGACGTCGCGGAGGACCTGAACATCGATCTCCTCCGAGAGCTCGGGCGAGACGGTGCGTCGCCACAGTCTTCGGACTGGACGAACCCCGAAACGCTCGGCTTCGTGGACAGGCACGCCAGGCAGTACCTTCGCACGGTGTACGTCACCCAGATCAACGTCTTCTCGGAGGACCGCACTCTCGTCTACTCGACGCGCCCGGGGCTCGCGCCCAGGCCTTCGGGTCCGAACGACAAGCTGGATCGGGCGCTCGGCGGGGAGTCGGTGTCGGGAATAGAGAAGGCGTTGGAGGCGCCGGACTTTCCCAAGTTTGGGCACACGGTCGATCTGCTCGAGACCTACGTTCCCATGCGGTTCCTGGACTCGTCGGGTGAGCCGACGGGCAGGGTCTTCGGAGCGTTCGAGATCTACCAGAACGCCGAGAGCCTGACCCAGGGACTACGCGAGCTCGGCACCCTCGTCCTCGTCGGCTCCGTCGGGATCCTCGCGGTGCTCGGCTTCGCCCTCCTCGGGACGGCAAGAAGAGTGTCGGTCATGGTGCAGCGGGAGCGGCGGGCGCAGGCCACCCTCCAGGAGCGGCTGAAGGAGGAGCGCGACGGTCTCGAGAACGAAGTGGAGCGGAGGACGGAGGAGGTGAGGCGCGAGCGGGAGGCCCTTTCGACGATCCTCGACGAGGCGCCCAGCGCCTTCGTCCTACTGGATCGCGACGGGCGGGTCGAGTACGCCAGCCGTCGGTTCTGCGAGCTCTCCGCGGTCGGCGCGAAGGACCCC
Source organism: Planctomycetota bacterium (assembly GCA_016209595.1). GTDB lineage: Bacteria > Planctomycetota > JACQVV01 > JACQVV01 > JACQVV01 > JACQVV01. The sequence goes on from JACQVV010000325.1 coordinate 25,609, forward strand.
CGTAGAGAGCTCTGCTGGGAGGTGTGCCGGTGCACCTACGAGCCCGGTGCCTGTCCCGCTCGCGCGGCGATCGAGAGCGGCGCCACGCGCATCGCCGTGGAACCGCGCACGCTCTCGGACGGCTCCGTGCACTTCCTCGAGCACACTGCCGTGCCGATCTCTTCGGACGGCTCCCCCATCCGAGTCATCGAAGTGATTCGAGACGTCACCGAGCGGCTTCGCAGCGACGAGGAGCTGGCGCGGGCCTCGCGGCTGGCCACGGCGGGCGAGTTGGCCGCGGCCGTGGCGCACGAGGTCCGCAACGCCGCGACGACCACGAAGCTCTTCCTCCAGCTCCTCGCCGAGCGGCCGCACATCGACCCACGGGACGCTCAGCCGCTTTCGGCCGCGCTGTCGTCCGTCTCGCGCATGGAGGCGCTCGTCGAAAATCTGCTGCGGCTCGCGCGGCCCGCGCGGCCCGAGATGGTGCCCGCGGACGCGGTGGAAGTGCTGCGCTCGGCGGTCGAGCTGGTTCGACCCGAGGCGCACCGGCGCCGCGTCCGAGTGAGGGGGCCGACCCCGAGCGGCGCCCTCGTCTGTCTGGTCGACCGGGCGCTCCTGGCAGAGGCCCTCCTTAATTTGCTCTTGAACGCCGTTCAGGCCTTCGATGACACGGCGGCGCCCGATGGCCGCGAGGTCGAGGTCATGGCCTTCGCCGACTCGGGAGCGGTGCTCTTGATCGCCGACAACGGGCCCGGGATCCCGGCGAACGATCGCCTTCGCGTATTCGATCCGTTCTTCACCACGAAGCCCAGCGGCACCGGTCTGGGCTTGCCGATTGCGCGGCGCATCATCGAGGGCCACGCGGGCACCCTGTCGATTCGACCCCGCGAGGGCGGGGGCACGGTGGCGCGCATCGTCCTGCCTATTGACCCCGGCAAGGAACTGCGACCTCGGAAGGTGGGGACGCCATGAACCTCGAGGGCACCCTCATGGTCGTGGACGACGACCCCAACATCCTCCTCATGGTCAAGCGCGTCTTCGAGGATCCGGCCGTCGATTGCATCACGTGCGAGAGCGGGACGGAGTGCCTTGATCTGGCGGGGAGGGTGAACCCCGACGTGGTCTTCCTCGACCTGGCGATGCCCGGGCTGGACGGGTTCGAGGTGCTACGGGAGCTTCGCCGGCGCGATGCCTCGCTCCCGGTGGTCATCATCACCGCCTTCGGTGAGCTGGACTCCGCCGTTCGCGCCGTCCACGAAGGGGCCTACGACCTATTGACCAAACCGCTCGACCTCCAGCGCCTACGGATCGTGGCACGCCACGCGCTCGCCATGCGCACCATGACCCTCCGGCTGGCGAGCACGGAGAAGCCGGCCGGCGACGGCGACAAGCCCGCTCGCATCCTCGGGCGCCATCCCGCCATGGTCGAGCTCTTCAAGATGATCGGGGCGGCCAGCGCTCCCGGCAACCGGAGCACCGTCCTGGTCGCCGGTGAGACGGGGGTGGGAAAGGACCTGGTCGCGCGCGCGATCCACGACGCGAGCCCCGAGCGGGGGGAACCGTTCGTCACGATCCAGTGCGCCGGCGTGCCCGAGACCTTGATCGAGAACGAGCTCTTTGGCCACGAACGGGGGGCCTTCACGGATGCCGGGCCCGCGAAGGCGGGCCGGGTGGAGACCGCCGGCCAAGGGACGCTCTTTCTCGACGAGGTTGGAGAGCTCTCGCCCCTGGTCCAGACGAAGATCTTGCGCCTTCTCGAAACGCGAGAGTTCGAGCGCCTGGGAGGGCGCGAGACCCGGCACGCCCGATGCCGCTTCATGGCCGCGACGAACAAGGATCTCGCCGTGGCCGTGCTTCAGAGGAGATTCCGTGAAGACCTTTTCTTCCGCTTGAAGGTGGTCACCATCCACGTCCCCCCTCTCCACGCGCGCCGCGAGGACATACCCATCCTGGTCGATTGCTTCCTCGATCGGATCGGGCGCGCTCTCGGGCACCCCCTGTTCCTCGCGCCTAGCGCGCTCGCCCTCTTGCAAGCGTACGACTTCCCCGGGAACGTGCGCGAGCTGCTTCACATGCTCGAACAGGCGGCGACGCTGGCCCGCGGGTCCGTGATCCTCCCGGAGCACTTGCCGGACATCCCCGCGGCCGGCGTCCCTGCCCAGCCGGCGCTCCCGATCGTCTCGCCCCGCCTCGACGAGGCGCGGCGCCACGTGCTGGAACTCTTCGAGAAGCGGTTCGTTGAAGACACTTTGCGGCAGACCGGCGGCAACGTCACGGCGGCAGCGCAACGCGCCGGTGTCCACCGGCAGCACTTCCAGCGCCTCATGCAGCGCCACGCAGTCGAGTCGCGCCTGTTCCGCGACACCTGATCGGATCCCGAGGACCACGTCCATGGCGCGCCCTTCCCAGGAGCCTGAGCCCTGAAGCCTGATACAATCCCGCGCCATGCAACCCGACGTCGCGGTCGAGGTCGACGGCCTCACCAAGGTCTTCCGCGACCCGGTGCTCGGGGAGCACCGCGCCGTGGACGGCGTCTCGTTCGCCTGCCGCTACGGGCGCGTCTTCGGGCTCCTGGGACCCAACGGCGCCGGGAAGACCACGACGCTCCGGATGGTCGCGACCGTGCTCTCCCCCACCGCGGGGACGGCGCGCGTGGCGGGGCACGACGTGGCGGCGGATCCCGACGCCGCGCGCGCGCGGATCGGGTTCCTGACCGCCTCGACGGGAGTCTACGAGCGCCTCACGCCGCGCGAGATCCTCGCCTTCTTCGGGAGGCTGCACCGGATGGACGACGAGCGCCTCGCGGCCCGCACGGGCGAGCTCCTGGAC
>JACQVV010000326.1 GCA_016209595.1 Planctomycetota bacterium
GACCTGGTGGACCTCGATGCCCGCGCCGATGATCGCCTCGGTGAGTGGCTGTTCCAGCAACGATTCGTGCCCTCCGTGACGCTTCAGTGTCTCCGTGCCTCCGTGGTGAGCGGTTACTGTGCGCGGGCTCGAAGTAGCCCTCGAGGGCGGGCTCGATCTGGATCGTCCAGCCCTCGATCGCGGTCTCTTCGAACTCGTCGGGCCAGTGCGCCTGGAGGAAGTCATAGTGGGCGCCGGTCTTGCTGCGCCTGGGCTGGCGGGCTAGAATCCGAACGGGAACAGGCTTGGCCAAGGAGTGAGAACGGTGGCAGTCACCTCTCCGGAACAAGCGCGGGCTCCCATGCCGTCTCTTGCCCGCCTGGATGTCGACCAGTATCACTCGATGCTCGAGGCTGGCATCCTGGGCGAGGGTGACCCGATCGAGCTGCTCGACGGGCTTCTCGTCCACAAGGACCGGAGCGCGCGCGGGGAGAATCCGATGACGATCGGGAAGCGACACAGGGCCGCGGTAGACCTGCTGGCCGGCCTGGACGCGCTGGTGAAGCCTCATGGCTGCTACGTCATGAAGCAAGGACCCGTGACGTTCCCCCCTTCCCACGAGCCGGAACCCGATGGGCTCGTTGTCCGTGGTCAGACCCGCGACTACCTGGAACGACACCCGGGGCCCGCAGATGTCTTCTGCGTGATCGAGGTGGCGGACAGCTCCCTGGACCACGATCGTACCAACAAGCTCCAGATCTACGCTGCCGCCGCGATTCCCCAGTACGTGATCGTCAACCTGGTTGACCTCCAGGTCGAGGTCTTCGAGTCTCCTGTCCCAGCCGAGGGAAAGTACTCCCAGGTCAGGGCACTTCAGGCCGGGGCCGCGTTGCCCCTCCACGTGGGCGGAGGCAAGCGCGTCGACGTCCCCGTACGCGACCTCCTGCCGTAGCGCGCGCCGTCTACCTCCTCCGCCTCCACGGCATCGAACCCGGCCGACCCGGGAGAGGCCGCTTCATGTGCTAGAGTGTTCCGCCGCGGCAGGAGATGATGGACGATGGCGCGCGCGACACGGACGTTCCGGATCTTCGTCAGCTCGACGTTCAACGACCTGAAGGCGGAGCGCAACAAGCTCCAGGCCGACGTGTTCCCGAAGCTCCGCGCGCTCGCCGAGCGCCACGGCTGCCGGTTCCAGGCGATCGACCTGCGCTGGGGCGTGAGCGAAGAGGCGGGGCTCGACCACCGGGCCATGCGGATCTGCCTGGACGAGCTGGCACGCTGCCAGACAGTCTCCCCGCGGCCGAACTTCATCATCCTCTTGGGCGACCGATACGGCTGGCGGCCACCGCCAGCGGAGATCCCTGACGCCCAGTTCAAGGCGCTCCTGCCGCACATCGCCGACCGCGCGCTGCTCGACGAGTGGTACCGGCGCGACGAGAACAACGTCCCGCCCGTCTGGGTGCTGAAATCCCGCGCGGGGGAGTACGTCGAGTACGAGACGTGGGGTCCCGTGGAACGCCGCCTGCACGAGACGCTCGCCGCGGCGGCGAAGGCGGCGGGGTTCGGGCCGGAGGCGCTCTTCAAGTACACGGCCTCGGCCACCGAACAGGAGATCCAGGCGGGCGCGCTGGCCGTTCCCGACGCCCGCGAGCACGTCTTCGCGTTCTTCCGCACGATCGAGGGACTGCCCGAGGACCGCTCGGCGAAGGACTATGTCGACCTCGACGAGAACGGTCGGCGGGACCCGGACGCGAAGCAGCGCCTGGAGGAGCTGAAGCACCTCGTCGAGGACAAGCTTCGGGGAAACGTCGAGAAGTACACCGTCAAGTGGACGGGCGACGGAATCGCGACGGACCACCTCGACCGGTTCGCGAACGACGTGGAGCGCCGTCTCTCGGAGGTGATCGAGGCGGTGGTCAAGGAGACGAGGGAAGAGGACCCCGTCAAGCAGGAGGCCGACGCGCACAAGGACTTCGGCGAGGACCGCGCCCGCGTCTTCATCGGGCGGACGGCGTATCTGGACCGAGTGGAGGCGCACGCGCGCGGGACCGACCGGCTGCCGCTCGCGTTGTGGGGGGAGTCGGGCAGCGGGAAGTCGGCGCTCATGGCCAAGGCGATCCTTCGGGTGAAGGCGGCGCGTCCGGAGGCGGTCGTCTGCGAGCGGTTCATCGGCGCCACGGCGGCTTCGTCGGATGTTCGGTCGCTCCTGGAGGGCATCTGCAAGGATCTGTCGCGGGCGTACGGGGACGAAACGCCCGTGCCGCAGGACATCCGGGAACTGGTCCCGGAGTTCCCGAAGCGGCTGGCGCTTGCAACGGCCCAGAAGCCGCTCATCGTGTTCCTGGACGCGCTGGACCAGCTCTCGCCGGCCGACGGGGCGCACTCGCTCACGTGGCTGCCGAAGGAGCTGCCCGAGCACGTGTGGCTGGTGGTCGCGACGCTGCCGGGCGAGGACCTGCGCGCGCTGGAGGGGAGGCTCCCGGAGTCAAACCGCGTGAAACTCTCCCCGATGAACCCGGCCGAGGGGCGCGAGCTGTTGGCCTGGTGGCTTCGGGAGGCGGGGCGGAAGCTGACGTCGGAGCAGGAGGCGGACGTGTTCTCGAAGTTCGACGCCTGCGGGCTGCCGCTCTACTTGAAGCTGGCGTTCGAGGAGGCGCGCCTGTGGCGGTCGTACGACGGGCTGCCATGCGGGGCGGACAAGGTGCCGGGGCTCTTCGCGGACATCCCCGGGATTCTCGAGGACCTCTTCGCGCGGCTTTCGGAGCCGAAGAACCACGGGCCGCTCCTGGTCTCGCGTGCGCTGGGGTATCTGGCGGCGGCGAGGAGCGGGCTCACCGAGGACGAGCTTCTGGACGTGCTGGCGCGGGACGAGGAGGTGATGAAGCCGCTCGAGACGCGCTGGAAGCTGCCAGAGCGCCGCCTGCCGGTGGCGCTGTGGTCGCGGTTGTACGCGGACCTAGCGCCCTACCTGACCCAGCGGGCCGCCGACGGCGCCTCGGTGACGGCGTTCTACCACCGGCAGGTGGGGGAAGCCGCGGCGCGAGAGTTCCTCGGAGAAGACGAGGGACGCGCGCGCCACACCGGGCTGGCGGCGTACTTCGGCGGACAGGCGACATGGCAAGATGCAGACGCGGGAAAGAGACCGAACCGCCGCAAGACGTCCGAACTGCCGTACCAGGAGACGCGCGGCGAGCGGTGCAAGGAACTGGAAGCGACGCTGACGGACCTCGACTTCATCGAGGCGAAGTGCACGGCGGGGGGCGCGTACGATCTGGTCCTTGACTACGATCGGGTGGGCGTGGGCCGGGCGCGGCCGGGCCCGCCGATCCGTACGGCGCGGGTGCACGAGGGACGCGCAGGAGTCTCATGCCCGTACTGCTTGGCGTGGAGCGGCATCGAGGAGTCGGACCTCGGAGGCCTGATGCCGTGTCCCGTATGCGGGAGCGATCTGGCGGTCAACCCGTTCGTCGTGAAGGCGAAGTGGCAACCGGCGGCTGGAAGAGGGGTGGAGAAGCGGGAGGCGCCGCGAGAGGTGCCTCTGTCGCACGAGGTCACAGACTTCAGCGAGTTCGTGAGGGGGCAGGCGCACCTCCTGGCGCGCGAACCGGGGCTGACGCTCCAACAGGCTGTGAACGAGCCGGCGGCGACGGCTGCCGCCAGGAAGGTTCGGGGCCGTATCGACGCAGGCATGGAGACTCGCCCGTGCTTCGAATGGATGAACAGGCCGGAAAGGCGCTCGGCCTGCCTGATCACGCTCGCCGGGCATTCGAGCAGGGTCACAGCCTGTGCGTACTCCCCGGACGGCCGACGGGTCGTCTCGGCGAGCTTTGACAAGACGCTCAAGGTGTGGGATGCCCAGACCGGCCAAGAGCTCGCCACGCTCGCCGGGCATTGGAATTGGGTGAGTGCCTGCGCGTACTCCCCGGACGGCCGGCGGGTCGTCTCGGCGAGCGGGGACAAGAGGCTCAAGGTGTGGGATGCTGAGAGCGGCCGCGGGCTGACCACCTTCGCCGGGCATTCGGACCGTGTGATTGCCTGCGCGTACTCGCCGGACGGCCGGCGAGTCGCCTCGGGGAGCCAGGACAAGACGCTCAAGCTGTGGGATGCCGACACTGGTCGCGAGCTCGCGACGCTCGCCGGGCATTCGGACGAGGTGGAAGCCTGCGCGTACTCGCCGGACGGCAGGCGGGTGGTGTCGGGAAGTCGTGACAAGACGCTCAAGGTCTCCGACGCCGAGACGGGCCGCCAGGTGCTGACGCTGGCCGGGCATTCCGACAAGGTGGGGGCCTGCGCGTATTCGCCGGACGGCAGGCGGGTGGTGTCGGGAAGTCATGACAAGACGCTGAAGGTCTGGGACGCCGAGACGGGCCGCGAGGTGGCGACGCTGGCGGGCCATTCGAGGGGGGTGACGGCGTGCGCGTATTCGCCGGACGGCCGGCGGGTCGTCTCGGCGAGCGTTGACAAGACGCTCAAGCTGTGGGACGGCGAAACCGGCGGCGAGCTGGCGACGCTCGCCGGGCATTCCGATACGGTGGACGCCTGCGCGTACGCGTCGGACGGCCGGCGGGTCCTCTCGGCGAGCGGGGACAAGACCCTCAAGGTGTGGGATGCCGAGAGCGGCCGAGAGCTCGCCACGCTCGCCGGGCATTCGAGATACGTGACGGCGTGCGCGTATTCGCCGGACGGCCGGCGGGTGGTGTCGGCGAGTTGGGACAATACGCTGAAGGTCTGGGACGCCGAGCTGGGCCGCGAGGTGGCGACGCTGGCGGGGCATTCGGACAAGGTGAAGGCGTGCGCGTACTCGCCGGACGGCCGGCGAGTCGTCTCGGCGAGCGAGGACAAGACGCTCAAGGTGTGGGATGCCGAGAGCGGCCACGAGCTGGCCACGCTCGCCGGGCATGACGGCGCGGTGTATGCCTGCGCGTACTCGCCGGACGGCCGGCGGGTCGTCTCGGCGAGCTCCGACAAGACCCTCAAGCTCTGGGACGCCGAGAGCGGCCGCGAGCTGACCACACTCGCCGGGCATTCGAGCGGACTGAGCGACTGCGCGTACTCGCCGGATGGCCGGCGGATCGTCTCGGCGAGCGGGGACAAGACGCTCAAGGTGTGGGATGCCGAGAGTGGCCGCGAGCTGACCACGCTCGCCGGGCATTCGGACGCCGTATGTTGCTGCGCGTACGCGCCAGACGGGCGGCGGGTCGTCTCGGCGAGCTGGGACAAGACGCTCAAGGTGTGGGATGCCGAGAGCGGCCGGGAGCTCGCCACGCTCGCCGGGCATTCGGACAAGGTGTATGCCTGCGCGTACTCCCCAGACGGCCGGCGCGTCGTATCGGCGAGCGAGGACAAGACCGTCAGGGTCTCGGATGCCGAGAGCGGGACGGAGCTGGGACGCTTCTACTGCAATGGTGCGGTCAAGGCCCTGGCCGCCGACCGCTCCGGCCTACGGATCGTTGCCGGTGACTGGGAGGGCGCCGTCTACATCCTGCGCCTCCACGGCATCGAGCCAGGCCCGCCCATCTTGACGCCCGTCAAGCGCGGCGGGAAGTTCCGCATCCGCTGCCCGTTCTGTGCGCGTGGCCTCGCCGTCCCCGAGAAGGCGCTCGGCCTACCCGCGAAGACCGCCTGCTGCGGCAAGCCGATCCTCCTCGCCCCCACGTTCTGCGACGCCGACCGGCCGCTCGAGGCCCCATGAGAGGGACCGGCCGGACGTTCCGCGTCTTCGTCGGTTTGTCTCCCTCATCGCAGGCGTAGCCGAGATGACGGAGGACGCCTTTCTTGAGGCGATACCCCCGCGGCTCTTCCGGCGTGTGCGCCGGGTCGAAGTGGCCCTCGAGGGCGGGCTCGATCTGGATCGTCCAGCCCTGCATCGCGGTGTCCTCGAACTCGTCGGGCCAGTGCGCCTGGAGGAAATCGTAGTGGGCGCGGGTCTCGACGCCTTCGAGGACGTAGGGCTTGCCCTTCAGCCGATAGAGCGCGAGTTCCTCGATGATCGAACGTGGGGGGATGCCCGGCCGGAGGACCATCTCGAGGATGTTCCGCGTGTAGCGCGCGTCCGCCTTCGTCTTCTTCGCCATCCACAGCGCCGCGCGGACCGCGGCATCGAGCTGGTTGTTGTCGTCGAGGATGAGCTGGAGCCGGCGCTCGCTCACGATCGAGAGGAGCTCGTCAACCGCCCGATCGACCAGGGTCCTGCGCTCGCCGGGGTCGCGGATCGCGGCGAGCCCGTCGGGGAAATCCTCGGAGAGCTCGATCGGGATGCGGCTCGCGAGCTTGGAGTCGAAGAACTTGCGCACGATCGGGGCGAAGCCGCCCGAGCGGATCATCCCGTGGTTCAGGTTGAGCGTGAAGAAGAGCTGCGAGGTGCGGGGGCCGATATCTTGACGGAGGATCTTGCGGAGCTGGCGTACCGTGAAGAGGCCGAGGCCGAAGGCGGCGAGATCGACGTCCACTCGTTCGACTCCCACTTCTCTGGCTCGGGCCAGGATGGCTCCGTAGGAGCGACCTTCACGGTCGAGGGCCAGGATCTCGAAGCCGAGGGTCACGAGTTCCCTGCCCCTGGGCGTGAGGGGCTCGATGGGTTCGAAGCGGAGCCTGAGGGATCCCAGGAAATCGAGGGCCGCCTCGTCCGAGTAGTAGGCTCTCCACCTGTCTCGGATCTTCGGTTCGGAACAGCCTCCCAGAAGCCGCGAGATCTCTCCCAACCAGAAGGGCACTCCCCCTGCCTCGGGCTTGAGGACGGGTATCCTCTCCGAGTCCCTTCTGGCCACCCCGGGCACGGGCTTGGTATGGACACGCGTGCCCCGCTTGATCGCGAGAGGAGTCAGGACGTAGATCACCTGGAGCCCCCCTCGCTCGGCGAGATCGACCACGCTCGCCGGGTCTCCGGCTTCATACGACGGTTCCCCGTTCCAGAGGGCGACGACGATGGGCTTCCCGGAGCCGTAGGCCCCGGCCGAGGCGAGCATCCACCGGTTGAGCTCGGCTCGCGGATCGTCCTTGCCCGGTTTGCCAATCGAGTCGGTGAGGCGCCAGACGGCCGGGCGGCTCTCCCCGCTCGTCGCCTCCCAGAGGAACGTGCCTTCGCACGCGCGTTCGAATCTCTCGACCCACGATTCCCCCGCCGGTCGGACCGTGCCGTCGATCCACGTCTTCTCGTCGAAGGGGAGGAAGATGATGTAGGGAACCCCCATGTCCCGGCAGACCTCGGCGAACAGGATGTCGCCGCCCGGGGCCCCCGAGAGATGGACGAGCACGTCCCCATGAACGTCGACCAGAGATTCCAGGTGGCGCCGGAGGGCTTCGACCACGGCGGGCGCGTCGCTCCGAGGAAACCTGGGCTGCCTCGCCTCGCGGTCGTCGATGCGGTGGCCGGCGAAGACGATCCTCGTCGCGGGCAGGTCGGGCCGGATCGCCATCTGCCAGGCACTCTCGAAGCAGGTGAGGGGGTCGCTCACGAGCTCCGGCCGGAAGCCGAGCTGCGACATCATGCCCAGCTGCTGGCGTGTGCTGTCGACCAGGAAATATCTCGGGCCCACGCACGCCAGGGCCTCCAGCACGTCGGTGTGAATCTGCTTGCGAAGGAGGGACGGATCCGCCCCCTCGGGGGATCCGACGATCCGGTGCTCGAGGCGCGTCGCGAGAGCCCAGTAGCGGGCCTCGTCGTCGGAGGACGAATCCACCGCGCGATCGACGAGCGGCGCGAGCTCGGCTGCCAGGCGGGCGGCCTCGTCCTCGGGGTGGGGACCCGGGCCTGCCAGGGATCGCCGGAGGACGGCGAGCGTGAGGAGGTTGATCCCCGGCCAGATGTCGGTGCGGTCGGAGGAGTGGTAGGCCGCCCGGTAGGCTTCGATCGAGCGGTCGAGGTCTGCCACGGCCAGGATAGCCCGGCGTCGAATCTCGGTCGGATCCCATCCCCCTGACCACGCGGCGCGCCAGGCCTCCTTGTGGAGCCGTCCCTGAAGCGCGCGCGACTCCCCGCCCCCGCGGCTCGCGACCAGCGCCCGATCGAGGAGCGACCTCGCCTCCTCGCGGTGCTCGGCCCCGATCCGCGCGAGCGCCAGGGCCTCGAGCTCCAGGGCGGCCCGGTCCTCGGGCGCGATCTCGCGCACGCGGCGGCACACCTTGACCACGGCGGGGAACGCGAGGAGGTCGCGGAGCCGCCTCGCCGCGGCGAGGAGCGTCGGGGCGTCGGCACATCCCCGCTCGAGGGCGAGGATCGCGATGTCGCCCGCCCGGCCGCCGCGGAACGCCTCCTCGATCGCGTCGCGGATCGAGGCCGACCCGTCGGGTTCCTCCTGGGCGAGCCCCGAGGCCTCGAGGCGGTAGACGGGGTGGAGCCCCGTGCCCTTGGGAAGCTGGATCCGGCCCGCGTAGCGGGAGGTGAATCCCCTCGCTCGTTCTGCGATCGCGATCGCCGCGAAGGTCTCGCTGGCGAAGACCTCCCCGGTCTCGGTCTTCGGCTCGATCCGCGCCGCGAAGTTGACGTGCGCGCCGTAGAAGTTCCGGCCTCCGGTGATCGGATCGCGCCACTCGTACGCCGGACCGCAGTGGAGCGCGATGCGCAGCGAGAGGTTCCGCGGAAGGCCCATCCCCGGCCAGTCGATCTCCCGGACCCGGCGCGAGATCGCGAGCGCAACCCGTCCGGCCGCCCCCACGTCCTCGAAGACGAGGAAGATCCCGTCCCCGCACGTGTTGCGGTAGAGAGGCTGCTCCGGCGCCTTCCGGAGCACGGACACGGTTCCCCCCAGGAACTGTCGGCCCTCCGTCCATCCATGGACTTCGGGCCTCCCCAGGGGGCTCCGCCCCCTCGGCCTCCCCCTGCGACATCCTGTCGCCCGGGGGGGAGTGCCCCCCCCGGACCCCCCCTCATTTCGGCTTCGCCGAACTCCTCCCGGAAGAGGTCGAGCCGTTCCTCCTGGAGGGAGCTGAATCCCGAGACGTCGGCGAAAAGGATCGCCACGATCCGGTCCGAGAAGGGGCCCTTGGATCGATACTTCCCGGAGGGCGGATCGAACGAGACACGCTTCGCCGGCGGTCCTCCCGGCCAGGCGATCTCGACCCTCCGCAGGCGACCCTTCCATCGACGGACCGCGTGCCCCGTGCCCCACCGGCCGTCTCCCAGCTGGCCGTCCCAGGCAGCGACGCCCGCGACCGCGCTGGCGAGCGCCTCGGCCCTGAGCTCGGCCAGCCCTTCCTGGATGAGCGTCCCGTAGCGGTAGGTGATTGGGTTCCCTGCCGTGGGACCATGGCCGGTCTCGTGGACGCTCGTGGCCCGGTCCATGATCTGGCGAAACCGCTCCCTCCAGTTCGAGCCCGGGACGAGGTCGACGCTCGTCCTCTCGGATCTCTCGCGCGAAGAGGGGAAGACGACGTGGATCTCGCCTCCCCGTTCGAGCATCTCCTCCAGGAACAGGATGTCCGATCCGCAGGCCGCTGACGCGAATCCGATCCCCGCCCCCAGCTCGGCGAGCTTCTTGCCGATAGCCTCACGGACCGCCCCCTCCATCTCGGGAGAGAACCTCGGCTCGGGGCGGTCCGGTCGATCGACCATGTGGCCCGCGAAGATGACGACCTGGGGCACGGGAAGGCACCGGTCGATCCGGGAGAAGTCGAACGCCAAGTGCCTGGCCAGGAATCGCGCGCGCCGCCTCGTGGCGCCGACGTCAGCGGGACGGCTCGCGCCACTGGCCGAGTGAGCGCCTCGCTTCCTGGACGGCTCCCGCGGCGAGATGACGGGCGCGTTCGGCCTCTCCGGCGAGGAGGCAGAGACCGGCCGCGTGGGTGGCGGCCTCGTACCGGGTCCCGAACCCCTGGTCGAAGGGCGCCAGCGCCCGAGCCAGGTACTCCTTGCCTCTGGCGGGATCCACTTCCTCGTACCAGAGCTCGCCACAGGCCTCGACCAGGATTCCGAGCGCTCTGGGAGTCCGACTCTCCGCTCGGGCGCAAAGATCTTCGAGAACCCGCGCGGCTTCGCGCTTCGAACCGGAGCGCGCGAGCGCAAGGCCCTCGAGTTCCAGGAGTCTCGGATCCCCAGGCCACCACTCGAGCGACGGGGCGAGGATGTCGAGCGCGAGAAGCGGTTCGCCGGCCCGGAGGAGCCTCTCCACCAGGGACGCCGGCAGGGCGAGATCCTCCGCCCTCCGGCCCTTCTCGAGCAAAGGGCGGTGCGCGAGCCACAGGCCCATGAGTTCCGGGACAGGAACCGCCTCGGGCGCCGAGAGGCGGGCCAGGATCGCCCGCGTGTCGCGCCCCGCCCCGGCGTCGCCGGGCCCGGGTGGGGCGACGGAGTAACCGAGCTCGACGATCGCCAAGAGCGTCTCGGCCGCCCTCCGGCGGTCGAGGTCCATCCGCGATAGATGGTCGAGGAGCGGGAGGAGATGGGGCGGGATCTCCACCCTTGACGCATCACCCGGGACAGCGTCCTGGTTCACCATCGTGGAACTCGAACGCGATTGTACGGGCGCGACTCGAGGAAGCAAGGACGCAGGTCACGAATGTTTCCCCGTTGACGGCGGTGCACGAGAAAGACCGTTGCCGGTGCGTCCGAGGCACTTTCCAGTTGCTTTGCCGTCCTGCCGCGTCTAGCATCCAGGCATGTGGCCTATCGTCTACGGCGCCGTGGCGCTGGGAGTGTTGCTGGTCGTGCTTCTCCTCGTCAGGAAGCTCAGGAAGCCCTCGTTTGCCACACCCACCAAGTGGCCGAAATCCGGGGGCGAACTTTCGGGACCGATAGAGGTGCGGGTCAAGAACCCGAATGACTTCCGCGTGCGCGTCGGCTTGCGCTCGGCCGGAAAGGGGAAGGATTTCGTGGTTGCCGCCAACGCCACCGGCTCCGTCTTCGTGGGCAACGGCTGCTACGACGTTTACTTCCAGTATTCCTCCGAGCCGAAGGCGCTCTACCAAGGCGACAGTTTCACGCTGAACAACAACGGCGTTGAGATTCAGATCGTCAAAGTCGCCGGCGGCAACTTTGGCATCCGGCGGGTGGAATGATGGCGTTTTTCTGGATCGCTTGAGGGCGAGACGGTCTCGATCGAGTGGCTGGCGTCGGGCGCGAGGTAGGAGGTTCCTCGGACGCTGAGCGAAGGTGTTGCGGAAAGGGCAACGACCAGGTAGTAGCCTACGCTCGTCTTTCTCGAGAGGTTCCGGATGGTCGAACCCTGGCAGAGCCTCAAGGTCTTCGTCTCCTCCACGTTCAAGGACCTTGAAAAGGAGCGGGACAAGCTCCACGCGGCGTTCGAGGGTGTGAAGGAGAGGATCGCGGAGCGCCGGCTCTCGCTCATTCCCTACGATCTCCGGTGGCGGGACCGGAAGCCGGGCGAGCCGGTCGTGGACTGGTGTCTCGAAGCCGTGCGCGAGTGCCAGTACTTCGTCAACATCCTGGACGGCCGCTACGGCTGGCGGCCCCCCGACGCTGGAGCGGGCGCCGCGAACGAGCGGAAGATCTCGATCACCGAGATGGAGATCGACGAGGCCGTGCGCCGCGGGGCGCGGCGGCTCTTCTTCTTCCGCGATCCATCCCGGGTGACGCCGCCCGAGGCGGTCGGCGAGACCCAGACCGACCGCGAGGCGCTGGAGGCCTTGAAGCACAGGCTCGCGGGTGAGGGGGAGCTCGTCTTCACGTGGAATGAGACCGCCGACCTCGCCGAAGGGATCGGGCGGGCGCCGGGGGACTTGATCGACGACGACTACCCGCCCGGGAAGGTCGTCTCGCGGGGGCTACCCACGCTCGCGGAATCGACGAGAGAACTCATCGAGGAGAAGGTCCGGGGCTTCGTGGGGAGGGGCGAGCACCTCGCGCGCCTCGCCGAGTTCGCGCGCTCCCGTGGCGCCCAACACACGCTCGCCGTCCACGCCGTGGCCGGGACCGGGAAGAGCGCCCTCCTTGCGCGCTTCGTCAAGGACTGGAACGACCCCGCCGTCCCCGTGGTGACCCATTTCCTGGGGGCGGGCGGCGAGAGCCGCGAGCCGGCGGGGATCACCCGCGCTGTCGCAGAAAGCCTCCGGCAGATCCGGATCCTGGCCGAAGATCCCGACCCCGATCCCGAGGTCAGGCGGCGACAAGTCTCCACTGCGCTGGCGGGGACCGAGCGCCCGCTCGTCCTCGCCCTGGACGGCATCGACGAGGTCTCGGACGCCGGGCGCGATCTTCTCTGGCTCCCATTTGCCTACGGACCCAACGTCCGCGTGATCCTCACCACGCGGCCGGTTGATGTGTTCGAAACCGCGAGTCACAGGCCGGGCGTGGCGACCCACGAGCTCCCGCCCCTCTCGCAGAGCGAGATGGAACGGATCGTGGCGGCCTACGGGGGCGAACGTCGTCTCGAGATCGCCCCGGCCGACCGCCAGGAGCTCGTCTCCCGCGCGGCGGGGAACCCGCTCTTCCTGAAAGTCGCCCTGGACGAGATCGCGCTCTCCGGAGTCGCGGTCGGCCAGCTCGCGACCACGGTCGACGGCCTTTTTCGACAGATCGTCGGCCGCCTCGGCGCGGAGTACGGCGACGACCGCATCGCCGACTACCTGGGCCTCATCGCCGCCGGGCGGGAGGGGCTCGCGGTCGACGAGCTCGCGGAGTCTCTTTCCGACAAGGCGGCGCTCCCGTCGGGCGAGCTCCATGGAATCACGCGCGCGCTCGCCAACTTCGTCGTCACCCGGCGCCGGCTTCTCGCCTTCTTCCACCCCGAGTTCGAACGGACGGTGAAGGAGCGGCTCGGGGTCGGCCCCATGCGAGGATACCACCGCCGGCTCCTCAAGTTCTTCACCACGAAAGGGGCCAAGAGAGAACGGCGCCTCGTCGAACTCGCGTATCAGGCGACGAAAGCGGAGTGGTGGCAGAACGTGCTAAACATCCTGACGCACCTGCCGTATCTCGAGGCCAAGGCGAAGGCCGGCCTCGTCTTCGATCTCGCCGCGGACTACGACTTCGCGCTGGCCCGCGCCCCGGTCACGCTGCCGCCGCGCGCCTCGCTCGAACGCTCCCCCGGCGTCGTCGTCACGCGCCGGATCTTGGAACTTCTGGCCGAGGCGCTCGGTCGCGACCTCGTCTTCCTCTCCCGGCACCCCGAATCGCTTTTCCAGCAGCTCTACAACTACTGCTACTGGTACGACTGTCCCGAGGGGAGAGCCCACTACGTCCCGCCCGAGGGGGGGTGGAAGACTCCGCCGCCCTGGGAAGAGCCAGGGCCGAAGCTCTACATGGTGGCGGAAGCTTGGCGGGAGCGGACCCAGGCGAGAAAGTCGATCTGGCTCGGGAGCCGGCTCGCGCCCGCCGTCGAGCTTGGAACCGCCCTGCGCCTCGTCCTGCGGGGGCACGAGAGCGGGGTGACGAGCGCCGCATTCAGCGCCGATGGCTCCCGCGTCGTCTCGGCGTCTGACGACAGCACCGTCCGGATCTGGGACGCGGCCACGGGGGCCGAGCTTCGAGTCCTGCGAGGGCACGAGAACCTTGTCAACAGCGCCGCCTTCAGCCCCCATGGCTCCCGCGTCGTCTCGACGTCCAGCGACAAGACCGTCCGGATGTGGGACGCGGCGACGGGGGCCGAGCTTCGGGTCCTGCGAGGGCACGAGAAGGAAGTCCGGAGCGCCACATTCGGCCCCGATGGGTCCCGCGTCGTCTCGGCGTCCTGGGACAAGACCGTCCGGATCTGGGACGCGGCGACGGGGGCCGAGCTTCGAGTCCTGCGAAGGCACGAGGAGGGCGTCAAGAGCGCCGCCTTCAGCCCCGATGGGTCCCGCGTCGTCTTGGCGTCTGACGACGAGACCGTCCGGATCTGGGACGCGGCCACGGGGGCCGAGCTTCGAGTCCTGCGAGGGCACGAGCATAGGGTCACCAGCGCCGCCTTCAGCCCCGATGGCTCCCGCGTGCTCTCCGCGTCCGACGACGAGACCGTCCGGATCTGGGACGCGGCCACGGGGGCCGAGCTTCGAGTCCTGCCAGGGCACGAGAACTGGGTCAAGAGCGCCGCGTTCAGCCCCGATGGCGCCCGCGTCGTCTCGGCGTCCTGGGACAAGACCGTCCGGATCTGGGACGCGGCCACGGGGGCCGAGCTTCGAGTCCTGCCAGGGCAGCAGAACCCTGTCATGAGGGCCGCCTTCAGCCCCGATGGCTCCCGCGTCGTCTCGGCGTCCGAGGACAAGACCGTCCGGATCTGGGACGCGGCCACGGGGGCCGAGCTTCGAGTCCTGCGAGGGCACAACTACTGGGTCAACAGCGCCGCATTCAGCCCCGATGGCTCCCGCGTCGTGTCGGCGTCCGTGGACAA